>CAZGHZ010000030.1:0-42317 GCA_964525655.1 uncultured Occallatibacter sp.
ACGAGCAGGTGAAGATCGAGGCGCAGACGCCGGACTTCAAGGGCCAGGATATGGCCGAGGGCGCCGGCATGGTCAAGAAATACGGCCTGGGCGGCGCGGGGATTCCTCCCGTGCTGATGGGCGACGGCGACGACGCCAATCGCGCCTCAGCTCTCGAAATGAATGCGCCCTTCACGAAGAAGATCCAGAAGCGGCAGAACCTGATGTCGCGCTGCATCAAGGCCGTGCTTAATTTCGTACTGGATTGCGCGCAGCGCTCCGGAGTACTCCCACAAAATATCGACCTGGGTTTCACGATCGAGTTCCCGGAGATCGCCGTCAAGGATATGGAAAAAGGCGCGCAGACGCTAACCGGAGCTGCCCAGGCGTTGCAGGTAGGCCAGCAGGAAGGATGGGTCACCGGGGTGACTGCGGCGAGGGCCTTCCATACGCTCCTGGGCGAAATTGGCGTGGACATCGAGGACAGCCAGGAGGAGTACGAAAACGCGCAGCAGGAAAAACAGGATCGAGCCGCGAAGCAGCAGGATCAGTTCTTTCCGCAGTCGCAGCTCGCCGGCGCGCTTAAGCAGCTCGGCAAGACGCCGATCGCGCAGCCGAACGCGAAAGAGGAAGCGGGCAAAGGCCCGGATGATGATCTGCTCGACGCGGATGAAGCGAAGACGCTAGTGCAGTAACCAGCCCGGAAAGGACCTAGATGGCGGACACGCGCGCACAGGCTTACGCTCAGCAGCTCGACCTGCTCACAAAGCAGGCCGAGGCTCTGACGCCTGAGGCGCGCCGAAGGATTGTCAAGCTGCTCGACGATGCCAACCGCGAGATCATGGCCGACGTCGCGCGCAGCAATCCAGAGAGCTATAACGCGGCTAGGCTGCACGCGCTCAAGGCACAGATTGACCGCGTGATGCAGGAGTTTGCGCAGCAGGCCGCGAGCCAGATCTCGGATTTCGAAGACAAGACGTACCGTCAGACGGCCCTTCAGGTCGACGCAACGATCTCGGCCGGTACCGGATCGCTGATGGTGCAGCCGGTCATCGATCGCGCGCTGCTGCAGGTTGTGCAGGGTTACACGGCCGATCTCATCACCGGCTTGACTCATGATATGAGCGCGCGGATCAATGCCGCGATTCAGCGAGCGGCTCTCGGCGGCAGCAACCTGCAGCAGCTCGTCGAGCAGATCGGCCGCACGCTCGAAGGCGGCGAGTTCTCCGGGCTCTTCAGCCAGGTGGGCGAGCGCGCGATGTCGATCGCGACGAACGAAATCATGCGCGTGCAGTCGCTGGCCTCGGTTGCGCGCATCAACGACCTGGCGCCGCATCACCCAGGCCTGGCGAAGCGCTGGCTGCATATCCCTGTCGCGAGGGTTCCGCGCGTCTCGCATCTATTGGCCGACGGCCAGGTGCAGAAGCCCGGCGATCCGTTCATCGTCGAAGGTGAAGAGCTTCAATATCCTCGCGATCCATCGGGATCGCCGGAGAACACGATCAACTGCCATTGCCTGGTGCAACCCTACCTGAGCGACGAGCAGCTAAAACCAACCGATCAGGAGCGCCAACTGCTGAAGAGCTATGGCATCTCGGTCGAACGCGCAGCATAAAGGAGAACGCCATGTCCACATCGTCCTTAGTCTCATCGAAGATGGCCCCGGCCGTCGTCACGCCCGCACCGCCAGCGCATCTGTCGGCAGCGGCCAAACTGCAATGGAAGGGGCTCTACCTCAAGGCCCTCGCGCAAGCTCAGGTCGATCAGCCAGGGAATGAGCGCGCACAGCGTGTGATTGCGCTGAAAGCTGCGAATGCGCTCTTGAGTGTTCCCGCCCCCAAAACCGCAGCCGACATCGACGCGCTCGAGCCGTGGCAGGTGTTGCTGCGCGGAACGCGCCAGGAGAAGGGCGAGCAGGTCAAGTTCTGCGTCACGACGGACGGGCGCAAATACAAGTTCCCGTTCGAAGAGCCCGCACAGGCCGCCGCAGCCGCGCCCGTCGATCTCACCGGAATGACGAAGGCGCAGATCGTTTCGCATGCGGCTGAGGTTCACGGGCTGACGCTCGATCCGGCCGCAAAGAAGGAAGATCTGATCGCCGCCGTCACGGCCAAGGCTGCGCAATAACCGCATCTATGGCAGCTTCTCACGCTTCTCGCGCTCAACACTGCGCGGGAAGCGGGGGTGGCGAGAATGGAGATTGAAATGGATCACTCTCTCTTGTTCATGCTCGCGGCCGAGGCCGCGAAGACAAAGTCGGTCGGCGGCAAGGAATACCCTGCCTCCGACTTTCTGTATGTCGGCGACCCCGATGACATTTCGACCTGGAGTATCTGCGTAGCCGACGAGGGCCACGTCCGCGACGGCATGGCGCGCTTCGATCAGGACAAGGTCATTCCGGACGGGAAGAAGAAGGCGATGGCGAAAAAGCTCGTGCGTATCGCAAAGCGGATGGGGATCGATGCCAGCGGCTTCCAAAAGGAATACGTTTCTGCAGAGGCCGACATCTCGCTTGACGAGCGCCAGAACCTGATCAACGGCGAGCTGCGCGAGCAGTTTGGCCTGGACGGCGCCGGCTGCCAGCGCTTCTATCTCTTCGAGACCTTTGACAATTATCTGATCGCGCGCGGCCCCGAGTCGAAGCTTTACCGCATTCCCTATGAGATCGACGGCGATGAGGTTAACTTCGGCGATGCGCAGGAAGTGACCACGGCGTATGTGCCGGTGGCTGAGAGCTGCGAGTTTGAGACCGCCGCGGAAGCCGATGCTACGACGGCCGACCCCAACAAGTTCAAGATCACGATCCTCAAGCCTGGCTGGGGCACCGGTTCGGTGAACGGCGCCGCGCTACCGCATTATTATCCGCAGCAATTTGTCTCGCTCGTTGCCGAAGCGGCCAGCGGCAAGCCTTTCGGGCGCAAGCATCCCGATCAGCGCGGCCCCGATCCGACTGGCGCAACGCAGCCGGAGCGCATCGCCGGCTGGATCGACGGGGCTCAGGTCGAGAGCGGCCGCGCCACCGGCTACGTGAATCTCTTCTCGGCCGAGTCCGATCTCCGCTCGCGTCTCAATGAGGCGCGGACGGCGAAGAAGCTGAACCTCTTTGGCATCTCGATGCTGGCCGCGGTCGGCTATAAGCCGGGCGTGATCGAGGGTAAGCAATGCCTGGTCGCGGAAGCGCTCGGCAGTCTTTACAGCGTGGATCTTTGCGCTCGCGGAGGCGCGGGCGGCGAGTTTCTCACCGCCGCGGCCGCCGTGACCAACGACGTATCAGCGGCGCAGCTAAGCGCCGTCAACGCAGCAGCCACCGCGATTGCGCCCAATCGCCCAAACCGCGGCAGCGCAGAGCGCCTCGCCGCCGAAGGAGCCACTTCGATGAAGAAGTCCATTCTTCAATTGCTCGAAGCGCTTCGGCAAAAAAATGCCGCGCGCTGCGCCGAGCTGAGCTTGAAATTTGCCAACTGCGCCGAGGCCGACTATCCAGCCTTCCTCGACACCGTCACCACGGCTCTCACCGAAGCCCCCGCGCCCGCAGCCGCAGCCGTCACCGCCGAAGCCGCGCAGGCCACGCTCACCGAGGCTCACCGCATCCAGAGCCGCAACCGCATCGAGACCTCGCTGGCCGCGTCGAAGCTTGCAAAGCCGGCGCAGGATTTGGCGCGCACGCACCTGGAGACGATGCTCACCTCCGAGGCCGATCTGCCGCAGGCGAAGATCGATGCGGAGATCGCCGGCGTTCGTACCGCTTTTGCTGCATTTGAAAGCGTCGGCCGCCTGGTTGTCCGCTCGGGCATAACGCTCGACTCGGCCGACAAGATGTGCCTGGCGATGGAAGCCGCGATCGGCGTCAAGGATTCGGCAGGCAAGGGCGTTCCCGCATTCCGCAGCCTGCGCGAGGCCTATACGACCATTACCGGCGACTTTGATCTGTCGAAGCTGACCGGCGGCGGCGGCTTCTCTGGCCAGCGCATGACCACCGCCGAAGCCGTGTTGAGCGCGGATTTCCCGAATATCCTGCTCAACTCGATGACCAAGAGGCTGCTGCAGGATTGGGCTGAGCTGGCGCTTGACGGCCTCTCGAACCTCTACACCAAGCAGTCGATCAGCGACTACAAGATCCAGGACCGCGTCCGCGAGGGTTATTTCGGCGAGCTGCCGATCGTGGGCGAGGGCGGCCTGGGCGACTCGGGTAATACCGGCCAGGGGACTCAGAGTTATCTGGAGATCGCACGGCCCACTGACGAGCTGGTGACCTATCAGCTTCAGAAGCGTGGCGCGATGCTCTCGATCTCAGAGGAGACGATCCGCAACGACGATCTCGGAGCGATCGCCCGCTTCCCCGGCCGCCTGGCGCGCGCCGGCCGCTGGACGCTGAAGAACTACATCACTTCGTTCTTCGTCAACAATCCGAACTACTCGGCCGACAGCGTGGCGTGGTTTGCCTCCGGGCATAACAACCTGGGCAGCGCGGCTCTCTCTCAGGACTCGCTGATCTCGGCTGAGATCTCGCTACTGACTCAGACCGAGAAGGATTCGGGCGAACCACTCGGATTGCCGCTCGACTGGCTGATGGTGCCCCCGCAGCTCGCGGCCACCGCGCGCCAGATCAACCAAACCAACACCGCCGGCTCGAACGCGTTCTTCCAGCGCTTCGGAGCCAACAACGAGCGGATCTACGTCAACGAAAAGCTCACTGACACGAACGACTGGTACTACGGGACGAATCAGAACAACGCTCCGTTCCTTGAGATGGGCTTCCTCGACGGCATCGAAAATCCGCAGATCTTCTTGGCCAACCAGCCCACCATCGGCACTCAGTTCACGCAAGACGAACTGCAGTACAAGGTGAAGATGGTCTTCAACGGCGCGATCATCGACTTCCGCGGCGTGGGCAAGAACGTCGTAGCCGGCTAGGTAACCTGCCGGCGCGATTGCCTCACGCACCCGCTGCAGGTGAATGCAGCCACGGCCGCCGGGCCGGAGCAATCCGGTCCGGCGATCCAGCAATAGGAGCGAAACCATGCAGGACAGCTTCCGTAGAAGCACTCTCACTCTGCCGTTGCCGACGGCGTCTACCTTTACCTCGGGGACGCCGGACACATTCGTTAATGGGCTGGCCGCGGCTAACGGCGTGGCAACTTACGTTTCGCCGCGTCCGCAGCGCATCGCCGGCGCGCAGCTCTGCCTCAGCGACACCGGTACCGGTGCCGGCGCGACCAACGTGAATGTCAAAGTCAACGGTACGGCCGTCAACGCTGCCAACAGCCTCTCGATCGCCGGAGCCGCTGCCGGCAAGTCGGTTTCGACTGTCATCACCGCGGGCTCCAACAACTACCCCGGCGGAGCGCGCCTTAACGCGGGCGATACGGTGACAATCGACATCGCCTCCGTGCCGGCCACAACCACGCCGAAGCAGGGCTTCGTCGTTCTCGACATCGTCGAAGTCGACATCTAAAGGCAGCGATCAGGGACTAGGGATCAGGGATCGGCCCTGGTCTCTGGTCTTTGGTCACCGACAACCGATTTCTGAACCCTGATCTCTGAAAGCTGGATTATGCCGTTTCCTTACGCCATTGCCGACTTTTGCAGCGAGATCCCGAACGTACTCTCCGACGATGCGAACCATCTCGGAGGGCCATCGGGCACCGCGTATCCGGCGTTTGTCAAGCGGGCGATCATCCAGCGCTACTCGGCCGACTCACCGCTGTGGATCGTGAGCGACATCGAGGGCAATGGCACAAACCTGATTCCGCTGCCGGTCGCGCCGGGCACTGGCGACGATCTGCCGGTCTTCGAGCCGGACTTCAGCGTGATCTCCCAGCTCGAGTTCCCGATCGGCCAGCAGCCGCCTCAACTCATTCTCGATTCGGACTTCCGCGTCTACCGCACTCCGGGGCAGGCGACGCAGATCCTCATCGACTTTGACTCCCCGCAGCCCGGAGTCTTCGTTCGCTCGACCTGGTCGGCGCGCCATCTGCCGGACGGTTCGACAGTGCCCGACAAAGATTTCTATGCCGTCGTGGATTTTGCCGCCAGCCTCGCGGCTGAGCGGCTGGCGAGCTTCTATGTCGGCACGGGCGACTCGACGCTGCAGGCCGACGTGGTGCAATATCGCTCGAAGTCGGCCGAGATGCTCAAGGTCGCGGCGTCGCTGCGCAAGCGCTACTACAACCACATGGGCATCGAGGAGGGCGCGATGGAGGCCGACACCGGCCCGGCTTTCTCGCTCGGCAACCAATACCTCGAACAGAACTCCGGCGTGGACCGGCTTGTCCACGGAAAGTACTCGCGATGAGTTGGTCCGCGAAAATCCGGGGAGTTGAGGGGCTTGAACCCGCGATGCAATCGGCTGTCGCAGAGGGCACGCAGGCCGGCCTCGAGGCGCTCGGAGTTAAAGGCGCGGAGATTGTGCAAGAGAATATCCGCACGCCCTATGGTGCGCTGCCTCCGGCCGTCGCCTTTGGCAACCTGGCCGCAAGCGTCGTCTCAAACTTCGTGCGCGAGGCCTCGATATGCCGAGAGATCATCGGGGTTTCGCCCAACGTCGGCGCGGACGTTTACGCAGCTCCGGTCGAGACGGGCGCGCGGCCGCATATGCCGCCGGCATCGGCGCTGCTGGCTTGGGTGCAGAAGAAGTTTGGCGTCGAAGACGAGAAACAGGCGCTGGGCATCGCTTTCGCAATCGCGAAGAACATCTCCAAAAAAGGCACACAGGGGCACGAGATGTTTTCGCGAGCTTTGGAAGCGATCGAGCCGATGGTGACGCCGGCCATGGAACACGAGCTAGCTCTCGCCTTCGCGGCGCATGGCTTCGCAGGGAGGGCCTGATGTCCGTCCAGCTCGCCATCGCCGCCGCTTATGACTTGCTGAAGACCGTCGCCGGCGTCGGCCCCAACGTCTACGATCAGATCCGCTTCGCGAACGACGATGCGCAGTTCAAAGCGCTTTTTGTGGATGCGACGACAGATCCGAGTGCCCCGGTCGTCAACACCTGGATGGTTCACCGCGATGCAACCTCAGCCAGAGACAAAGAGATGCAGGCTTATGGGCGCATCCACCAGATTGTCATGACCGGCTACTTTGCTTTCAAGGATGGTGTGAGTTCTGTGCCGTGGGAGACGACGGTCGAGGCGATCTGCTCTGCCTTCGGTCCTTATTCCGCGCGCCACTTTGGCGGCTTCGATTGGTCGGGCCCTCCGCAGGTCGAGGGCAACAAGCTGGTTTTCTTCGGCAATGTGCTCTGCCACACTGCCCGCATCGTTCACACGTTTGAAGAGTTTCCGCTCAACTAAAAGGAGTCATCATGCCCACCAGTTTCACGACACAACGTTCGATCCTGCGCAACATTATCGTCGGCGGCAGCCTGCAGGCCACGCTTGCCGAGACCATGGCCGACGCGCTTCTCACCTACCGGATGCGGCCCGAGACCAGCGGCTTTTTCCAGATTGCCCTGGAAAAGGAATCAGACCTTGCCTACGCAGGCAAGGGAACATCCTTCGCCACCGAATCGCGGCTGATCGCGCAGAGCAGCTCGGGTGAGATCAACTCACGCCTCGACGATTACCTGGCCGGATGGTTCCTCGCGATGGTGATGGGCTCCGAGTCGATCACTCCGCTCTCGACACCGGTGCTGGCCTCGCTCGCCGGCACGCTGACGGTGCTTAACGCCGGCGATTTGCTCTCGGGCACGCTCTCGGGCGTAGAAGGCGACGGCGTCACCCCCTACAGCATCGCCCTCGGAACGCCTGGCGCAACCGACACGCTCGCTCATCTGCTGCACGCCATCAACGTGACCTACGCGAGCTATGGCATCACGGCCACGCTCAGCGGGCCTGGCACGTCGATGACCTTCGCCGCCACCAATGGCGACGCGGGAGCTCCGACGATCGTCGGTTCGAATCTCGCCGATCTCGCGGCGGCCGGTCCCTACGCGCATATTCTCACCTGGATGGACACGGGTGCCCCTGCGCAGGTAACCAACATCTACGGCGAAGACGCGCCTGGGCTCAAGCGGAAGTTCCAGGACATGTCGTGCACCAAGGTTGTCTTGAGCGGTACCGACAAGGGCTCGGTGATGGCAAAGGCCAGCTTCATCGGCACCGGCCGCTATGCCGATGGGGCGATGGTTGCGCTGCCCGCCCTACCCACGGTGCAATATCTCTATGGCTCCGACGCCACCATCTCGATGGGGCCGGCCGGCGAAGCCGTCTCGATGTCGCCGCGCATCCTGAGCTGGGAAGCGACCTTCGATCACGCCAACGATCTCTTCCGGAGCTGCGGCGGCGGCATCTATCCCGTCTTCCCGCGCTATGGCAACCCGAAGGTCGCGCTGAAGCTCGTCATCGCGATCGACACGACGAGCGACGTTCGCGATTGGATGATGGAACAGACGCTGCTCGATGTGAATATCGCGATCGCCAGCGGCGCAGCCTCGCTCACCATCGACTATCCCAACGTCATCATCCCGAAGGCCGATCTGGGCGAGCAGGACAAGTATGTGATCTATACCGTCGAGCTTGATGAGCAGTCGATCCTCAAGCCCACCGGAGGCCAGGTCTGCACAGCCACCGTCGTGAATAACGCGCCGCGCTACCTGACGGCCGCTTAGAAACCAGGTCGATCTCTGGGCGTGCCGGCGGTTTCGGCGCGCCCCGCTTTTCTCAAGTTCAAGCCGCACGGAGACGATGATGAGCAAGCTTGCTGTTGTATCCCAGGAAAAATCTGAAACGCTGCTGCCGCTCGATGCGGCGCGCACCGTTGCTTTCAGAACAAAGAAAGGCGTCTTCACTTATCACTTCCGCCATATTTCGATGGAGGACTGGGAGCGCTATTTCGCCTCGATCGTCAATCAGGTGATCCAGACCAAGCAAGGCCGCGACCAGGTCTTCGAGACCGAGTCGGCCGCGCTCGAACTGGTCGACCGCACGCTTAAAAGTGTGGATGGTTACGGAGACCTGAGCGGCATGAAGGAATGGAAGAACGCGCTTCCGCTGCGCCATCGCATCGCCGCCGCTATCGCGCTGCGCTCTGTCGGGGTGACGCCGCGCAAGGAAGACGCGCCGGCGCTGGGCGAGCTGGTGGAGATCTCGCTCGATGCCAACTGGGGCGCAACCGAAGACGGCAAAACGATGCAGTACTCGGGCCTAATTCACCGTTTCCGCCAGCCGGGCATCGAGCACCTAAAGCGCTTCAACTTCGAAAGCGCCCGGACGCGGGTCAGCGCCACTGCCGACGGCGGCGTGACGACATACCCCTCGCGCCAGGCGATCGCGATGAAGATCTACGACGATCTGATCGAGTCGGTCGAGGGCTACTTGGTCGACGGCACGGCGCTCGCGAGCGTTGAAGAGATCAGGCGCGAGATGGATGGCGCGCACAAGGCAGCCGCCGCGCTGGAACTTTTTGAGCAGGGCGACGAGATCACGATCGAATAGCGGGGATTGCCATGCGCGATCTGGCGATGCTCCGCCGCGCGGCGGCCGAGTTCTTTTTGGAAGGCTTCGTGGCTCCGGAGGCGGAGCGGATCTTGAAAGACACGAGGCCTGAGGACCGGGAGAAGGCGCGGGCAAGCCTTTACTCGGTGGAAGGAAAGCCGATTCGATCCGCGCCTGACGGGGCTTTTGCGTGGATCAATTATCTGTGCTGGCTTGAACGCGTGCTTGAAATTGTGGATCTGCCGCTGGCTGCTATCGAAGTGGAGGCGCTGATGGTGCTCAAGCGCGAGCGCAACAAGTTCCAGGCCGAACATCCGCCCTGCCCGCACTGCGGAATGCCCAACGAAGTTCACGCGCTGCGCTGCAGAGAGTGCATGGAGTCGATTCAATAATGGCCACGTCGGTACAAATTGAGCTGATGGTCGACGAGAAGGGCGCAGTCTCCGGCGTTCGTGCGTTTGACGCCGCGGTGAAAGGCTCGGCGGCAAGCACCAACTCGCTCGATGCCACTTTGCAAAAGCTGAACACTCATCTCGATCAGCTCGGCCAGCACAGCAAAAAGAACATTCCGCAGATTGGCAAAGATGCGCTATCTAGCCGCGAGCAGGTTCGACTCCTGAGCGAAGAAATCGGCGTGCACATCCCTCGCGCGATGCAAAAGGTGATCTCAAGCAGCCCAGCGGTGGCCGCGGCGCTCAAGGGGATCGGCAGCGCGATGATCGGGCTAGGCGCAATTCAGATCGGCGCCATGGTTTTTGAGCAGCTCATCAAGGGAGCTGAGAAGCTGTGGAACGAACATCTCTCGCTGACCAAAGCGGCGAAGGACTACGCGGCCGAGGTCCAGAAAAGTCAGGAAGAAGACTTCGGCAACACGCGCTCGATCGAGACCACCATCCAACGCATCAACGCGGCCAAGGAGGCTGTTCGCTACTTTAATGAGGAATCCGAGAAAGCCGCGCACGCGAACCCAATCACCTGGAGCAATGCCGCATTAGGGCTCGTCCCAGGCGGCGGATTAGTACAGTCGTATCTTCAGCGCGGCGTCGCTCACGATCTCAAACAGCAGGCAGTGGAAGCGCAAAAGGCGCAAGACAAGCTGGAAAGGGAGCGCAAGCCCGAGCAGGACCACCAAGCCAAGATAGACGCAATTGAACTTGCTCATGCCGGTGACGCCCGGCTCCGTGGCGAGCAGAAGATCACCGCGGAGAAGGAGAAGCAGCACTCTCTCGATGCGGAGAATTTGCGCTTCGACGCCAACCGCGAAGGCATGTATGGAAACATGATCTCGAAAAGCTCAGGGGCCTCAACGTACGGCGTGAAAGATAGGATGGCCGACGAACGCGCCGAAGCCGAGCTTTACAACCTCCGCCGCGAGCAGGGACAAGAACTTGCCCACATGCGCGAGGAGGCACTCGAAGCGAATCTGCATGGTATCGCGCTCTGGGAGGCGAGAGAAAAAGCCGCACTTGACGAGCTGAAGTTCAAGGATATGGATTCGACGGCCGCGCGCTCGGCCGTTCACGCCAAGTTTCACGCCGAAGAGATGAAGTGGCTCGCCGAGGAAGATCGGCAGACCGATAAAATCGCGCGCCAATCGAGACTTGCCGGCATGACTGGCATTCAGAAAATCCAAGGCGAAGGTGCAAATCGCATCGCCGAGATCGAGACTAACCCCGATCTCGATTGGGCTAACAAGCAAATCCAAAAAGAGGCGGCGAACAATGAGACCAACGCTCAGATCGCCGCCGAGCAGCGCAGCTTCTCTCAAGAGATCGACGCGTTGGCCGACGCAAGCGCAGCGCACCAGGTGCAAGGCTTCGCTCGCATCCGCGCCGACGCAACAAGAGAACTGGATGCGTTGCAGAAGAAGTTCGACGAGACCTATGGACATATGGATCGCTCGACTCCGGGCGGCGCTGCGGCCTACGCCGCCGGTTCAGCCCAGTTGCAGAAAGGCCGCGGCTCGATTCTCACGGGCGAACAGGCCTCCGAGTCAGAATTGGCGCGCAGGAACGCCGACGAAACGCAAAAGATCGAGACCGAAGCGCGCATGAAATTTTACTCAGCGGAAAAGCAAAAGACGTCCGCAATCCAGGCCGAACTCGAAGAGCGCAAGCGGATGTATTTCGAAGAGCTGCAGGCGCAGCAGATCTCGCAAGATGACTACAACCGGCGCGTGATCGCGGCGCAGCAAGAGGCCAACGCTCAGATGGTCGAGCCCTCGAAGGAAGCGCGCGAGAAGATGGCGCACCAGTTCACCGACTTCTTCGAGGGCATGGAGCATCCGAAGCAGTACTTGGCCAAGCTAGGCGACAAGGCCGCAGGCGAGGCCGCGGCGTCGCTGATGCAGCGCTTCGGCGTCGGCGGGAACGGCCAGGAGGGGCACCAGGGCGGCGTTAGCGGTCTTATGAGCCGCATCGGTCTCGGCCCTTCAAAGAAGAACGCCGATGCAATGGCTGAGCGTCCGGGCGGCATGACACACACGCAAGCTGGAACATTCTCCGTCGCCTCGGCCACCATCCACATCGGCAGCGCGATGATTTCCGGCGCTGGAATCTCCGGCGGCGTCGCGGGTGCGTCGACTGGCGGCGGTGGATGGTCTGGCGGATCCGGATCCACTTCGCTGTTTACTCCCGGATCGAGCGGTGCATCGGGGGGCGCGGGCGGCGCCCCGACAGACGAATTTGGAGCGCCCCTTCCCGGCACGAGCGGCGCGGGCGGACCGGGAAACGCCGCGAAGATTAGTGGCGGACTCTTCAGTTACTTCTCAAATAATGCCAGCACTGCCGCGGCGGCTTTCGGAGCGGGCGGAGCATCTGGCGGATCGGCCGCATCGATGTCGGCCACCGGCGGCGCTTCGGGAGGCGATGGCTCGATCAATCTAGGCTCATCCCAGGTCGGCTCCGGCCAAGCGGATCTTTCGAATGGCACGTTTGGCAGCATCGGATCGGGCGCGCTGGGCTTGTACTCGGCCTATGAGGGCTCGGGCGGCGTTGGAGGAGCCGTGAAAGGCGCGATGGCCGGCGCGCAGTTTGCCGGGCCGATGGGCGCAGTGCTGGGCGGCATCATGGGCTATATGGGCTTCGGCGCGAAAGACAAAGCCCACACCTACGACATCAAGACGGTGCGGCCGCGGCTGGCCAACGATCAAGCGAGCTACGAGCATGGCGAAATGGACTACTCCTCGGCCTACGCGGACATGGAGAGCCTGCAGTCGGAAGCGATGAAGACAATGAGCGCGCTCGGTTACGGCGCGCGCAACTACCGCCGCGAGCACATCGACCCCGAGATCAAACAGGCGATGGCGAGCCTGACCGCGCAAGAGAAGAGCGGGCGCAGCAACTACACAGCCAGCTCGGCCCGTTATGCTGTGGGCACCAACTACGTTCCCCGCACAGCCCTCTACCAACTGCACCAGGGCGAGACGGTGATGACGGCAGATGAAAATCAGCGCATCCGCCAGACGCATGCCGCATACAAGGCCACGATGCAGAGCAGCTCGGCGCGCGGCAGCTTCGGCGGCGATCGCAACCTCAACATGAACGTGCACGCGATCGACGCCCAGGGCGTCGCCCAGTTCCTTGACAAGTACAAACACCATATTCTCAGCGCGACCAACGACGCGCGCGGCGAGAACTCTGGCGCGGGGTTGAACTGATGCCGGCGAGCGATATTCTCAATCCGACCGCGGGCTGGGATGCTACGCTGGGCGACTCGATGAACCCCAGCTACGGCTTCACGCGCAAGCGGCCGACGACGAAGCTCAACAAGAAACCCATCGGCGGCGTGCCCTGGACGCGCGAGACGCAAAACACCGGCCACACCTTCAATTTCTCCTGGCTCGGCCGCACATGGGCATGCGTGCAGCGCCTCAAGCGCTACTACGAGCAGTACGAAGACGGCTTCTTCACCATCGTGGACTGGGATGGTGGAGGACGCCACTACGTCGGCCGCTTCACAACCGAGATCGTTCCGACGATCACCGCAAACAATAAGTGGGACGTGCAGAACGTCACTTTCGAAGAGATCCCGCAGCAGACGATGGTCTCGTATCCGAGTGATTGGCTGAACGATGCGATCGCATTTTTTATCACCAACGACTTTAGCGATCAGAAGCTGGCGACGTCGAGCGCAACGAACGCCTGGTCGCAGACCGCGCGCGTATCCGTCGCCGGTGCGCAGGGCACCGAACACGTTTCGCTCGCGACGGTTGGCACCGCTTACCTAACGATGGACAATCCCGGCACGGCAGGCGATTGGGCGCAATACGAGTACCGCGGTTACGGCTTCAGGCTTTACCTGCTCAAAGGCCCCGCATTTGGCCAGTGCAATCTCTATCTCGACGGCGTGCTGATCGAGACGGTCGATTGCTATAACGCGACCGACATCGGGCCGCAGATCGTCTATGCCAATGCCGCTATCCCGCTTGACTTCCATCGCGTCAAGGTGATCTGCGACGCGACGAAGAACTCCTCGTCCACCGCGACAAACGTGAGCTGGTACGCGCTGGAGGTGATGAGATGATCTCTTATCCTCCATCCCTCAAAGCCACCGGCGGCGCGCACACCGGCCTTCCGCCGGCGAACCTGCTCGAAGTGCTCGATGTGAACGGTAACCTCTATCTATGGGCCGATCGCGAAGGCGTTTGGCCGTCGGTCATCATGGCCAGCCAGTTCGGAGTGCCGCCGACCGTCCCGCTTCCCGTTGCTTCGTCGTCCGGGCAACTCGTGCTTTTTTCTGCGCCGACGACGGCCGTCGCCATCCTTGGCTTGCATCCGGGCCAATCGCCAAGCGATGCATCGGCCAGCCCCACGCTCTCCGGAGGAAGTGTTTTTTATCGTCACGGAGGCCTTGGACTCGGCGGAGCGCAAATCAACTGGGGCGGCTTTCACATGCCGAAGCTGCCTCCAGGAGCTGTGATCGATGCGATGATCAGCGTTTGTTCAGCCGTTCTCTCTGGCAACGCTTATTGGTCGATTTACGATACGCTTCCCCTTGGCTCAAGTCCGGTTATCTACGGCCCTGTCGATAACGGCGGCCCGATCGGTTCAAGCTTTAGCGGCCAGATTGTCGGCCATCTTCCTTCAGGCGCCGATATCGAGGACATGACAATCACCGGGGAAATTTCTTCGTCGAATGGCACCGACCAGGGGGAGGCCTTTTTCAGCGGCGTGGGTGTGCTGATCTATTTCCATATCGACGCCTTCGACCTCTCTCAGACATCGAACGCGTCTGACGGTTATTCGCTTTTACCGGGTGACTGGAAGCCGTGGCTGCTGAGCGTCCCGCAGTTGATTTTCCATCGCTCGCTGCAGACTGATGTCGGGTCTTTTGTCATTCAGAACCTTAGCGGCGACTCGCTGAGCCGCGATACTGAGAAGCTGCTGCGGGCGAGCGCCTTCGAGGGCGCCGAGTTTGTTTATAGGTGCTGGCAGGCCGATGCCGAGGCCGCGTGGATCGAGGTGCATGGCACGCTGAAGGTCGCCGACGTCGGCGTGGACACGCTGACTCTCACCGGCAAGCAAACCATCGACCCTGCGCAGGAAGACACGCCGCTCGAAATCTATTGCGAGACCTGTCAGCTCCAATGGGGCGGCCCGCGCTGCGGTGCGGCTGGATCGACCGAATGCAACTATAACTACCAGACTTGTCAGCAGCCCAACCGCATCATGATCGTCTCGAATAACTACGAGAAGAACTACGGCGAGAATGAGGCTGTGGTCGCGCAAAACCAGATGATCCGCAGGCGGGTGATCTGATGCCCAACGCGCCCACAACGCCCACCAGCTCGGCCAGCGAGACGCAGGGAACCCCAATCCCTCTCAGCTATGGATACGTGTGGGCGACCGGGAAGCGCGCGGCTTATTACATGCTGCAAAATACGGGCAACTCGATCATCGAGTATTCGCGCGTGGGCTACTGGCTGCTGGGCCATGGCGAGTGGGATGGCTGCATCGAGCTATGGATCAACGATGCCCTGGTTTGGAAGGGCGGCAACACGCCGCCGACGAAGTTCGCCGATAAGTACGCTGGCCTGACGCAGCTCGCCGGCATCGACAATCCGGCGGCCGGCTTCGTCTTCAACTTTCACTCGGGCTGCGATGCTCCGCTCGGCGCGGCCGTTTCGCCTTCTTCGGTCGGTCCCGATCAGGGTATGGATAAGATGTGGCCGCTCTTTCCGCCGGCGATCCAGCAGCTCTGCTGGTCGCGCATCGCCTATTACGGCATCCTGCGGAAACAGCCCATTCAGAACCAAGTCAGCGACAACGGCAGCGATCCGAATAACTGGACAGACATCGCGCCGATCGGCCTCTGGCGCGGCATCAAATGCCGCATCTTCGACGACCAGGGCAATCAGCAAGGCTATGCCTTCACGACAAATCCGATCTGGCAATTTGTGGATCTGATGCTGCGCCGCAAGGTGATGCCCGATTACGCGCTCAGCGCGACAACCGGTCCGGATGCGCTCACGGCGGCCGCGGCGAATCGCTTCGATTGGGGCAAACTCTTCACGGCGGCCCAATACTGCAACGAGTTTTTGCCCAATGGCCGCAGGCGCTTCGAGAATAGCTCTTCTTTTACCTCTCAGACCAGTTTGCAGGCCTGCGCCGAGAAGCTGCTGCAGAGCTGCCGCGGCTACGCAACCGAGTATGCCGGGAAGATCGGCGTCTCGATCGACATGCCGCGGTCAAGCGTCTTTACTTTTAGCCGCAGCCACATCCTGCCGGGCTCGTGGAATGCAAGCGACCAGGCGCTAACGAAGAGCGGCAACCGCTATATCGCCAAGTTCCGTAACCTGCTAGTTCCGCAGTGCAGTTTGATTGCTTCAATTACCTGCGGTTTCGGCCAAAATCCCGTAGTCACGACTCAGCAGCCTCATCCCTTCATCGCGGGAGACTATATCGTGATTGGAGGCACCGGCACGAGCTACGACTGCGAATGGCTCGTCAAGTCCGTGCCGGCCGTCGTCAACCCCGGCACGATTACCGAGGTCGATCCGACGCAGTTGACACTCGTCTCGCAGGGCTCGAACTTTCCCGCAAGTGTCGGCGCTGTGGGCGGCATTGGGCTTGTCTACTCGCGTTTCAAGAACTGCACGCCCGAATTCTGGCACAAGAACAATATGCTAGCCCGTGGCGCGGCGGGTCTGGGCATCCCTCGCCAGCGCGAGAAGGTTAAGCAGGATCTGGAACTCGACACGATGACATGGGATCAGGCAAGCCGAATTGCCTGCTACGAGCGCGATCGCGCGCTGGGGGTTGATCAATCGCCGTATATAACTCCGCCAGCGGTGAAACTCCGCACCAGCATGTTTGCACGCGATGTTGCGGGCAATCTGGCTGCGGCGATCGAGTGCGGCGATTGCGTGACGATCGATGATACGGCCAGCTTCACTTATACCGGCGAGTACGAAGTCCTCGACAAGACGGTCTATGTGCCGACTGTGCATGCGAGCGGCTCGGGAGGCGAGGTCGCTCTGAGGCCCGATGAGAACAGCGGCGAGATCGAGTTATTCCTCGGACCTTATAACGAAGCCGTGATGTACGACTCCAGCGATCCAACAGAGGCAGGCTGGCCCGACGTGCCCGGCAGCGATCCCGGCAACAGCACCAACTTTACCGCGATTCCACTGGCTAGCGGGTCCTTTTCCTTCTTCACTGGAACTGCTCCGAGTGGCACGCCTTTCCAACTGCCATCGACGGGCTTTCCTGTTGCGAACACCCTCTCGTGGGCAGGCCCCGCCGGATACGGCCAGGGCGCCTGGTCTGGGCACATGGCCACGATTGAATTATGCACGGTGGGCAGCGCGTTCCTGCTGAGCTTGCTCTATGAGGATAACGACGGAAGCACCTGGCAGGGCGCGGTGAATTACGCTTGCGCGACCTGGCTCAGCAGCGACGCGCCCACCAGCTCCGGAGGCTTGAGCTGGATCGAGCTGACTCTTGCGGGCGGTGAGAAGATCCTCTTTGGCCAAGGCGTCCTTGCTGACGGAGCCACAATCGCGTTGCCGACCGGGTATGTTACGACGCAGATGTTTGCCGTGGCCTTTCCCCACGATGGCGAGCCGACTGGCGGCCACAATGCTCACTGGTGCGGCGCTTATGTCGATAGCTCGCAGACCGTGCACCTGAACTATAAGGACGGCGACGGGAATGTGTGGCATGGCAACGCGGCAGTGCTGGTGTTCGCATGGAAGAACAACATGGGCACCTGGACGACGCAAACTCTCTATACAACAAGCAATGGGCTTGATATTCCGGACCCCGATGCCGACAAGGTCAACTGGGCTGAGTGCCCCTTGACTGGAGGCTTGACTTTTGGCGTGGGTTGCGCTTTGAATGTCCCGAACACCTATTGGATAGGGCTGCCGGCTTCGGCGGGAGATGGCTCGACAATTGAAGTGATGGCCGGTCCTTCGTTCGAGGATCTTCTAACTGACGAGACGCCAACCGGCTCTGGAAACGAGGCGCATGGTATCTACAGTTGCAGCCTTAGCAACTTTGCCGCTTATGGCGTTGATGATGTGCAGCTAGCCCAGATGTCGATGGAATTTGGCGATGGCTCGGGTAACATCTGGGGTGGAACCGCCGATCTTTTCATGCTTTACTGCACGCCGACGTCCTCGGGCGCCGCAGCGGTCAATGTAACTCCTCAGAGCGCGAGCGTCACGACAGGCGGGACGGCTCAGTTCAGCGCGGCGGTGCTTAATAATGCGAATCAGAGCGTCACATGGTCTGTCGATGGCATCGCGGGCGGCAACGTAACTGTTGGAACGATTGACGCGACGGGCTTCTACACAGCTCCGAACGCTGCCGGATCCCACACTGTCACGGCTATGAGCGTCGCTGTGCCCACCGCTTCAGACTCAGCCGCGGTCGCCGTTTGGGCCGCTGACGGTTCGGGCGGCTGGACGATTAATGGGAGTTAGATGATGCCAACGCAAGTGATCAACCTCAATAACACGACGCCGGCGGCTCCGGCTGGGAGCATGAATGTAGAGTGGCAGGCTGACGCTCCCTCTCTCGATCCATCGGTGGCGCGCAACGTGTCAGCGAAGTTACCTGTTTTCACAGGCGACTCAGGCGCGGGCGGGGCTATGGGATTGGTGCCGGCCCCTGCTTCCGGGGATGCGGTGGCGGGGAAGTTCTTGAGCGCCGCGGGCAATTTTGCTATTCCTGGGTCGGCTGGCTCTGGTGGAGGGGGGATCGCCGTGCTTTTCGGCACAGGCGCGCCCTTTCCAATCGTTGAAATGGTGCAGTCGCATGTTTTGTTGGGAACCTCGGTACCCAGTCAGTCGGCAGTAACGGCCGGCAATTTACTGGTGGTCGTTGCCGGCTGGGGCGCGCCTTTGACCGATTCGTCATGTTCTGACACTTTGGGCACCGTTTATACGCGGGTTGCTAGCTTGATCAGCGCTGATGAGGATGCCCTTGCTATCTTTGCGGGGATTGCCCCCGCGTCGGGCAGTGTAACAGCGACCGTGACTGGGGGAAGCGCGAGTTATGCGCAGACCGCAATTACTGAGTTTTCTGGAGCGTCGTCCAGTGTGGATGTTTCGGCCACAGGAATAGGCAACTCTGCGCAGCCCTCTGCGCTTTCGATCACTACATCGCAGGCTGGGGATCTGATCTTTGCCGCGATCAGCGGTGATCACAACGCAACCGTTTATTCCGCTGCCACGGGGTTCTCACTGTGCAGCTTCATCAATAACAGTGACGCCCAGGCTAGCGAGTGGTGTCAACAACCCGTGGCGGGGGATATAAGTGCCACTTTTGTCGCGACGGATAATGATTTTTATGCGATGGCGGTCGTCGCTTTTAAGGCATCCTCTTCGGAGATCGTGGCGGGTTCGGCTGGCGACCTGTACTTCGACACGTCCCTGCACCCATGGCAGGGTTATGTGTACCATGACGGCCAGTGGAACACGTTTGGTTGACCGTTTTTTGGGGTCGCTTTCCCGGCGGCTGAATGGGCAGATTAAGATGGGTTTTTGTGGCCCGGTTTTGGAAGGCGTTTTCAGGGGTGGATTAGGGCCGCTTTTGACGGCCTAAAAGAGGTTGCCGATTGGCCTCTTTTTTGGCCCGGTTTTGAGAGCCTATGAAAAATGGAATACAGGCTTCAGATTGCACTGCTAGTGCAACGCTCAGTCTGTTTTAGTGCAACGCTCAGCCTGCAGCCACATCACCTGCGCGGCGACGGCCTTGCGCCCGAGATGGTCGATCGCGCGCTTCGCATCGCCGAGGACCAGTTGTGCCCTGTCTTGGCCATGCTTCGCCCGGGCGTCGAGATCGGTTCCTCATGGCAAATCGACTAGGCGGCGGAGCTGGCTTGAGATCCACCCTTCCTAGGCTTCTGAAACGAAGCCGAAGATGCCAACACAGAGCTTCCGGCGAAAGGACAAGCCCAATGAATAAGGACTGGCACGCCAAGAATCAAATGCCGCCCAAGGCCACGCAGGAGCAGAGAATCCGGTGGCACCGCGAACACCAGCAGCAATGCGCCTGCCGGGAAGTTCCGAAGAGTCTGCTGCCCTACATCAAGGTCAAGCAGAAATAGAGAGTATCCCCGGAGCGCAGCTTCACCGCACGGCTTCACGCCTTCCAGTTGCGCTGCCAGACTGCGGCGTCGAAGCTGTGCTGGGAGTCGTAGCCTTCGGCGCGGTAGAGGTCGATGGCCTCGGAGTTGGCTTCGGTGACGGTGAGCGAGATCTCGCCGACGCCTTGGCGCAGGAAGCACGAGGCAGCCAGATTGAGCAGCGTTCGGGCCAGTCCGTGACGGCGGAACTCAGGATGCACACAGAGTTGGGTGATGTGACCACTCTCCAGGCTGACCCGCGAACCGAGCACCAGGGCAACAACTTCCCGGCTGGTGCGGTTCACAACCACATGCGAGACCTGCGGGGAGAAAACGCCGCAGCCCGAATAGCGAACAATATTGTTGAGAAAGCGCATTGAGCCGTGAGCCGATCGGTACTGGTCGTTGACCACACTGTCCGGATGGCCAGCGTATGCAGCGGCGATCAGCCGCGCGGCGGGGTTCAGGTCCTCTTCGCGCCAGAGACGCAGTTCCAGCCCGTCGGGCAGATTCACACGAGGCGTTGCATAGAAGCCCCGCAGCGACCGAACCATAAAAAGCCGTCGATGAATCTGGAAGCCTGCATCGAGGAAGGCCCGTACATGTGTGCCCGAGGGATGCAGCAGCAGTTGCGACTCCACGCGGTCGACATGCGGCGAGTTCACCAGCAACTCCAGCAGGTGGCGGAGCAAAGTCTCCTCAATCTCGTGAGCTGTGGTTTCCTTCTGCTCCGGTTCTGCATCGGCGCGAAGACCGGCCAGCGCAAAGACGTCGCCTACGACGGCCTTTGTGTCTTCGTAGACGCAAAAGACAAAACCGGTCACCTGACCAGCCTCTAGGGCCGCATAGCCGGGCAACGTATGGCTGTCAAGATATTGCATCAGCAGCGTGGCCGATTGCCGGTAATCCCAGTGCAGCCGCTGCTTCCACACTTCACCCTCGGCCTCAAGCACAGGGCGCACTACCGGTGCGGCAAAATGCCGCAGGTCGAGAATCTCGATGGAAGCCTCCGTTGCCATACTTCTCCCCAACGACAGTGAACAGTGGACAGTCTACAGCTAACAGAGAGCATTATGAAGCTCTTAGACATTAGTTTTCCACCGCACATCGACCGCTGACAACTGTTCACTGGCAGCTAGCGGCTTCCCACCATGTAGACCACCAGGCCCCGCTCTGGCCAGCTGAATAGCGGCTCATAATGCCGGCCTTCCAGGTCCACCGTGAGCGCTTCTTCGGTATGCAGGTCTTTACCCCCGCGCCCGGTGACCTGCACAACAAGCAAGTGCTGTTCCTCCGGCACGCCTTCATCCGAATAATTCACAACCTGGCGGTTTCGGTAAAATGAGAGCCCGTATTCGAGGTCGCGCGGAAATGAATATTGCTTGTCCGGATTGACCTTGTCGCGGATCACGCAGCAGACCGCCGCGGTCTTCACCCCGGGAGCCAGGGTGGCCAATTGCTCGGCCAGTGGGCGCGCCGAATAGGAGCGATCCACCAGGTGAATCATCGTCTTGGTCCGCTCAATGGCCGGAATGCCGAAGAACGGACCAACGCCGTAGAGAAAGAAGACAAGGACAACCAGCACCGCCGAGGTGACCAAGCGAAGCCGGGCCACACCATAGCCCTTGACGACGATCAGGATCAGCAGCGCCGCACCACAGGAGGCAAGCAGAGAGGCAACGAACGCATGAAGCGGCGGCATCTTCGCGCCGTGAGCTACAAACCAGGGCGCTAGCAGCGCAGACATGGTCATCACACCACAAAGCACCCCATGGCCCAGCAGCACCCAGCGGTTCAGTCCCAATTGCCTGCGCCGGAAGAGATAGTCTCCTGTGAGAATGGTCACCGGCGGAATGGATGGCAGGATGTAGCCGGGCAGCTTGGACCGCGACACGGAGAAGAAGAGGATGGGGATCAGCGCCCAAAGCACCAGGAACTCAGGAAACGCGTCGCCCGGACGGGCTGCGCAGGGCTTGCATTTGCTGGTGTGGCGCGTCCGCCACTCGAAAACGGAAGTCTGGATGCCGTCGATCAGTGCGCGAATCGCGATAACCGTCCACGGCATCACCGCCAGTACAACGACAATCAGGTAATACCAGACCGGCTGCTGGTGCTCATAGCGATTGGTGGCAAAACGCTCCAGGTTATGTTCCAGAAAGAAGACGCGGAAGAAATCGGGATTCTGATGCTGCACGGCGATGAACCAGGGCAGCACGATGGCAAAGTAGAGCAGCACGCCTGGCCACCAGAACGACCGCCTGAGAATCGACCACTCGCGGCGCAACGCCGCAAATGCAGCCACAATCACGAGGGCCAGAAACGGCGCCACGGGCCCCTTGGCCAGTGTGGCCACGCCGGTGAAGAAGTAGATATCGAAGAGCCAGAACTTGGAGCCCGTCTCATACCATGCATACCAACCCAGCAGGCCGACCGCCAGCGGGGCCGCCATCTGCATGTCGGTCGATGCGCCGCGCGCAAAGCCCATGATGCCGGCGCAGGCCACCGTTATCAGCGCGGCATCCAGGTGTCCCCCAGGACGGAATCTCCGCATGTGCAGGTAGATCAACGCCACCATCAGGAATGCGAAACTGGCCGAGGGCAGGCGCGCGCTCCAGTCGTGTACTTTGAATTCCTGAAAGACAAACATTGCCCGCCAATAGTAGAGCGCGGGTTTCTCCAGCCAGGGATGGCCGTACAGATACGGTGTTACGCAGGCGCTCAGTTTCTCTTTCAGGGTGTGTGCCGCGTCGAACCGGTCGAGCATCTCGTGCGCAATCTGCGCATAACGGGGTTCGTCGGCGCCCACCAGGCCTAACCCGTCGCCGCCCACCAGAGGGGTCTGTCCATACAGGAGAAAGAAGAGAGTAAAAGAGAGAAAGACTGCGGCCTCGCGTACGGCGGCCCAACGTGGCAAACGCGCGCGCCAGCCTTTGGGTAGCTCCGGAGCAGATGGTTCCTGAAGATTTTCCACTTCCAGCGATTCTCCAAACGGGGACTTCACTTGTCTTGAGCAGACAGGCGGCGCCGGTTTCGGTCAGGGCGACTGGGGGAGGCTCACCAACTATGGCCAGGGTCCGCGTTTCCCTTAAACGCGAATTTCGTACTGCGCATTGACACGGTCAAGGCTATCAGATTCGAGCGGAATCTGATTTCAATTACGCATTCGATTCTTCCGGCAGGGACCCCACACATGGACGCAATTGGTCCAGAATCTCATCGAGAGCGCGCGCCAGCGGTCCATCCAGCGTGCATCCGGCAGCGCTCTCGTGGCCTCCGCCGCCGAGCCGTTCGGCGATCGATGCCACATTCACGCGGCCTTTGCTGCGCAGGCTCAGTTGGATGCGCTGATCCGGCATCTCGCGCAAGAAGACCGCGGCCTCCACTCCAGCCGCGCACAGCGCGAAGTTCACAATGCCCTCGCAGTCCTCATCGGTGGCGCAGGTCCGCATGAGATCTTGCGCGGTAACCCAAAGCCACGCCAGCCGGTCCTCGTGCTTCAGGTTGCCCAGCGCTGCGCCCAGCAGCAGCAACTTCGAGGCGGGAGTAGAAAAGTACACGTGGTGGGCGATCCGTATCGGGTCGGCCCCGGCCAGCACCAGCTCCCGCGCCAGGCCAAATGTGGAGGCCTGCGTCGAGCCGTAGCAGAAGCCTCCTGTATCGGTCAGCACCGTGGTGTAAAGGCAGCTGGCCATCTGGGGCGTCACCGTGGCCCCGGCGGCCTTTACCAGGCGGTAGACCAGTTCGCCGACGCTGGCCGCTCCCCGGTCGATCCAGTTCAGGTCGGCATATTCGCGGCCTGTGGCGTGGTGGTCAATGTTAACCAGGAAGTACTGCTCCAACCCTAGCAGCCTGGTCCGCTGCAGCCCATCGCACTCCAACAGAATCGCGGCGTCATAGGGCCCGTCGACACTCTCCGCGGTTCGGATCTGGTCGGCGCCGGGCAGATCGCGATGAACCTTCGGAATCCGGTCCGCGGTCACCAGGTCGGCTTGCTTGCCCATCTGTTTGAGCAGCATTCCCATGGCCAGCATGGAGCCGACAGCATCGCCATCCGGCCGCATGTGCGAGCAGACCAGAAACCGCTCGCCTCGGCGCAAGAGGTCGAGAATCGCTTCGATCTGAACTTGTTCTCCGCCCGCCTGCGTTCGGCCCGATGCGGAACCCGTTACGGAGCCGGATGCATCCGAACTCGGCTCAAGGGAGATATTGCGGCTGGCATGGTCCATGCTCGGGCTACTCCACCGGTACCTTTTGCTCAATTGTCGGAGTTTGACCGGCGGGGCTCTCTTCGGCATGAACCTTCTGCCGCTTGCGATGCCGTTCCATGAGCTCCTCGATGCGAGCCTGAAAGCGCCCCGATCGGTCGGCAAGAAAGCTGAGCTCAGGCACGTGGCGCACGCCCATCCGTTCCTTCAGCTCATAGCGGATAAACCCTTTGGCGGCCTCCAGGCCGGCTACGGTGTCTTCTTCGGCTTTAGCGATATTCTTGACGGCGCTGTCGATGGCCACATAAACCCGCGCCGACTTGCCCCCGGGATTCAACACCACCTCGGTCACGTAGCACAAGTCGATGCGCGGATCGACGAGTTCGCCCTCGATCAGGACCCCGATCTCCTCGCGCAACGTCTCCGCCACGCGATCCTGGTGATGCTTCCGCCCCCTGTGCTCCGGCATCCAGCCTCCTGACCCGCGTAAACCTTTCAGCATAGCAGAGGCATAAGGGAACGCCCCATGCGAAGTAGATCAATTCAGGACAACTACGGGACATGCTTGTTGTCACATCTGGTTCCCTTTTGCCGTCGAAGCCGGTTGAGCGTCCTCTAACTCTCGCCTTCCCAGCCGGGCAACGCGATTGCATCGGCAGCAGCGAGATTCCTCGTTCCAAATCGGCCAGCTATAAGTGCGATCTCTTGGGAAAGGCTGAAATCAACGCGATGAAACGTGCCTCCAATTTAGTCGCCAGCCATCCGGCTCGACTTGAAAAAATCCCGGCCGCTGAAAAGATTCAGGTTCTCATGGCGCTCGCTTTGCGCGAGTACCACGCGGAGCGCATGTCCGAGGTCGAGCGGCTCTGCCTGCAAATCCTGGCCTTCGACACGGGCCACGCCAGCGGCCTATACCTGCTGGGCATGGCCGGCTTCAAGACCAAACGTTACGAGATGGCCGAGCGGATGATCCGCCGCGCAATCGCCGTGAACCCCAATCACCCCTACTATCACTCCAACCTTGGCAATGCGCTCAGGGCGCAGAACAAGCTCGACGAGGCAGTGGCCTGCTATGAGCGGGCGCTCCAGATCAAGCCCGATCACGAAGAGGCCTGCTACAACCTCGGCAACGCACTCCTCACCCAGAAGAAAATGGACGAGGCGATAGCAGTCTACAAGCGGGCGCTCCAGATCAAGCCCGATTACGTCGACGCCCTTTGCAACCTGGGCAGCGCTTACAGGCAGCAGAAAAGACTGACCGAAGCAATAGACTGCTTCGAGCGAGCGCTATCTCTGGCCCCGCGGCACGCCGACCTCAACTGCAACCTGGGCGACGCCTTCCATGCCCAGGGCAAGGTCGATGAGGCGATCGGCTGCTACAAGCGAACACTGGAGCTCAACCCAGAGCATTCCAAGGCCTGTAACTGCCTGTGCAATGCCTACTTCGACAAAGGAGATCTGGCGCTGTCGACCGCCTGGTGCGAGCGAGCGCTGGCCCTGGAGCCCGATTTTGGCGACGCGCGCATGAACCAATGTTTGCTGCAGTTGCTTCAAGGCGATTATGTCAACGGATGGCGAAACTATGAGGTTCGCTGGAAGGTCTATACCGCACGCACCTCGTCTCAACCGCTCTGGCTGGGCGCACCGCTCAAGGGCGCGCGCATCTTGCTCCACGCTGAGCAGGGCCTGGGCGACTCGCTCCAATTCTTGCGCTATGTGCCTTTGGTTCAGGCGGCCGGCGGCCGGGTCATGCTCGACCTGCCCTCCAAGCTGCACCGGCTTGTCGCGCATTTGCCCGGCATTCTGGCCCTGGTCAACACCGGCGGCCCGCTGCCCTATTTCGATTGCCACTGCCCGCTGATGAGCCTTCCGCTGGCTCTTGGCACGACCCTCGAGACCGTCCCGGCGCGCGTGCCCTATCTCTCAGTTCCGCCTGAGGCGCTGACCTCTGCGGCGGCGCTTCCGTGGCCCGCATTGGGCCTCAAGGTCGGGTTGGCCTGGACCGGCAATCCCGACCACCCCAAGAACCGCTTCCGGTCCGTGCCTCTTGAGCTTCTTGAGACTCTCTTCGATCTCCCAGGTGTACACTTCTCTTCCCTCCAGATGGGGCCGGCAACCGCGGAACTCGCTGCCCGGAAACTTCCCATTACCGACCTTGCCCCCATCACCGGCGATATGGCCGACACGGCGGCGCAGATGGCCCATCTTGACCTGGTCATCACGATTGACACCTCGATGGCCCACCTGGCCGGGGCCCTCGCCCGCCCGGTCTGGGTCCTTCTCGGCCACTCGCCCGATTGGCGCTGGCTGATGGACCGCGAAGACAGTCCGTGGTATCCCACCGCGCGCCTCTTCCGCCAGCCCACCCACGGCGACTGGCCCTCGGTGATCGCAAGGGTGCGCACGGCCCTCAAGGAACTCGCCACCAAGGAACAAGCCATTGGTGCGGGCTAGTCAATCCGGGCTACGACTTTGCCGCGCGCTCCAGTTCCGCGAGGACGATCTTCTTGATTCCCAGCACGGCCTGCGTGCGTCGCCTTCTGACTCTTGCGCAACTCCGGCAGCCTCGCGGGCACAATTTGCCAGGAAAGACCAAACCAATACTCGAGCGATCCGCGCTGAATCTCGTTGCCGTAGCCTGCAAGCATCGACTAATTCTCTTTTACCTCCCCTCGCAAGTCGCACTGCACGGCAAACGAGATTGCCTCAGTAAATTTGTTTTACTGTTGTACGATCTGCACACTCGGTGAGGGATCTGTTTGTGGGATGCAGACGAACTTCGTTGCGCTGATGGATGCGCAGCTTGCTGCTCCCTGCGCACCATTGGCGACGAGGAGGGTCCCATTGACGGAAGCCGCCGCGTCCCAGCTGAGGCTCTTATTTGTCGCCTGATCCCAGCAGAGAATCCCATTGCCTGCCGTTGTGACCGCTCCGTTGATTGCGCCGCCGCTAGTCACGTCATACTCTCCCACGGTGCCATTTGACGCCGCATTCAGCAGCGGCAATTCACCGAAAAGATAGTTGCCGGGCTGCGCCGCAGTGGTCGAAGCGGTTTGGGTCTGCGGGAGCGCTTGTGGTGGTGTTTGCGGTTCCAGCCAGCCGGAATCCAAAGAGCCATTGTCCCCAACGCTCATTTCTATGGCGCTGTTGGTGTCGAACAGTTCAACATAGGTCATTGTCCCATTGGCAGACTGGAAAGTGGCGCGACCCGGATGAGTGGAATCAAAGGCGAGTCCAATGGGCCCACCATTCGATTGGCCGGAAGAGTAAATGCCGTTGTTGTTGGTGTAGCTTTGGCTGATCGTCATGTTGCCATTGCCGTCGTCGGCTCCCTCGAAGACCCCTGCGTAGTAGCCCGATGGCGTGTTGTCGACGGTGGTGAATTCGGCTCCTCGCATGTAGAGAACGAAGGGGCCGCTCAAGTTCGCCGCGGAGTACGACACTTGCTGCTGCGTCCGCATGTTGCCTGCCTCTTCGCCGTCGTTCGGAGTGTTATCCAGAATAAACATGCGGCTGGCGTCGATCATGTACACGGTCAAGCCGGCCGGTCTGCCGCCAGTTTTAAGAGCGATCTTGAAGCGCCCCGTGGTCGGGTCCGGTGCATTGTAGCTTCCCGTAAACGCGGAGGTCTGAACAGTTGTATTCCCGCCTTGGGCCTGGTCGATGCTGCCACTCAATACTCCTCCACCTGACGCGCTGAAGAGCCCCGCTGCGGCCTTCAGATTTCCACTGCTGTCCTCGCCTTCGAGGCCAAAGGCGAAGCTCGAGCCGCTGATGGTGCTGGCTGTAAAGGCGCTGGGGCTGGCCAGTTGGCAATCGGCAGTCCCTTGCTGGCCGGATGGTCTTTCACCCAGATCGTCGGCTTCGACCATGCGGAACTCCTGAGCCGGCTGAGTTGCGCCGGTGAGCGCAAGCGCCCATTGCGTTGTCTGGATTCCGGCGGCGCCGTCGGTCAGGATCGTTTGAAGGCTCGTTAGGCCGTTCATGTCGGAGCCGACGTTATAACTGCCGGTAATCGTGCCGGATGCCGAACCAATGTCTTTGCTGTTGGTGTCGAAGATGCCGCTGTTGAAGTGACCATTTCCGTCAGCCTGAAAGCTGGCCAGAGAGGCCCAGCGTGTGCCGTCGTCGTCGACAAAGCCCTGAAGCAGGCAAACATAACTCCCATTGAGGCTGCCGTTGTTCGCGCCGTCTGGGCCGTTCCCGACGTTGAGCGTGAAAGGAACCGGGCCCAACGTCACACCGCTGGCGTCTGCGACGGAAACCTGGAAACTGATCGCGCCGGCCTCGGTCGGCACTCCGGCGATCGTCAGCGTGCTTCCGTTTGTATTGGAGAAAGTGATGCTGTCAGGCAGGCCCGTAACGGTCCACGTGTATCCGGGCGCGCCGCCCGCAACCTTGATCGCTCCGGAATAGGCGATGCCGACCGTTGCTGCCGGGAGCGTGGTTGTCGTGATCTGGGGTGCCGGATAGACAGTGAAACCGGCAGGAGCCGACGTGGCCACCGACGTGGTGACGGTGATAGCCGCTGAGCCGGCACTCGAAATAAGATTTGCGGAAACCGCTGCCGTCACTTGTGTCTCATTGACGTAGGTGGTCGTCAAAGCGGTCGATCCCCACTTCGCGACCGAGGCCGGGGTAAAGTACTCTCCGTTGATCGTCAACGTAAACGCATTTCCGCCCGCGGTGGCCAAACCGGGGTTCAGGCCGCTAATTGCGGGAGCTGCGGCTTTGATCGGCAAGCTGGCCGGGACCGATGTGCCCTCCGGTGTCGTTACCGTAATGCTTCCCGTGCCGGATTCCACAATCAGGCTCGCCGGGACCGCGGCAATCAGCTCCGTTGGGCTGACGTAGACCGTGCCCAGAGAGGTTGTGTCCCACATCGCAGTCGAAGCTGGCGTAAAGGCCGTGCCGTTGATGGTCAGCATGAACCCGGCGCTGCCGGCAGTAACCGTCGAGGGACTCAGACTGGAGATGGCCGGCGGCGCTGGGGCGATCCTCAAGGGAAACGAGGGAGAGAAGCCGATGCCGCGATTGTAGACCACGGCATCGATCGTACCGGCGCTGGCGATCAAGCTGGATGGAACCACAATCGTCAGTTGCGTGTCGCTGACATAGGTTACAGGCAGCCAGTTATTCCCCAACTCTGCTTGCGAGGCCGTTGTGAAACTGGCTCCGTCGATGGTCAGCGTGAAGTTGGCTCCACCGGCGGCGACTGAAGACGGGCTAAGACTGGCGATGGTCGGTACCGGAGGATTGATGGCAAAGGCTACCGGAGCCGACGTTCCTCCATCGGTGGTGATGGTCACGTTGATCGTTCCGATGGATGCAACCAGGCTGGCTGGTATCTTGGCCGCGAGCATCGATCCCCCAATGGGGGAAGTGAGGAGCGGCGTGCTTCCCCAATTGATGGTTGCGGTCTGGGTGAGATAGGTGCCGTAGACATACAGCATGAATGCGCCTGAGCCTGCGTCAACCCCGCTCGGGACTAGGGAATCGAGAATCGGCGGTTCAGGATTGACGGTGAAAGTCAGAGCGGAGGAGGTTCCGCCGGCAGTGACCACGCGGATGGAGACAACGTCCGGGGCGGAGGTCAGACTGGCGGGAACGATCGCAGTGAGTTGGGTGCTGCTTACGTAGGTGGTCGCCAATGCAGTGTAGTTCCACCTCACCACCGTGGCCCCGGCTCCGGAAACAAAATTGGATCCATTGATCGTGAGAGTTAAGGTTGCTGCCCCGGCAATGATCGAGCTGGAACTGAGGCTGGTGATCGACGGCGCAGGCTGACTCACGGTCAGTGCGACGGCAGACGACGTACCCCCGGTCGTGCTGACCGTGACAAAAGCCTTGGAGCCGGCAGAGACCAGATTCGCGGGAACTGCGGCCGTTAGTTGCGTCCCGCTGACGTAGGTTGTGGCGAGTGGCGCAGATCCCCACTTCGCCGTCGCAAGTGGAGCGAAGTTCTTTCCATTGATCGTCATGGTGAAGGCGCGTCCCGCAGTTGCCGTGGCTGGATTCAGGCTGGTGATGGCAGGCAGGGGCAGCGCGATGGTAAACGCGGCGCCTGGTGAAGCGCCGCCGGCCGTGGTGACCGATATGCTGGCCGTACCGGCGGTGGCAATCAGGCTGGCAGGAACCGCCGCAGTCAACTCCGTCGCATTGACATAGGCCGTTTTTAAAACGGTGACGCCCCACCTTGAGGACGAGGTCGAGGTGAAGTTGCTGCCATTGATGGTCAGCGCAAAAGCTGCCCCACCAGCTATAGCCGAGACGGGGCTCATGCTGGTAATCGCGGGTGGCTGCGAAGATGCGGCGATTGCGCCGCCTGTGGGGGCCTGGCCTGCTCGGAGTCCGCTTCGGGCGAGCGTTGCTGCCGGCGTTGTGGGTATCAAAGTGAGTAGCAGAGTGACAGAAGAGACAACCGTCAACCATCGCAGAAATGAACTCGCTCGTCGCATTTGAACTCCCTTGGGCCTTGAAGCTCTCTCTTCTCTGCCTCAACCAGCCCGCTCGCCGCTGGAAGCCGCCCTGAACCGAGCAGGTTGGAAAGCGGCTTCGAGTGGCCTGCTAGTGAAGAAATCGGCGCAGTTTCAGGGTTCAAGGAGTAATCTTCTTCAGATTTTGATGATCGTTGTAAGTAGTTGTTTTAAAACACTATAGAAAGGACTTGTGATACTCATTTTCAATGAGAATCTCTTCATTAATTGCAAAGTGAACTTTGGAAATCCCTAACTGAGGCCTACAGCGGATCTGCTGGTTTCTATCTCTCGACCCGGCGCGTGATGGAGTCTTTGCCATACGCCCCAATTTCTGAGCGCTTCACTCTAGCCGAATCTGCCGGCAGCAGGCCTCAACGCTATAATCAGCCTGTTGTGGAATCCTCGTCTTCATCTCGCGTGGGCCGGGTCGGTCGATTCTCCGTCCCTTTGAGATTCTGTCTGGCGATCGTCTTTTCGATTGCGCTTTGCGCCCGTGCTCAGGCGCCTGCCGAAAGCAATTCGAGTGCGGTCAGCCGTGCCCGCATCCTGCTTGTCTTACCTTTTGACAACCGCACCGGGCAGCCCAGCCTGGAGTGGATTCGCGAAGCCTCGGCGGAGCTTCTCAGCAGCCGTCTGGCCGCGGCGGGCTTCGCTCCCATGAGCCGCGCCGACCGCCGGTACGCTCTGGATCATCTGGGACTGCCGCAGAGCTTTCATCCCTCGCGCGCAACTTCGCTCAAGCTGGCCGAGACACTGGACGCAGATTCGATCGTCGTGGGCAGCTACGTGACCGACGGAACCGGCATCGTCGCCGAGGCACAACTGGTCGATGTACCCCGACTGCGCATGAGTCAGCCGGTCACCGCCCGCGGAGAAATGCGAGATCTGGTTTCGGTCTTCGGCTCGTTGAGTTGGATGCTCACAAGGCAGCTTGACCCGGGGTTCAAAGTCCCAGAGGAGAGCTTTGTGGCCGATGGCGCCAGTCTGCGGCTGGACGCATTTGAACAATACATCCGCGGAATCTCGGAGCCCGACCAGGCGGAGCGCCTGCGCCACCTCAACCAAGCGGTCCTGCTCAGCCCGGAGTTTTCGCCTGCCTGGATGGCGTTGTGCCGGGAGGACTATGCGAGCCAGCAGTATGAACAGGCAGCACAGGCCTTTGCCAAAGTGGGAGATCCCGGCGATGCGCTCGAGGCCGGCTTCTATCGCGGCCTCTCGCTGCTCTTCTCCGGTAACTATCCTCGCGCCGAAGAGGCCTTTGCCGGCGTGGCGCGCCAACTTCCTCTGGCCGAGGTGCTCTCAAACCAGGGCGTCGCGCTTGCCCGCAGCGGTCGAGACGGCGTTCCGCTCTTTCGCCAGGCAGTCGCCGCCGATCTCAACGTCGCCGATTACCACTTCAATCTGGCTGTGAGCCTGCACCGACAGAACGGTAGCGACCCTGAAGCCCTGACCGAGTTGGCCCAGTGCCTCCGCTTGCATCCCAACGACAGCGAGGCGCAAGCCGTCCAGAGGGCCTGGACGACGTCGAGCAAGTCTGGAGCGGTAAGGCCTGTGTCGCTGGCGGCGGGAGCCGACCGGCCCGAAGAGGAGGCCGAGGCCAAGCCCGATCCACTAGAGCGCATCGAGCGCAACTTTGACGCCGCAGCCTTCCACCAGGCCGCCCTCATGCTCGATCAGATCGAGGCCTCCAGGCAAGCCGCGCTGCCGCCAACGGAGCGCGCTCAGAAGCTCTCTGCCCAGGCGCATGATTACATGGATCGAGGGCTCCTGGCCGAAGCCACGCGAATCTATCAGTCGGCCCTGGCCGTCAATCCCAAATCCGCCGAGGCCCACGCCGGTCTCGCCGAACTGCACGAGCGTGCCGGCGACGCTCAGGCTGCCCGCAAAGAGGCCGTCGCTTCACTGGAACTGCTGCCCTCGGTCGAAGCGTACCTGGTAATGGTCCGGCTGGACCTCGCCGCCGGACATATGGATCAGGTCAACTACGAGATCGGCGAGGCCCTCAGAATCGACCCGAAGAACAAGCTGGCCCTCGACTTGCAGCAACAGATCGCGGCAAAGGATGGAACGAAGAAGTAAAGTGTTGGTGCTGGAGCCTGTTTCTAGAACCCGCCACGTATCAGGGCTTGACTTTAGTCGTGCCGAAAGTCGCCAGAGATCAATGGGTTTTAGACCCTGAGGCGTGATGGATCGGCAAACACGGAAGGAGCGTTCTCCCATGGGTAGAATTACCATCGAAATTGACTCCAAATGGGTGAGGATCGTGCGTTCACCACTCTATTGGGTTGTGGCGGCACTGCAAGGATTGTCCATCGGCTTCGCTCCGCTCTTTCTTTTTTTTGCTGGCCGAGGAATGCTCTCGCGCGGATTTGATTGGTTCGTGGTGCCGCTATGCTTTGCGATGATCTGGCTTGTCGGCTTGTTTTATGTGCGGCTCGGCGGTGAGGTGATCGCCGAGTTGAGAAAAACGCCAAGCGTCGAAGTGTAAGGAGCAAGCCATGATCCAGCGCATGCGCGAGTTCGCGATATTTGCAGCGGCGGTCTGCGTACTGACTGTCTTCGCCTCAGCCCAACAACCCCAGCAACCGTTGGTAGACAAGTTCGTCCTCTCCGACACCATCCAGCCAATCACGGCCAGTGAGCTCGACCGCGCCATCGCCCAGGCCAACTCCGACGGCGCCCACGCTCTGCTGGTCGAGCTGGACACACCCGGCGGCCTGCTCGACTCGACCCGCACCATGGCCGGCGCGATCCTCTCCTCCAAGGTTCCTGTCATCGTATACGTAGCCCCGGCGGGCGCGCGCGCCGGATCGGCTGGATTCTTCCTGTTGGAGTCGGCCGACATCGCCGCCATGACTCCCGGCACCAACGCCGGAGCCGCCCACCCGGTGATCGAGATCGGCCCCCAGCCCGACGCCGTGATGAGCCAGAAGATCGAAAACGACGCCGAAGCCTTCCTGCGCTCCTACGTGACAAAACGGAATAGAAATGCCGAGGCAGCCGAGGCAGCCGTTCACTCCTCCCGCTCCTACACCGCCCAGGAGGCGCTCGACCAGCATCTTATCGACCTGACCGCCCCCAACGAATGGGAGTTGCTTCGGGAGATCGACGGCCGCGAGATCACCCGAATGGACGGCACGAAGCTGACTCTACGTCTTGCCAACCCGAGCATCGTAACGCTGCGCCCCACACTGCGCGAGGAGCTGCTGGGCTGGCTCGTCAACCCCAATATCGCCCTGCTCTTCCTCGTCGGCGGTGCGTTGCTGATCTATCTCGAATTCAATGCGCCCGGCACTATCGTTCCCGGCGCACTCGGAACTCTGATGGTGCTGCTGGCCATCTTTGCGCTCGACCTGCTGCCGATTCGATTCACCTCTGTACTGTTGCTTGTAGCGGCGCTGGTCCTACTGCTGCTGGAGGCCAAGTTTGGCGGCCACGGCGCGCTGGCGATCGCCGGCATCGTCTGCCTTACCTTTGGAACCCTCACCCTCGTCGCCGCGCCCGTGCCGGAGATGGCCGTCAGCCCCTGGGTGGCCGCCGGCCTCAGCATTGCCTTTGCCCTCATCACTCTTTACCTCGTTCAGATAGCGATGCGAGCCCGCCGCCAGAAATCCCGCCTGGGCCCGGCAGCTCTTGTTGGCTGCCGCGCTTCGGCGATGGAGCCTCTGAACCCCGAAGGCCACGTCCTTGTCGAGGGTGAGATCTGGCGGGCAATTTCAACAGAGCCCGTTTCAAAAGGAACGCCCTTGCGGGTCGTGGACCTGGAGCAGTATCTCCTCCACGTCGAGCCCGCCCAACCCACAAATCCGCCCCCGTCCACCTAGTAACCCGGCAGGAGTACAATCCGTCGTAAGTGAGGAACACCCAATGCCTGATTTCATGACCGCGGTTCTGATCATCTTGGCCATCGTCGCTCTCTATGCGCTCAACTGCATCAAAATTCTCCGCGAATACGAGCGCGGAGTCATCTTCACATTGGGCCGCGTCTCGCCACAACCATACGGTCCGGGCATCATCTTTGTCTTCCGGCCATTCCAGCAGATGGTGCGTATCTCCCTGCGCCAGGACGTGCTCGAAGTTCCGGCCCAGGATGTGATCACCCGCGACAACGTCACGATCAAGGTCAACGCGGTGGTCACGCTCTATGTGGTCGCCCCCAACGACGCCGCCATCAAGGTGGCCAATTACGTCTACCAGACCTCGCAGTTGGCGCAGACGACTCTGCGCACAGTGCTGGGCGAGGTCGAGCTCGATGAATTGCTGAGCCATCGCGACAAGCTGAACGTGCGCATTCAGTCCATCATGGATCAGCGCACCGAGCCCTTTGGCGTCAAAGTCATTTCAGTCGAGGTCAAGCAAGTCGACCTGCCCGATCAGATGCAGCGCGCCATGGCCAAGCAGGCCGAGGCCGAGCGCGAAAAGCGCGCCAAGGTCATCCATGCCACGGGCGAGTTCGACGCTGCGCAGAAACTGGTGGACGCCGCGCATTTGCTGGCCTCTGAGCCCATGACCCTCCAGTTACGTTATCTACAAACCCTCACCGAGATCGGCGTCGAGAAAAACACCACCATCGTCTTCCCGCTGCCGATGGAACTGATGACCCTGCTGAACAAGATGAACGCCACTCTGCCCGCCAAGCCGGCTGCGGAGAAGCAGTAGAGTTTTTTGATTTGTGTCTTGCACCCAAATTGGGTACCCCATCCTTGCGACGCCTCTGTCTTTGTCGCAAGGGTGGGAGACTTGGAACCTCAATCGGCCCAGATCAACTCGGGGCGGAGCGAAAGGACAGCCGTCAAGCAGAGGACGGAAATGGACGACGACTTTAATCCTGACGATCTCAGGCCGGTTCCCTACCAGCCCGATACCGAGTTGACCCTGGGTTGGGGAACGCTGTTGGGAATTCTCATGTGCCTCGTGGCGCTTTGCGGCCTTTGCTTCTGGCAGGGCTACTCGATGGGCAGCCATAGCGCTCACTTGTCGCCTGTAACAGGTCAACAGACCGGGCAGAAAACCCCAACGCCCGCGGCTGGCTCCGCTTTCAAGCCTTCAGCCGGTCCGCAGGGCGGCGCCAGGCAGCGGGCTTCCGTCGACGACCAAACTACGGGTGGCTCGGCGCAGGGCTCCAATTCTGCGGCCGTCGTGAGTGGCAACACGGTGCAGGCTGCCGTCAGGCCCGCCCTGCCCGATGCGGCAGCCGCACCCGCTCTGATGGTTCAGATTGCCGCTGTCTCCCACCAGGAGGATGCCGACGTTCTGGTCGCAGCTCTGCGGAAACGCGGCTACGCGGTCTCGATGAGCCGCGATCCCGCCGACAGCCTGATCCATGTGCGCATCGGCCCCTTCACCAGCCTCAACGACGCCAACACCGCCCGCCAGAAGCTGCTCAACGACGGCTACAACGCCGTGGTTCAGCCGTAGAGCCTCAGGTCCGCATCCTCTCCAAATGATGAAGCTGAGTACACACAGATGAGGCTGGGTGCCCCATCCCTGGCGCAGCATCATGGCGCCAGATGTAAGAGGCAAGGAATTTCAACCGGGCTTGTTACGCTCTCATCCACTCCGGCAACCCCGAAGCAATCGCCGCTCTTACCGCCTCCGACAACTCTTCGCGCGTTGCATAGTCCTTGGGATAAACCGGCGCGTGGAAGACAATGTGCGCCGTCCCCGGCTTGATGCGCAGGCTGCCCTTGGCCATCATCGTCTCGGTTCCATAGATTGAAACCGGAATGCAAGGCGCGCCAGTTTGCATGGCCAGATAAAACGGGCCCTTCTTGAAGGGCAGCATCCGGCCATCCCTTGAGCGCGTACCCTCGACAAAAGTCGTAATGTGAATGCCCTTGTCCAGTAACCGCTGCGCCGCGGCCACGCTCTCCTGCGCGCTGGTCACGCTGCCCGTGCGGCCCACAGGAATGAACTCGCCTAACCGGAAGCCGTAACCGACGATGGGAATGCTCATCAGTGAGCGTTTTAAGAAAGCCGAGGTACGGCCTGGAATCTCCGGGATCAGCGCCTGCGGATCGAGGTTCGAGACATGGTTGGCCATGAAGATGCACGCCTTCCCTGCCGGCACGCCTTCCCTGCCCTCGACCGCAATGCGAATCCCCGCCACCCTGTAGCTCGTCCGCACCAGCCAATGCGTAGCCTTGTAGAGCGGCAACACATTGCCCGTGACGAGCGTCCAGGGAATGAAGATGGCCCCGACGGGAGGGATGAGAACGACCAGCGCGGCCAGCAACAGCAAAGCAGAAATCATGCAGTTCTTTCTGAGAGCCTATTTCAAAACAGGCTTTGTGTCAGGGCACGACTTCAGTCGTGCCGAAATTGAGTTCCAAACTTACCGGGCTTCAGCCCCCGAGGTATGACCACACAATCCTGTCAAGCGATCTAACCTGAATCGGCCGCGCAGATCGGAACTCACCTTTGAGTTTCTTTAAGCCGCGCGGGAAGCTTCTCATAGATCCCATCGAAGCCTCCATTCGAGAGGATCGCTACTATGTCGCCTGCGCGGAGTTGCGGCGCGATTGATTCCACGATCGCCTCCACATCTGGGCAGAGTTCGGCTAGTGTTCCAGCGGCGTTGAGCGCATCGACTACCTCTTCGGGATGCAGCCGCTCTGCCTCTGGAATGCGCTGCTGCTGGTAGACCCCGGCCACAACAACGCGGTCGGCCAATTGCAAGCTTGCGACGAGATCGGCTTCAAGCACTTTGCGCCGCAGCGTATTCGAGCGCGGCTCCAACACCGCCCACAAGCGCGACTTCGGATAGACCGAGCGCAAAGCCCGCAACGTTTCGCGGATCGCCGTCGGATGATGTGCAAAATCGTCGATGATCGTCACGCCACCAATCTGCGCGCGAATCTCCAGCCGCCGCTTCACACTCTTGAAGCTGCTCAGCGCCGCTGAGATCGCCTCTTTGCTCACGCCCTGGCCAAAGGCCAGTGCAGCAGCAGCCGTCGCATTCAGCGCATTGTGTTCTCCGGCCAGGCTCATCTCCAGATCGGACCATTTGGCGCCCGCACGCCAAACTTCCCAGCGCGTCAGGCCATCTTCGTGACGCAGATTCTGGATTCGCCAGTCGGATGACTCAGCGAACCCATATCGCTCGACCCGGCAGAGAGCGCCTGAAACGCATTGATCGACATTCGCGCTGCCGTCAAAGGCTACAATCAAGCCGCGTCTTGGCACTAGATTCACCAGCCGCTTGAAGGCCGTCTTGACGGCTTCGAGGTCCGCATAGATGTCCGCGTGGTCAAACTCCACATGCGTCAGAATCAAGGCGTCGGGAAAGTAGTGCAGGAACTTCGGCCCCTTGTCAAAGAAGGCAGTATCGTACTCGTCGCCCTCGACGATAAAGGTGCGCGTGGGCCGCAGCTGAAAACTGCTCCCGAAGTTCTCCGCCACGCCGCCAATCAGAAAAGACGGCTCCAGCGCCGGGTTTTCGCGCGCAGCCGTCTGATAGATCCACGTCAACATGCTGGTCGTGGTCGTCTTGCCATGCGTACCAGCCACCACCAGCGACTCGCGTCCCAGCAGAAATTCCTCGCGCAATAGGGCCGCCATCGATTCAAAAGGAATTCGTTCGTCGAGTACGCGCTCGATTTCCGGGTTGCCGCGCGAGAGTGCATTGCCGATGACAACCAGATCCGGTGCTGGATCGAGATTCGTCTCGGCGTAAGGCTCCATCACCGGAATGCCAAGCGAGGCGAGCAGGTCGCTCATCGGCGGATAAGCTGCTTTGTCTGAGCCCGTGATGCGGTGTCCCTGCAACTGCAATAACCCCGCCAGCGAAGCCATCGCCGTCCCGCAAATGCCGCTCAGGTGAATATGCCGGGGCTTTTCAGGTTTCTGATCCCTGATCTCTGTTCTCTGATCTCTCACTTCACCACCGCCGGCTCAATCATCTCCAACGCAGCCTCTCTATCGATTTTGAACTCAGCCTCTACGCCGAAGGTGAGCGTCACATTCTCGTGCGAGACATGCCCGCTGCGCAACCCGATCGCGATAGGCCCATCGAAATCCTCAAAGAAACGCAGAATCACCTCGTCAAGCGAGTTGGCCGATGCGCCGGGTGAGACGCAGTTGAGCATCTCGCCGAAGACGATGCCGCTGACGCCATCGAGCTTGCCCGCCTGCCGCAACTGCCACAGCATGCGATCGATCTGGAAAGGCTTAGCGTTGACGTCTTCGAGGAAGAGCAGTTTGCCCTCTGTCCGCGGCTCATAGGGCGTGCCGATGAGTGAGACAAGAATGCTCAGGCATCCGCCGTAGAGTATGCCGCGAACGGGACGCAGCGCTGGGCCTGTCCTCAGCGGGCGCAGCCCTTCCGCCGGGCCTAAACGATAGGAAACGCCTTCGAGTGCCGCGCGAAAACTGGGCAGATGGACACCCTTTACATTTGCGAAGTCTGCAGCCACCATCGGCCCATGAAACGCGGGCAGGCCGAGCCGGTCCAAGAGGTGCAGTTGCACGCCGCTTAGATCGCTGTATCCAAAAAGCGGCTTTGGATGTTTGCGAATAAGGTCGAGGTCGAGCCCGTCGAGCAGATAGTTGGAGCCGTAGCCGCCCCTGAGGCACGCGACAAAACCCATGCTCTGATCCGTAAATCCGGCATGAAGGTCGTCGAGGCGCTGAGCTTGGGTGCCGGCAAAGTAGAGCGGACCTTTCTCGAAGGCATGACGGCCAAGCCGCGGTTGATAGCCGAGTTCGCGCAGCCGATCCATTCCCCGCGCCGCGAGCTCCACCTTGGCAGAGGCCGCGGGCGCTACCACGCTCACACCGGCATCTCCGGCCACAGTGGCAAGCTTCAACAGCGGAACGCGGAGGCTGCCGGCTCTAGGATCGAAGCGCACACTCATCGCTTACCAGGCCTCCCCGCGAGCGATCAGCGCCGCCGGCCCAGTGAGCTTCAACTCCGTGCCCGGCCCCTCCCACTCCACGATCTGCGGGCCGCCCGGAGCAATCACATTCATCGGAGACATAGCCAATCCCAGCGCGATTGCCGCAGTTGCCGAGGCCGAGCTTCCGGTACCGGATGAGGTCGTCGGCCCCACCCCGCGCTCGAAGATGCGAATCTCGATCTCGTGTTCGTTCACAACGCGCACGAACTCCACATTGGTCTGCTGCGGAAATTCCGAATGCACGCAAATCTCCGTGCCCATCTGCCGCCAGGGAAAGATAAAGAAATCGCTGTCGACCACAATCACAAAATGCGGATTGCCAGTCGAAACCTCGACGCCGTCGACAATCGCGCCATTCGCAAGCGTGACAGACTTTAGCGCAAAGGTTGGGATGCCCATACCGGCCGTCACTTCCACTGTGAATTCACTGCCTGCATTCAGCGCATTCACGCGGCAGACGCGCAGTCCGGCATCGGTCAGTATCTCCACCTCGTCGCCCGCCTGGAGTTCGCGCTCCTGCGCCATCCACGCCGCCACGCAGCGCGTGCCATTGCCGCTGATCTCTGCGATCGAGCCATCGGCGTTATGCAGACGAATGCGTCCGGAGCGCGGGCCGGTCCACGCAAAAAACTCGACGCCGTCCGCGCCAATGCCGGTATTCCGCGCGCAAAGCCGCCGCGTCAGATCGGCCCAATCCTGCTCCGCGACCGCGTCTTCAGTCACAATCAAGAAGTCGTTGCCGCAGGCGTGCGCTTTTTTGAAAGGGATCAATCTTCCTCCGGATTCTTTCAGCTAAACAAACTGGGCGCCCCATCCATTTCGCGATTTGTGCGAAATGGGTGGGATACCACGAACCTAGACAAGGCACAGTAACTTGGTCGGTCGAGCAGTCCCTCAAATCTTGGTGGCAGCTCTATCCGGACTGATGTCCCCTTCATTGACTTTCCTTGCCCGATGCTATCACCGTGCCGTCCGCCCTGGTGGTTCCTGATGCGCCGTTCGGACCAGAGACGTAAATGGTTCCCGCCGGCTGGCCTGACGTAGTGAAACGCCGCACCACCGTCAGCCCCTCCGGATGCGCCTTAACCGCGCGATCGATCTCGTCGCCGTCAAAGGCCACCACAATCGCCGCATGGGTCGCCGGCGCTGTGAGCGCCTCGCTGTAGATCCACAGGTCGCCCTCGTTGATCGTCTGCCGCAGAGGAATTCCGGTAAATGCGACGAGATTCGGAAGGGTCGATGTGTCCATCAGCACCGCGCAGCCCCGCCTCTCGGCGATCAGCGCCCGCAGCACCGGAGGAATCTCGACCTCCAACTCCCGCCGCGAATGAATATTCTTGGTGCCCTCGACATAGACCAGCGGACGCTCACGCACCATCTGAACCGCATTCAATACCAGCACAGCAAACAGCGCGCCCATCGCCACTCGCACCCAGCGCGGATCGTACTCTCGCGGCTTGAACTCATTCACAGCAGCCAGCGTAATCTGCGCCGCAAAGCCCACTCCCAGCGCAAAGGCCGGCAGCATCTCCAGCCCATAGCGCGTGTTGTACCACGAGTGCGGCCACCACGGAGGCAGGAAGATCGGGACTGAACCATAGGCCACTGAATAGGCATAGAAAGGAATCGGGAACCAGAGCAGCAGCGCCCACCAGAAGGCCTTCCTCCGCGCCGTCAGCCAGCCCCAGGCCGTTCCCACGATGCAAATGATCAGCAATACATTGCCCCACGCGGCCGCCGCAGCATCCATCTGGGAGACCTTCACAAAAAACAGCAGCGAGACCCAGGGATTGTGCCAGCCCGGATGCGGCGGTCCGGCCCCGTGCGACATGGTGCGCAACTCGATCACCTTGGCCGAATAAGGCCCGCGCGCAAAGTAAAGCCAATCACCGAAGCCGACCGCGTTGTAGACGAACCACGCAATCGGCGCGGCCACCAGCGCCACGCTCGCCAGCCAGAAGCTCCACGACCGCAATCTGCCCCTGCGCAGCAGAGTCAAGCCCATGCACGTCCACGCCATCAGCGCCATGATCCAGCCATCGTAGCGCGTAAAAATCGCAGCCGTTAGCACCGCGACAATCAAAACTTGCAACCGGCTGGTTTTCGTTTTGTCGGCGCCCAGGCTCGCCCGCCACTCCACCAGCCAAACGGCAATCCACACCATCTCGCAGACAAAGAGCGGCTCAGTCATCGCGGTAGTTTGCAGATAGAGCAGGTTGGGATTGAGCGCAAAAAAAACCAGCGCCAGCGCCGACGACGCCGCAGGCAGCCAGTGCCGCGCCAACCTGTAGATGCCCGCGCAAGCAGCCAGGTAAGCCAGCGCCGACGGAATCACGCCTGCCCATCCGCTCGCCCACCAGCTATAAACCTGCACAAAGGGCAGCATCAGCAGGTGCGGCAGCGGCAGCCAGACCGAGCCCAACTCCGTCAGCCGCGGCAGGCGCGCGTCGAAGACACGCCGCGCGATATGCAGGTGGGCCACCGCATCGCCGTAGTTGAGCAGGGCGTGGTTTCGCCAGCTCCACAGGATGGCTGCGATGGAAGCGGCAACACTGCCAGCCATAGCCGCCAGCCACTCACGTCTTGCAACGTGGCGCAGTGAGATCTCCGTCATGGGGCTGTCAGGCAAGGTGCGTCAACTCGCGGAAGAGTGCAAAGCGGTCATCGATCTCATTGCGCGTGAGCTGCTGCATCCGCTCGGTGCCGAAGCGCTCGCACGCGAAGGAACCCATCACGCTGCCATAAAAC
>CAZGHZ010000031.1:0-42296 GCA_964525655.1 uncultured Occallatibacter sp.
GCTGGCGCGGATTCTGGTTTCGCCGTCGAATTTTCTGCTGCTCGACGAGCCGACGAATCACCTGGACATGCGCGCCAAGGATGTGCTGCTCGATGCGTTGGCAGCCTTCAGCGGGACCGTCGTGTTTGTGTCGCATGATCGTTACTTCATCGATCGTCTGGCTACGCGCGTGCTTGAAGTGGAGAACGGAAACGTCACTAGCCACGAGGGGAATTATGAAGACTATCTGCGCTGGAAGGAGGCGCAGGCGGCTGGAACGGTTGTGGCCGAGGCAGCGGCGAAGCCGAAGCAGGCAGAGATCGTCACGCCTTCGAATGGCAGCTTTGGAAACGGCAGAATGGATCTAGAGGCCGAACCGGCAAAGGAACGCATGCGGCGGCTGAATCCCATCAAGCAGAGGCAGATGGAGGAGCGATGCGCATTTTTGGAAGAAGAAGTCCCGCGCATCGAGGCTGCCATCGCGCATACCGAGGAGCAGTTGGGCGTTTATGTCTCGGCCACAGAGACGCAGCGGCTGAGTGACCTTGCGGCGGAGTTGCGCTCGCAGCTTGCCGCCTTCACCGCTGAGTGGGAAGAGCTGATGGGGCAGCTTGAAGGGGCTTGAGTTGATCGGATAACTTCGTGAATGTTGAGCAAGCCTTGACATAATGTAATCGTTCGATTACACTCTAAATATGATCTCAGTTAAGCTGCTTCCCGAGTTCGATGCGGCGCCTTACCTTGAGAGTGAGGAGTCGATCGCCGCATACCTGACCGATATTCTCGAGGCGAACGATGCGGCGCTGCTGGCCTCCGCGCTGGGCGACATAGCCCGCGCGCGGGGAATGACGGAGATCGCCAAAGCTGCCGGAATCACCCGCGAGGCACTCTATAAGGCGCTACGCCCAGACAGCGCGCCGCGCTTTGACACCGTGAATCGAGTCTGTGCGGCGCTCGGTGTGCGTCTGGTGGCGCTGCCGATGCATTCCTAGCGGTCGAGGAGGGTTCGTGGTTTCCCAGATCCGAAAATCCGGACATGGGGCACCCGGCACCTGGCAAGGCATCTCGCCGCCTACCTTGTGGAAATGGAATTCAGGTTCAACCGCCGTCATTCAAAGACTCTTTTTCTGGACGCTCTTCGCCACATGGTGACGGCTGATCTTCTGGCGGTTGAGGAACTGACGGCACAAAAGCACGATCATACATCTGATCCTGATCAGCATCTGTCGGAAAAACCGTGAGCCTTCCAGAAATGGGTTCGCGGCGCAATTCGAAAGCTGTACCAAGTGGAATCTTGGCGTACGGCCAGTCATAGGAAAGGCTCCCCCGATCAACCAATGACTGGATATACCCAAGAAAACGCTGAACGGCGACTCGACGCTGAACCTGCAAAAGCGAAGTCAATTGACCGAGCTTTACCTCAAATTGTGAACGTGACAACGACACATCCGCAAAACTAAGAAAGACCTGATCCGCAATTGGAAGAAAATCTTGGATTATTGCCTCCAGGGTTTGGGTGTAGGCGATATCTTCTATTTTCGCCCAAAGCTGGGATACTATTCCTATCCTCGTTTCACCTCCGACGCCCTCATCTATCAGTTTTGAATGAGATACAAGGTAGGCTGCTAGGAGCACCGCTTGTGACATAGGCATTTCGGCATCGTGAAACCGCTTCAGTAAAGTGTGATTAGTGGGGGTTTTGTATCCAATGATACCGCGCTCAATTTTGAACACTCGTTTTCCGTTGGCTTGGAAGAGACAGAAGTCCCCCTCAAGAGGCTTTGCATTGGCAGCGATAAGGAGCGTGGCGGTTTGGTGTTGCTTCTTTAGAGCCATGACTGGCACATCGTTTTCGTAGACATATCGGATAGCGGACTTGATGCATTCTGCAAGGGCTCTGTAGCCATGCGGTTTCTGACTTATAATTCGTTCGGATACTTCTTGTGTAAGAGCATCGATGATTTCACCAACGCCGGCGCCGCCAATGCAAAATGGGTATTCTCCGTCGCCAAAACTTGCTAGTTTCTCGACGTATTGTTTCTCGTGCCCAAATGTTTCAAGTGTATCGGCGCAGCAGACGTAACCTTCCCGGCAAGGGAATGCGGCGATGTAAGTCATACGGCGGTCTCCAAAAGCCTCTAGTCGCCTTTGTAGCAGTTGGTCTAGCGGCCTTGGCGTCATTCGACGCCTCGACACTCACTTTGGTCAAATGAATAATCTTGACTGAAGTCGTGCCATGATACAAGGCGCATTCTCTTGATGCACGCTCGACGCGGAAAAGCCGGAAAAGCAAAAGCGGGTCCTTCGCCTTCGCTGCGCTTCCTCAGGATGACAATCTCATTGGTTGGTCAGGATGGGTGGTTTGATGGCGGATTTCGCTGCGCCCCTACGGGGCTTTGTGTTGTTTTGTGATGCTGGTCCCAGGGCTGCGCTTCGCTTGCCCTGGGCTATTATCCTTCTCTCCCTACGGGAGAGTGCGCGGACGCGGAGGTCAGCGCGACAGCCGGTCTGGAGACCGGCGCTACAACATGACTCGCATGCTGGCGAAGAGTTTGGATGACCGAGAATGGTCGCGAATGCGGCTGGCGTTACGCGATCGCTGGCGCGTGAGCAAAGAGGCCCTGGCTGGCTGTCGTGCATAATGTAGGCACTATGGGTTTGTTATGGAGTCCTGAGAGTTGGTCGCATCGGCTGGCGGAGTTGGAGGCGCAGACGGGGGAGCTGAAGGAGGCTCCGCTGCGGCGCGATGTGCGTTCGCTGGGCATGCTGCTGGGCGAGGTGTTGCGCGAACAGGCTGGCGTGGATCTCTTCGCGCATGTGGAGGCGCTGCGGCAGGGCACGATCCGGCGGCGCGACGAAGAGGCGCGGGGACAGCATGAAGAGGCTGCGCGTCATGCGGCGACGGCGCTTGAGCTGGTGCATTCGCTGCCGGTGGAGCGGGCGATTCTGCTGACTCGGGCCTTTGCGTTTTATTTCGAGCTGATCAATCTGGCGGAGACAAACCACCGCAAGCGGCGGCGTATGGCTCTGCAACTGAGCGGGCAGGGAGGGCGGCAGCGCGGGAGCTTGCTGGGGACGTTGCTCGAGATGCGGCGCGTGGGAATCGGAGCGGAGGAGGCTCTGGATTGGCTGAGGCGTGTGCTGATTGTGCCGGTGTTTACGGCGCATCCGACTGAAGTCGCCCGGCGGTCGGTGATGTTCAAGCGGCGGCGGATTGGGGAGTTTCTCGCGGGGCTCGATCGCATTCCTGTGCCGGAGCAGGAGATGGCGCGGCTGGAAGATGCGATCCGCGCGGAGATTACCAGCTTGTGGCAGACCGACGAGGTGAGGTCGCGGCGGCCGACGGTTTACGACGAAGTGAAGATGGGGCTGGACTATTATGATGTCTCGATCTTTGCGACGCTGCCCAGCCTCTATCGCGAGATTGCCGAGTCGCTGAGGGCCGCGTATGGCCTGGAGATGGAGACGCTGGCGCTGCCGCAGGTGCTGATCTTTGGCTCGTGGATCGGCGGCGACCGCGATGGAAACCCGTTTGTAACGCCGGCGGTGACGCGGGACTCGATCCGGCTGGCGCGGGGGCATCTGCTGCTGCACTATCAGAGGCGCCTCGACGAGATTATTGAGTTGCTGACGACCAGCGCGCAGCAGATCGGGGTGAACGATGCGCTGTTGCGCAGGCTTGAGGCGTATGTCGCGCTGGTGCACACGCCCGAGGCGCAGGCCTTTGAGCAGCAGTACGAGTTTGAGTATTATCGGCGATTTGCAATCTGCCTGAAGGCGCGGCTGCGGCGCACGCTGGATAAGGCGGCGGAGCAGGCGGGCACGGCGGTAGCGGCGCTGCCGGTGATGCCTTACACGCTGGCGCGGGTCGACGACGGTTCGGGGAAGCTCGCCAACGCGCTGCCTGCGTATTGCTCGGTGCTGGATTTCATTGACGATTTGGAAGTGCTGAGGGAGTCACTGGAGGCTAATCGCGGAGTGCGGATCGCGCGGACGCTGGTCGATCCGCTGATCTTGCAGGTGCGGACGTTTGGATTGCATCTGCATACGCTGGATATCCGGCAACATGCGCGGGTTCATGCCGCGGCGTTGCAGGAGGCGGTTGCCGACACGGCCGCGGAGTCGCTGCCGGGCGAGTTGTCGGATGAGACGGCAAGCGTGCTGGAGACCTTTCGCGTGGTGGCGGAGATCAAGAATGGATGTTCGCCGGAGGTGATCCGGCAGTATGTGATCAGTGGGGCCTCGACCGTGGATGATGTGCTGGCGGTGGTGCGGCTGGCGCGGCTGGGCGGCGTGAGGGTCGAAGGAGCGGGTAGAGATCCGGGACTGATGCCCGTGCCGCTGTTTGAGTCGATTGAGGATTTGCGGAGGGCTCCAGAGGTGTGCCGTGAGTTGTGGGGCCGGGCGGATTATCGAAAGCTGCTGGCGACCTGGGACAACTGGCAAGAGGTCATGCTGGGCTATTCGGATTCAAATAAAGATGGCGGCATGCTGACCTCGACGTGGGAGATCTTTCGCGCGCATCGCGACCTGCATGTGGTGGCGCGTGAATGCGGGGTGAAGCTGAGGCTCTTTCATGGGCGCGGCGGAACGGTGGGACGCGGCGGAGGGCCGACGCATCGCGCGATCTTTGCGCAGCCGATGGATTCATTTGATGGGCAGTTACGGATTACCGAACAGGGCGAGGTGCTGAACTTCAAGTATGCCGATGAGGTGCTGGCGGAGCGGAATCTGGAGCTGATGATTGCGGCATCGCTCGATGCGCTGGCCAGGCCGAATGCGCGCGATCCGGAGGGGCATTTCACGGGGGTCTTGAAGCCGGAGTGGGAGGCTGCGCTCGATGAGCTTTCGGGGATTTCGTTTGAGTTCTATCGCAAACACATTCTCGACGATCCGGATGTAGTGACTTACTTTGAGCAATCGACGCCGGTGGGCGAGCTGGAGCAGGCGAAGATTGGTTCGCGGCCTTCACGGCGGAATGCAAGCCCGAAACTGAGCGATCTGCGGGCGATTCCATGGGTCTTTGGATGGACGCAGTCGCGGCTGCTGGTGCCGGCCTGGTTTGGCGTGGGGTATGCGCTGGAGGAGTATCTGGCGCGGCCGGGAGCGCTGGAGCTTTTGCAGACAATGACGCATGAGCTGCCGCTGTTTATTGACCTGCTGCGGAATGTGGAGCTGGCGCTGGGCAAAGTGGATCTGGCGACGGCGCGGCTGTATTCGGAGTTGGTTGCGGACCGGAATCTGCGTGAACGCATTTACGATCTTTTCGAGGCGGAGTTTCATCGGACGGTGCGCGCGCTGCTGGCGGTGACCGGGCAAAAGGAGCTGCTGGAGTCGAATCCGGTGCTGGCTCACTCGATCAAGCTGCGTAATCCGTATGTCGATCCGATGCACCTCATACAGGTTGATATGCTGCGGCGGAAGCGGGCCGGCGAGAATACGCCGGAGGTGAATCGCGCGATTGCAGCGACGATCAGCGGGATCTCGGCGGGGTTGAGGAATACGGGGTGAGAAATCTCCGGGGACGCGTTGGCGAGTTGGCCCCCGCCCCGCGGGGTTGGCGAGTTGGCAAGTTCGCGATGCGCACGCTTTGAGGACGCGCAGATTGTGTTAGCGGCAAGAGTCAACTTGCTTTACAGCAAGGAGATCTCAAGGGGTTTATCGCCGGAATGCTTGCCATTGAGCGCGATTGGTACTATGCTCATCTCATGCGTCGATGTCGCTAACACCGCCCCGGTGCCAGTTGCGACGGTGACGTGCGCCCGTGTTCGCGCACTGACTTTCCCGCCGGACAGCTCGACAATACACCCCAAAAACTGAAGCGAATGCCCCGGGTGCGAATCCCGGAAAGAGGAGATCATCATGGCGCACATTGCTGCGAATGTTACTGAGTTGATTGGCCGCACTCCCCTGGTGCGGCTGAACAAAGTGTCGGCCGGGTTGCCCGCGACCGTCGTTGCCAAGCTGGAGAGCCAGAATCCGGTTTCGAGCGTGAAGGACCGCATTGGGCTGGCTCTGATCGAGTCTGCCGAGAAGGCAGGCAAAATCGACCCAGCCAAGACGGTGCTCATCGAGCCGACCAGCGGCAACACCGGCATCGCGCTGGCCTTTGTGGCCGCTGTGAAGGGCTACCGGCTGATCCTCACGATGCCGGAGACGATGAGCCTTGAGCGGCGCACGGTGCTGCTTGCCTTTGGCGCCGAGATCGTGCTCACGCCCGGTCCCAACGGAATGAAAGGCGCCATCGCCAAGGCGGACGAAATTCTGGCCAAGACGCCGAACGGTTACATTCTTCAGCAGTTCAACAATCCCGCGAACCCGGCCATTCACTATGCCACGACCGGTCCCGAGATTTGGAACGATACCGACGGCAAGGTGGACATCCTCATCTCTGGCGTTGGAACGGGCGGCACCATCACAGGCGTAGCCAAATACGTCAAGGAGCGCAAGCCGGAGTTCAAGGCCATCGCAGTAGAGCCGGTCGACAGCCCCGTACTCTCAGGCGGCAAGCCGGGGCCGCACAAAATTCAGGGAATCGGCGCGGGCTTTGTGCCGGCAGTGCTCGATACCAAGCTGGTGGACGAGATCGTGCAGGTGACCAACGACGAATCGGTGGTGCTGGCGCGCCGGCTGGCGCTCGAAGAGGGCCTGTTTGTAGGCATCAGCTCGGGAGCGGCAGCGGCGGCGGCGCTGAAGGTAGCCGCGCGGCCGGAGAATGCCGGCAAGCTGATCGTGGTGGTACTGCCTGACTTCGGCGAGCGGTATCTGTCGAGCGTGCTCTTTGAGCCGCTGCGCCAGCAGGCGCTGGCTCTGCCGACCGAACAGATTGCGGTTGCGGTGTAGGCAGTTTCATGCGCTGGCGGAGCAGGTCCCGTTCCGCCGGCGCCTTCGACAATCAGCTCTGCATCCGTTGTTGTGAGAGCACGACAGTATGTCCCTGTTGGCGCGCATTCGCGAAGATATCAACTCCATCATGGAGCGCGACCCGGCTGCGCGTTCGCGGCTGGAGGTGCTGCTCTGCTATCCGGGGCTTTGGGCTGTCTGGATTCACCGCATCGCCCACGCTCTGTGGAAGGCTGGGCTTTGGCTTCCGGCTCGATTGCTCTCCCAGGTTACACGTTTCTTCACAGGGGTCGATATTCATCCCGGCGCGCTGCTGGGGCGGCGGCTCTTCATCGACCACGCGACGGGCGTGGTGATCGGCGAGACTTCGATTGTGGGCAGCGACGTGACCATGTACCAGGGCGTGACGCTGGGCGGCACGGGAAAGCAGCACGGCAAGCGGCATCCGACGGTCTGCGACGGCGTCTTCATCGGCAACAACGCCAACCTGCTGGGCAATATCACCATCGGCGAAAACTCGCGCGTGGGCGCGGGATCGATCGTGCTCTCCGACGTCCCGCCCAATTCGACGGTGGTGGGCGTTCCGGCGCACATCGTCTACCGCAACGGGAAGCGTGTGCTGATAACCGATCCGCACGAGGTGAAGGATCCGCTCTCGGACGTGATTATTGCGCTTTCGGCCCGCGTGGAGAAGCTGGAGAAGCGGACGGGGGCCGAGGTGCAGCCGGAGGAGCAGTTCATCTTCGAAGAGGCTGAACGCAACGCCTACCACGAGGAGCTGGAACGGCTGCGGCAGTACGTCTCGATGGGTGAAGGGATCTGAAACGGCTGTCTAGCACCGGTGCTAGAGTGGTTTTATCCCCACTTTGTACCGGAGATGGCTTTTTTGCTGGGTTTTCGTTTTCTGCTGGTTGCCGTATCGGCGTTGCCTGTGGCCGCACACGCCGCCCCCCGCGTGCAGGCTGCGCCGGTTCCGGCGGAGATGCGCTCGACGGCCTTCACTGTGAGCGTGAACGGCAAGCCTGTGGATGTGGCTCATGCGGCGTCCAGCTACGACTACGCCGGCTTCGACGTGACCGGGCCGGTGACAATAGAGATCACCGCGGCGGAAGCGGGCTTCTGGGATAAGGGCGTAGATATTGAACCCTGGCGGCTGGGTATCCGGCCGGTCCGGCAAGGGCAGAAGATTCGCTTCAGGCTTTCGGGGCCGGCCAAGCTGTCGATCGCGCGACCCGGCGACTTTCTGAATCACGCCAAGATCCTTTTCCTTTTTGCCGGGACGCCTCCGCCTCCGATGCCGCGGAAGCAGGAGATTCACGTTTATCTGCCGGGGGTCTATCGCCAGAGCCTCAACCCGAAGAGCGGCGAGACGCTTTATCTGTCGCCGGGCTCGTACTTCTACGGCAGCCTTAACCTTTGGAAGGTCGAGAATGTGAAGGTGCTGGGGCGCGGCACCATTGTTTATGAAGGCACCCAGGACCCCAACAGCGACGAGGGCTGGATGCAGAAGCCGGACTGGCACTGCATCGGCGCGCTCGAGGCAAAGAACGTGGAGATCGATGGGCTGACCTGCATCGTGCGGGCACGAACGTGGTCGATCCAGATGAAGGATTCGACGGGCTTTAGATTTGACGATCTGCGGCTGATCGGCGGCAATACAGCCAACGCCAACCAGGACGGCATGGACTGGCTGGGCGGTGGAGATACGATTGTGCGGGATTCATTCCTGCGCGCGTCGGACGATGTCTTCGCAATGGAGGGCAACTGGGACGGCTACAAAGACGAGGACATGCTGCGGCCGGGCCACGATGTGGACAATATCACCATCGAGCACAGCGTGCTGTCGACCAGCATCTCGAATGTTGTGCGCGCCGGGTGGCCGCGCAAGATCTTCAACTCGCGCAACTTTACCTTGCGCGATTCGGACATTCTGCATGGCGGGATCGGGGCATGCGGACAGACATTTGGGCTGCTCGGCTTCTGGGGCGCACAGGAGGCCAAGGGTGTGCACTCGGAGTTCACATTCGAGAATCTGTTTCTTGATCACTGGTACTCGCTGGTGCAATTGGAGCAGCAAAACCCCGGCCTGCACGGCTTCGTCTTCCGCAACATCTGGGCGCTCGGTCAGCCGGCACTGGCCGATTCCACGATAGCGGGCGATGTGAAGGACGTGATCTTCGACAATGTGAAGTATGGCCAGAGCCGGGTGGCCGGCAACGCCGACGTTCCGCTGACAGTCTCGGCAGGCGCGCAGCCGGCGAAGTTTGTAGCTCCGCACGGACCTATTGCCTCATTTACTGTGGACCCACCGGTCTTCAAGCCGGGAGACAAGGTGATTTTCACGGCGCAGCCCTCGCGCGGCGCGCGATACACCTGGCTCTTTGGCGATGGAAGCAAGGCAACTGGACGCCGCGTACGTCACAGTTTTCCCGACGCCGAGGGGACTGAGCTGGATGGGAGTGGAATGGGAGCTGGGCGCTTCAGGGTTCTGTTGCATATTGAGGGCAGCGACGGCAATCCTGAATCGACAAACCAGGATTGGGCGGCGCAGAGCGTGGTGGCCGTGGCTCACTGGCATGAGGCCGCCAGCATCGCCGGCCCGATGACGCCGGGGCTCGGCTGGCAGATCTATCCCGGCGCGTGGACGGAGCTGCCGGATCTGGCTAACGAGCATGTGGTCTTCACAGGCGAGGGACCGAATCTGCACGCGGACCCGCAGGGCTTTACACACTATGCCGCGGCGTGGGATGGCTTTATCGATATTCCCGCCGACGGCGGATATACATTTCATTTGCTGGCGCGTGATGGAGCACGAGTGGTGATCGACGGCGTAGAGGTGGCGCGGACCGGGCCGCCCTTCGCACAGGTTTGCGGGTCGCCGGGCAACGCGATGCGCTACGATCGCGGATCGCTGGGGCTGCGGGCCGGCAGGCATATTTTTCATCTGGAGGGATTGCACTCGGCGAGCGATGACGCGCCTCGGCTGCTATGGGAGGGGCCAGCGCTGCCGCTGACCGACGTGCCTGCGGCGGCTTTTAGCCATCCGCGGCTGGATGCGGTAAAGCAGGGGATAGAGAACAGGGAATAGGGAGCGGGCTTATAGATGACGGAAGAAAGATGGTGAGGCACCTGCTGGCGGCGCTGGCCTACAGGACGCAGAAGGCGCTGCGCGATGCTCCGCCGGGGTTTGGCGAGTTTCGCGCGGCGGCGAAGGTGCGCACGCCGCATGAACTGATCCGGCATATGGACGGTGTGTTGGGGTATGCGCGGACGTTCTTCGTCCGGGGGCAAATGTGAGGTGCCTTTCTTTCCTGATTTTGGTACGGCAGTGGAGCAATTTCACGAGACGCTGACGGATCTGGCGCGGCATCTTGAGGCGGGCACAGAGCTGCGTGGAATTGCTCTGGAGAACCTGATGCAGGGGCCTTGCTCGGATGCGATGAGCTATGCAGTCGAGAAGCCTAAGCGTGGATAGTAGTCCGGATGGCCGAGGACAAGAACGATCTGCTCACCTTGCGCGCGCAGCCAATCGAGGCCGTGACGGATCAGTTTTCCCCCTATACCTCGGCGCTGGAGCTTTGGGATCACCGCGACGGGAGCCAAAGCTGCCGCTGGTATAGACTCAGTGGCTGTCTCGATCGAGATTCGGCTAAAGAGAATGTGACCGACGATCTGGCCTTCGGCTTCGGCGACGAAGGAAGCGAGCACGACTCCCTCGGCGCGCAACCGATCTACGAGATCGGCCTCGTCGGGCCTATTGAATGCCTCTTCGTTGACGAGGCGGATCGCTGCGCGGTCTTCGGGGCATTCAGGGCGGACGATCATGGCTCCAGATTATTTGGGAAGTTGCGTGGTGTCCCAGCCGCCGCCCAAGGCGCGGACTAAGCCTACGCTGGCTACGAACTGGCGGGTTTGAAGGCCTATAGCGGTGCGCTGGTTTTGTAAGAGTGCGGATTCGGAGGTGAGGACTTCTAGATAGCTGGTCACGCCGCCTTTGTAGCGCTGCTTCGATAGATCAAAGGAATGCTGCGCAGAGTCGACGGCCTTTTGCTCGACGCGGGATTCCACTTCGAGAATTCGCAGGCCGGAGAGCTGGTCCTCGACCTCGTTGAAGGCCTGGAAGACTTGAGCTCTGTAGACGGCTGCTTGGGCCTCGTACGTGTGGCGAGCCGCGTCGGTGAGGGCATGGCGCTGACCGGCATCGAACAGGAGCTCCGCACCTTGAGCACCTAAAGTCCAGAGCGCGCTGGGGCCTTGAATCCACGTACCGCCATGTTCGCTCTCGAATCCGCCTGTGCCGTTCAAAGAGATCGAGGGATAAAAGGCGGCGATGGCAATGCCGATCTGGGCGTTGGCTGCGGCGGCGCGACGCTCGACGGCGGCGATGTCGGGGCGGCGCTCGAGAAGTTGCGAAGGAACGCCGAGGGGTATTTTGGGGAGCGGGAGATCGAGTGGCGAGGGTGGAATGCTGAAGCCGGAGAGATCGAGGTTGGCGATGGTGCCGATGGCGTGTTCGTATTGGGCGCGGGCTACGCCTACATCGACGAGTTGGGCGCGGACGGTCTCAAGCTGAGTGCGGGCCTGGGCTACGTCGGCCTCAGTGGCGACTCCACCGTCGAGGCGGCGCTGGGTGAGGTCAAGCTGGCCTTCGAGGTCGGCGATGGTGGCTTGCAAGAATTTGCTCTCGGCGTCGAGGCCGCGGAGTTGGAAATAGTCGGCGGCCATCTCGGCGTGCAGGCTAAGGTCGATAATGGCCTGGTCGGCGGCGCTGGCCTGGGCATTGGAGCGGGCAGCTTCGACAGTGCGGCGGATGCGGCCCCAGAGATCGGGCTCCCAACTGGCCTGGCCTCCGATTACGAGGTCGTTATAGGTAGTGGACTTGCCGGCTGCGTAGTTTGGGCCGTTCTTTGAAATATTGTCGCGGGCGACGGTGGGTCCTGCTGAGAGCGTGGGAAAGAACGCGGAGCGGGCTGCGGTGATCTGGTCGCGAGCTGCGAAGTAGTTTTCCATGGCCTGGCGCAGGTTCTGGTTATTGACGGCGACGCGCCCTTCTAGCTGGTTGAGCTGCGGATCCTGGTAGATCTCCCACCACTTGCCACGCAACATGCCGTCGGAGGGATTGGCGGGCTGCCATGCGCCGCCTGCAGGATTCGGCGGAGGGACGACTGTGGTCGCGCCGGTTTCTTTGTAAGCGGGCGGAGCTTGGTAGACGGGGCGGTTGTAGTTGGGGCCTACTGGCTTACAGGCGGTGAGTGAGGAAGCGACAACGAGAACCCACCCAAGCCGCAAAAACAAGGACGCTGCGGGGGTGGGGCACCCGGTTTGGGTTTGTGGTTTTCCACCCTTCGCAAGGTGCGCGAAGGATGGGGCACCCAGGGCTTCAGTGGGACCGTTCGTAAAGCGCTGCGCGGGGGCTAAAGCCCGCCCATCATCTTGTAGTTTTTGCGGCACGACTAAAGTCGTGCCGTGACACAAGACCTCATTCGAGAGAGTCTTTGCGAGACCGGTCAATCCCATACTTCTTGACCGGGTGTCTCTTATCGTCGTTCGCAGTACCGGCATGGTCACCTGCCTCCCGCATTGGGTTGGCTGGCGGGGATAACGACCTGAACTTTCTCACCTTCGATCAGGGAGTCAGGCGGGTCCTGGATGACTTGATCACTGGGGCCTAGGCCGGAGACGATCTGCACGCTGGCGCCGTCGTCTTCGCCGATGACGACCGGGACCAGGTGCGCGACAGTGCCGTTGGCTCCGTCGATTACCGTTCCTACGCGCAGGCCCTCTTTGCGGAAGATGAGCGCGGCGGCGGGGACGATGAAGCTGGGACCGGCGGGCGGCGTCTTGAAGTGGACCTCGGCTAACGAGCCGGGCAGCAGTTCGCCGGCGCTGTTGTTGACGTCGATTTCGACCAGCAGAGTGCGGCTGGCGGGATCGATGGCATCGGCGGTGCGGACCAGAGTGCCGTCATAGGTTTTGCCCGCGTGCTCGGCAAACGTGAGACCGATCTTTGCGCCGGGCTTGACGTTTGACGAATAGGCCTGCGGCAGGTTGGTGAAGACGCGCAAGGTCTGGATGGCCTGGAGGTGAAAGAGTTCCTTGCCCGCGCCGGGGTCGATCAACTGGCCGGTATCGACATTGCGCGCGGTGATAACGCCATCGAATGGCGCGTAGACCTTTTCAAAGGATTGCAGATCGCGCAGGCGCTGCACATTGGCCTGGGCTGAGCGGACCTGCGCGGCCGTTGATGTGGCCTGATTCACAAAGGTATCTGTGTCCTGGCGTGAGACAGCGTTCGATTGGACGAGGCCGGTGTAGCGCTCGGCCTGGATGCGGGCGTTGTTGGCGTTGGCCTGGGCGGTGTTCAGATCGGCCTCGGCCTGGGCAAGTTGCTGATCGACTTCGGGGGTGGCGATCTCAGCGAGCAGAGCGCTTTTCTTCACCCGCGCTCCGATGTCGAAATACCACCGGGTCAGATAGCCGGAGGTGCGGGCGTAGATGGGTGAGTCGGTGAAGGAGGTGACGTTGCCGGGAAGGACAAGATTGTCTACAGGCGCGCCCGGCTTGGGCGCGGCGACGATGACCGTGGGGGCGGCGAGTTCGCGTGTGGTGTCGGCAAGGACCTTCGCGGCGCCCATTCGGCGCAGTATGCCGTAACCGGCCAGCACCGCGAAAACGATGAGGATCAAAGCGACGCCTACGAGGGCGCTACGCGGCGAGAGAGGCTTTTGCTCGGGAGCGGACTCGTGTTCGCTGGCCGCAGGCTGCTTCGGATTGGGTAGATTGGTCATTGGGAATTACTCCGGGATCTCGTCGAACTCGTCGGGGACACCGGCGGGTTGAAGGCTGTGAGCCGTCTGGCGGCGCCTTTCGAGCCAGCCGTGAACCGTCGCAAAAAACGCGGGCACAAAGAAGAGGGTTGCCACGGTTGCCAGCAAGAGGCCGCCGATCACGGCGCGGCCGAGGGGGGCATTCTGCTCGCCGCCGTCGCCGAGACCGAGGGCCATGGGGATCATGCCGATGATCATGGCCAGCGCGGTCATCAACACCGGGCGCAGGCGAACAAAACCGGCATTGAGCGCGGCCCGGCGGGCATCGCCGACCAGGACTTCAAGCTGTTCGCGGGCGAAGCTGACGACAAGGATCGAGTTAGCGGTGGCCACGCCCATGCACATGATGGCGCCGGTGAGCGCGGGCACGCTGAGGCGGGTGTTGGTGAGAAACAAAAACCAGACGATGCCGGCCAGCGCGGCGGGCAGCGCGGAGATGATGAGGAAGGGATCGAGCCAGGACTGGAAGTTGACGACGATGAGCAGATAGACCAGGAGGATGGAGAAGACGAGACCGCCGAGCAAGCCGACGTAGGACTTTTTCATGGTGAGGCTCTGGCCGCGCAGATCGAAATGCGAGCCACGTGGCAGATCACCGTTCTTTTCGTGGCTGGCGATGATTCCTTCAACAGACTTGGTGACTGAGCCGAGGTCAATTCCATCGACGTTGGCGTAGATGTCGATGACCGGCTGAACGTCGTAGTGGCTGACGGTGCCCATCTCCGCGCCAGGGGTGATGGAGGCGAGGCTGCCGAGGACCTGGATCGGTGGTTGTGCGCCGGGTGTGCCGGCCGCGGCAGAACTGCTGGCGGGCTTGGCCGCGGAGTTGCCGGTGACAGGCAGGCTCTGAAGCGCCGCCAGCGAATCGAGGCCATACTGCGGGGCTTGAATTGCGACGTTGTAGCTGACGCCGTTTTGGGGGTCGAGATAGAAGCTGGGAGTGGTTTGGAAGCTGCCGCTGAGAGCCACCAGAAGGCTGGTGGCCACATCCTTTTGCGTGAGGCCGATGGACTGGGCGCGGGTGCGGTCGACGGCCACGTTCATCGTGGGATAGTCGAAGGGCTGCTGGATGCGTACGTCGGCCGCGCCGGGAATGTAGCGGAGCTCGTTGGCCGTCTTCTCAGCCAGCGAGCGGTTGGCGTCGAGATTGGGGCCGACGACCTGAACGTCAATAGGTGCGGAGAGGCCGAAGTTGAGGATCTGCGTCACGATGTCGACCGGCAGCATGTAGAACGTTACGCCGGGATACTGGCGCGGCAGTTCCTTGCGGAGTTTTTCGACGTACGCCGCCGTGGGATGGTGATCTTTGGTCAACTGCACTTGAATGTCGGCGTCGGCGGGGCCGATGGGGGCGGAGGTCGAATAAGAGAGGTTCAAGCCTGAATAAGGCAGGCCGATGTTGTCGACGATGGTGACGACTTCGCTGGCGGGGACGTTTTCGCGGATGGTCGAGTCGATGTGGTCGCAGAGCGCGGCGGTCTCTTCGATGCGCGTGCCGGTGCGGGCGCGGACGTGAATCTTGAACTGACCGGAGTCGACCGAGGGGAAAAAATCCTGGCCGAGTTGGGTCGTCAACCCAAGGGAAGCCAGCGTAAAGACCAGGAAGAGGATCAGAAAGATCGTCGCGTGGTCGACGCAAAGTGCGAGCAGGCGAAGATAGGCATGACGGAACTTTTCAAAACCGGCTTCGAAGGCCAGTTGAAACTGGACTAATGGATTGCGGCTGGAGAGCTTCTTTGCGGCCTCTTCGTCGTCGTGCTCCTTGAGCAGGTACTTGGCCATGGTGGGGACGAGGGTTCGGGAGAGCAGATAGCTGGCCAGCATGGCAAAGACAACGGCCTCGGCCATGGGAACGAAGAGGTACTTGGCCACTCCGCTCAGAAAGAACATGGGCACGAAGACGATGCAGATGGCGAGGGTGGAGACCAGCGCGGGAACGGCGATCTGCGCCGAGCCGTCGAGGATGGATTGCTCGAGTTCCTTTCCGGCTTCGAGGTTGCGGTTAATGTTTTCGATGGCGACGGTGGCGTCGTCGACCAGGATGCCGACGGCCAGGGCCATGCCGCCCAGCGTCATGATGTTGATGGTCTCGTGCAGCATGGCGAGGACGCTGAGCGAGCAGAGAATCGAGAGCGGAATGGAGACCGCAATGATTACAGTGGAGCGCCAACTGCCCAGGAAGACCAGGATCATGATGGCCGTGAGGCAGGCGGCGATGATGGCCTCGCGGACGACGCCGTTGATGGCGCCGCGCACGAAAATAGACTGATCGGAGAGCGGGTCGATACGAAGTTGCCTCGGAAGCTGGTCTTTGATGTAGGCGAGTTTTGTGCGCACACCGGCGATGATGTCGAGCGTGGAGGCCGAGCCGGTCTTCAGGATGCTCATCAGCACGGCGCGTTTGCCGTCGACGCGCACGATGTTGGTTTGGGGCGAGCTGCCGTCGCGCACGTGGGCCACGTCGCGGATGTAGATGACAGCGCCGTTGACTGCCTTGATGGGCAGGTTGTTCAGGTCGTTGACAACGCTTGGAGCGGAATTGGTTTCGACCGCATATTCAAAGCGATCGATCTTCATCGTGCCCGAGGGAGCGATGAGGTTTTGCGCGGAGACGGCATTCACCACGTCTACCGGCGACAACCCTTTGGCCTGAAGAGCAGCCAGGTTCAGGTCCACCTGAATCTGGCGCTGCTTACCGCCGTAGGGAAAGGGCGTCTGCGCACCCTCGACGGTCGCCAACTGGACACCGATGTTGACCCTTCCCACGTCGGCCAACTGCTGCTCGTTGAGTCCCTGGCCGGAGAGCCCCAGTTGCAGCACGGGCACGCTGGAGGCGTTGTATTGGATGATGAAGGGCGGCACCGATCCGGGCGGCAGGGAGCGCAATTGCACCTGGCTGACCGCCGTGACCTGGGCCACAGCGTTGCCGATGTTCACGTGCGGCTGGAAAAAGATTTTGATGATGGCGATGCCGTTGAGCGATTGCGACTCGATGTGCTCGATGTCGTTGACCGTGGTGGTCATGCCGCGCTCGCTGTTGGTGACGATGCGGTTGGCCATCTGATCGGCAGAGAGGCCGTTGAAACCCCAGACCACGGTCACGACGGGGATGTCGATGTTGGGAAAGATGTCCGTGGGCATCGTCTCGATGCTGAAGACGCCGAGGATCAGGATCAAGAGCGCGAAGACGGCAAAGGTATAAGGCCGACGCAGCGCAAGCCGGACAATCCACATAGGTGAGGTACTCGCTCCTGAGCCGGGTGCTGGTCTGAAGGTCTGCGCAGCCATGGTGGCTTGAAAAAAGCCTCAACTGCCCTGGACTGGTCTCGACCGGCTCAATGGGTTCCGGGACCGGAAGGCCTTTTCGGCCCCAATCCCTTCCAACAACCTGTTGAAATTACTATGGTAAATGACGAAGATGAGCGAAAATAGCGCGGTGCTGACAGGCTTATCGCCCCGTCTCTAGGACGTGCGGGGATGCCAAATGGATTCAAGGTAGACGGGCAGGAAATCCCCGGTCTGGCCGTTATAACGCAAGGATGGCCACGGCCACGACGCCCACCCCCACCAGCAAGCTAAGGCGGTCGCGGAGTGCGAAGATCACCGGATCGACATCCATCTCGCCGCGAGAGCCCAGGAGCCATACCCGGTAAAGCCAGTAAAGCATCAGCGGGACAATTAGCCACAAGCGACCGGCGTGCTTGTAGAGGGCCTCGACGTCGGGACGCGAGATATAGAGCGAGAAAACCACAACGGCGGCCGTGGCGCTGGCCGTGCCGAAGCTGCGAATCTGCTCGAGGTCGGCGGCCAGGTAGCCGCGACCATGCGTTGCGGCAACGCCGCGCTCACGCAGGTTTTCGAGTTCACTGAAGCGCTTGACCATAGCCAGCGACAAAAAGAGAAAGATGGCGAATCCGGCCAGCCAGTGCGAGATCGGAGTCCCCGTTGCCGCACCACCGGCCAGCAGGCGCAAGGTGTAGAGGCCGGAGAGCATCAGCACATCGACCAGAGCCACTTTTTTGAGATAGAAGGAGTAGGCCGTTGTCGCGACGATGTAAACTCCCAGCCAAATCGCGAATTGGCGGGGAAGCAAAGGCAGAAGCGCGACCGAGGCCGCGATGAGCGCGAAGACGAGGGCGACACCTACGGTGACCGGCAGATCGCCCGCCGCAAAGGGCCGGAAGCGCTTGACCGGATGACGGCGGTCGCTGTCGATGTCCAGCAGATCGTTGACCAGATAGCTGGCCGAGGCCATGAAGCTGAAGCAGAAGAAGGCTGCGACGACCGCGACCAAAGCCGCCGAGCTTAGCTTGTGAGACATCAGGAGTGGAGCGACGACGAGGATGTTCTTGGCCCACTGGTGGAGGCGGATCGCCTTGAGGAGCGTGCGCGGCAGCGGTCTGCGGTCGAGAAACGTCTGGGCTACCGGGATTTGCCGGAGGCGCAGGGAGAGGCGCAGACCGCGGGTGGGATTGGCGAGCATCGCTTGGCGCGCATTGGCCAGCAGGGGCAGATCGGCGCTGGAGTTACCGACGTAGTCGAATTCGCCGAAGCGAGCCTTGAGCAGGGACAGTTTCTTTCCACTGGTGAGGTTGGTCGCGCCGTCCGAGGCCAGGACGCCGGCGAAGATGCCGAGATGCGCCGCCACCCGCTCGGCCAGGGCGCCGTCCGCGCCCGTGGCGAGGTAAAGTTGCCGGCCCTGGCGCCGCTCGCTGCGCAGATAGCCGAGGAGTTCGGTGTTGTAGGGCAGCCGGGCGGCGTCGAGCGGGGCGCGGCGCGCGACCTCTGCCTTGAGGCGGGCGCGCCCCCCGGCCAGCCAGAGCGGCAGTTGCCAGAAGCGAGCCGGATTGCGGTGCAGGAACTGACAGGCCGCATCGAAGAGGGAATCGGACTTGATCAGCGTGCCGTCCAGATCGACGCACAGGGGACACGGCGGATCGGCGTGATCAACTCGTTCGACTGGCTCGGCGATTTCGGGATCCTGGAGCAAGGCGTCCTCTTGAGTCTAGAGATACCTGAACTGCCGCAGGAAGCCGCCGCGAAGAAAATGGAACAGCGGCTCGCAAGTCAAACGCAGCAGTGGGTAAACTCTGGGTCAAGTATATCGTCAAACGGCAGTAAGACTGAGATTGAACAGCAGTTCTGAATGGGTGAATAGCGGAGCAATCTATGCAGTTCCTCCCGTAGGGGGAGGGGAAGATAGCCCAGGGTGAAACCCTGGAGTTGCGTTCGACCCGGAGATTTCCGCTCCGAAGGGGCGGTACGACGCCCATGTGCGATCGCTGGATTCGGTAATCCACGCGGGAGCATTCGATCCGCCCCTCCGGGGCGGATGCCCCTTCCACTGTTTCTTCCCCAGGGCAGCGCTGCGCTTGCCTTGGGCTATTCTCGATGGCTCCCTACGGGAGCGGACGGATAGGCTGCTCATTTGATGGCCGATGTGAAGGTCCACTTGGATTGCTGCTGGACCAATTTCCGATTACACGAGTCGCGCACCGCTCGCTTACAATGGATGCGGCATAATTCGGCGGGTCTTCTGTTTTCGACTTGATTATGGCACCTTGTTTGGCGCTCGTTGCCCTCCAGCAAGCGAAACCTTTCATGAAACTCAATCGTCGGTAGAAATGAGCCGGGCGGAATGTTCCAAGCCCGAAAGAGCCACACCAGTGCCCGTTGCGCGGGCATTCATTCACGAAAAACGACGGGAATTGAACACCATGTCCTATGAAGGCACTTCAGTGTCCTATCTGCCTGAAAAAGGCCTGCAGCAACCACCGCCCGCCCGCAAGGGTTCCTGGGTACGCATCGTCGTCTATCTGGTGCTACTCGCCGCCGTCATTCTGGCCGTGTGGAAGATCTACCAGAACCAAAAGCTGAGCGCGGCTAGCAACGCGAGCCAGGCTGCGGCGCTGATGGGCCGGCCGGTTCCGGTGCAAGTTACCGCCGCCGAACAGAAGCCGATGCCCGTCTACCTGACTGCGCTGGGCACAGTGACGCCTTACATGAGCGTGACGGTTAAAGCGCGCGTCAGCGGCCAGCTCCAGCCGGTCAGGTTCACCGAAGGCCAGCAGGTGAGGCAGGGCGAGACCATCATGGTGATTGACCCCAGCCCCTACCAGGCCGCACTGGACCAGGCTAAGGGCACACTGACCCACGATGAGGCTCTGCTCAAGAACGCCCAGGCAGAGTACGCGCGCTACAAGGCGCTCTACGCGGCTGGCGTGGTCTCAAAGGAGACGGTGGACGCGGATGAGGCAGCCCAGGGCCAGTACCAGGGCGCCATCGCGTCCGACAAGGCGGCCATCGAGACCGCGCAGTTGCAGCTCAACTGGTGCTCTATCCAGTCACCCATCGACGGCAAGATCGGCCTGCGCCTGGTCGATCCCGGCAATCTGGTCGCTGCCGGCACGACCAACCTGGTGGTCATCAATCAACTTGAGCCGATCGCCGTCGACTTTACATTGCCCGAAGCTCAGCTTCCCGCAGTGCTCAAGAAGTTGCAAGCGGAGAATCGGCTGCCCGTGGAGGCCTACGACCAGGCCGATACCGCGAAGCTGGCCACCGGCTACCTGCTCACCGCCGACAACCAGATCGACACCACGACCGGGACCGGCAAGCTGAAGGCGGTCTTCGACAACAAGGATCAGGCGCTGTTTCCCAACCAGTTCGTCAACATTCATCTGGTGATGGAGCAGAGGCCCGACGCGCTGGTGGTGCCGTCGGCGGCGATTCAGAGCGGCAATCAGGGGTCGTATGTGTGGGTCATCGATCCCACGACCTCCAAGTCCAAGATTCAGAATGTAAAAATCGCTCTGGCCGAGGGACAGTTGACCATTCTGGACAGCGGCCTGGCAGCGGGCCAGCAGGTGGTGGTGGACGGAGCGGACCGGCTGCGTGACGGACAGGCGGTAACGATCAGCGCTCCGCGCCAGCATAGCGGTCAGGCAGGCAGCCACGGCGCAAGCCAGAGCAGCGGGCAGAGCGCGGATGGCGGCCAAGGTAAGTCTGGCCAGAGTCAGAGGGAAAAGCAGTGAGCCTGAGCCCTTCCCGGCCCTTCATTCTGCGCCCGGTGGCGACTTCGCTGCTGATGGCGGCGATTTTGCTGGCGGGCTTTGTCGGCTACCAGCAGTTGCCGGTCTCGGCGCTGCCCGAGGTGGACTACCCGATCATCCAGGTGCTCACCTTTTATCCCGGCGCCGGGCCGGAGGTGATGGCCTCGTCGGTGACCGCGCCGCTAGAGCGGCAGTTTGGCCAGATGCCGGGTTTGAAACAGATGACCTCGGTCAGCTCGGGCGGCGGCTCGGTCATTACGCTCGAATTCAATCTGGACGAGAATATCGACGTGGCCGAGCAGGAAGTGCAGGCGGCGATCAACGCGGGCAACAGCTTCTTGCCCAGCGATCTGCCCAACCCACCGATCTACAGCAAGGTCAACCCTGCCGACGCGCCCATCATGACCCTGGCGCTGACCTCGGATTCTCTTCCCCTGGACAAGATCGAAGACGCGGCCGACACCAATCTGGCGCAGAAGATCTCGCAGGTCACGGGCGTAGGACTGGTTTCAATCGCCGGCGGACAGAAGCCTTCCGTGCGCATTCAGGCTAACCCGGCCCAGCTGGCGGCCTACAACCTGAGCCTCGAGGACCTGCGCACCGCGCTGGCCGCGGCGAATGTGGATCAGGCCAAGGGCACGCTGAACGGCTCGCGGCAGTCCTACACCATCGGCGCGAACGATCAACTGGTGTCGAGCAGCGACTACAAGCCGGTAATCATCGCCTATCGCAACGGGGCCGCAGTGCGCACGTCCGACGTGGCCACCATCGTGGACGCCGCGGAGAACTCGCAGCAGGCCGCCTGGATGGACCGCCAGCCGGCAGTGATCGTCAACATCCAGCGGCAGCCGGGCGCCAACATCATCGCGGTGGTGGATCGCATCAAAGCGCTGTTGCCGCAGTTGCAGACCAGCCTGCCGGCCTCGGTGCAGGTGAAGGTGCTGACCGACCGCACGGTCACCATCCGCGCGTCGGTGAGGGATGTGGAATATGAGTTGATGCTCACCGTCGCCCTGGTCGTGATGGTGATCTTCCTCTTCCTGCGCAATCTGGCGGCGACGGTCATTCCATCGGTCGCAGTGCCGCTGTCGATCGTCGGGACCTTTGGCGTGATGTACCTGCTGGGCTATTCGCTGAACAACCTGACACTGATGGCGCTGACCATCTCGACCGGCTTCGTGGTGGACGATGCCATCGTGATGATCGAGAATATCTCGCGCTTTATCGAGGAAGGCCTGAGCCCCATGAAGGCGGCGCTCAAGGGCAGCGAGCAGATCGGCTTCACCATCATGTCGCTAACGGTTTCGCTGATCGCGGTGCTGATTCCACTCTTGTTTATGAGCGACGTTGTGGGCCGGCTCTTCCGCGAGTTCGCCATCACGCTGGCGGTCACGATTCTGGTCTCAGCCTTCGTATCGCTGACACTGACGCCGATGATGTGCTCGCGCATTCTGAAGGACAAGAAAGTTGCGCACCAAACTCGCTTTTATCACTGGTCCGAAGATGTGTTTAACCGGGTGATTGCCTTTTACGGGCGCACCTTGCAGGTGGTCCTGCGCTACCGCTTTATCACCCTGATGGTCACGATCTCAACGTTTGTGGCCACAATACTGCTATTTATCGTGGTTCCCAAGGGCTTCTTTCCGGTGCAGGACACGGGCGTAATTCTGGGCATCAGCGAGGCGCCCCAGACGGTCAGCTTTACCTCGATGGCCGAGCGCCAGCAAAAACTTGTCGACGTTTTGCTCCAGGACCCCGCAGTCGACAACGTTTCGTCGTTCATCGGCGTCGATGGAACCAACACCACGCTAAACTCGGGGCGCATCCAGATCAATCTGAAGCCGCTTGAAGTACGCAAGATCTCGGCCACCGAGGTGATTCGCCGGTTGCAGTCCAGCATGGGAAGCGTTGAGAGCGCGCAGGACATCCAGCTGTTTCTTCAACCGCTCCAGGACTTGACGGTGGAAGACAGGGTCAGCCGGACGGAGTTCCAATATTCGCTGGAAGACCCTGACCCGGTGGAGTTGGCCACTTACACGAAGATGATGGTCAGGGAGTTGAGCAAGGAGGCGGTGGTCGCCGACGTGGCCAGCGACTTGCAAGACAAGGGGCTCGGCGCAAAGCTGGTGATCGATCGCGACACCGCGGCCCGGCTGGGCATTGCGATGGCCGATGTGGACAACACCCTCTACGATGCCTTCGGGCAGCGTCAGGTCTCGACGATCTTCACGCAGCTCAATCAGTACCACGTGGTGATGGAGGTGGGGCAGAACTTCCAGACCGACCCCTCCGTACTGAACAATCTTTATGTGAAATCGGGCAACGGCACGCAGGTTCCGCTGGGCATGCTGGCCCACTGGGAGCAATCGACCGCGCAACTGGCGATTGGGCATCAGGGGCAGTTCCCGTCGACGGTGGTGAGCTTTAACCTGGCGCCGGGCAAGGCGCTGGGCGATGCGGTCAACGCCGTCAATCGCATCGAACACAACATCGGCATGCCGGCCTCGATCAACGCCAGCTTCCAGGGAACGGCGGCCGCCTTCCAGACCTCGCTGGCCAATGAGCCGCTGCTGATCCTGGCCGCGCTGGTCACGGTTTACATCGTGCTGGGCGTGCTCTACGAAAGCTATATCCACCCCATCACGATCATCTCGTCGCTGCCCTCGGCGGGCGTGGGCGCGCTGCTTGCGCTGCTGATTACGCGCACCGATTTCAGTGTGATTGCGCTGATTGGAATCATCCTGCTCATTGGAATTGTGCAGAAGAACGCCATCATGATGATCGATTTTGCGCTACAGGCCGAGCGCATGGAAGGCAAATCGGCCGAGGCCGCCATCTTCCAGGCCTGCCAGTTGCGCTTCAGGCCGATCCTGATGACGACCATGGCCGCTATGCTGGGTGGATTGCCGCTGGCTCTGGGTGGCGGCGTGGGCGCGGAGTTGCGCATGCCGCTGGGCGTCACCATCGTCGGCGGATTGATCCTTTCGCAATTGCTCACGCTCTACACGGTTCCCGTGACCTATCTCTACTTTGACAGGCTGGCCCAGCACATCAAGCCGCGGGACAACAGGGAACAGGGAACAGAGATCAGGGATCAGGAAGCAGCGATCAGCGGCTAGCTTTATGCCGGGTGCCCCAGGTCTCGATTTTGAGACCTGGGATACCTCAAACCTCAATCAACATCCAGCAAATAGCTAGAAGCTGAAAGCTAAGGGCGATGCATCTCTCAGCACCATTTATCCAGAGGCCGGTAGCCACGTCGCTGCTCTCGCTAGCCCTGTTGCTGGCCGGCTCGGTGGCTTACTCGCTGCTGCCGGTGGCATCGCTTCCCAATGTCGATATGCCGGTCATCGGCGTCAGCGCCGGCATGCCAGGCGCAAGCCCGGAGACGATGGCCTCATCGGTCGCCACGCCGCTGGAGCGCCAGTTTGGACGCATCGCCGGCGTCAACCAGATGACCTCGTCGAGTTCTCTGGGCGCGGCCTCGGTCGCTCTGCAATTTGACCTCAGCCGCAACATCGATGCCGCGGCGCGCGATGTGCAGGCCTCGATCAATGCAGCGCGCAGCCAGCTTCCGTCCTATCTGCCGCAAAACCCGAGCTATCGCAAGGCCAACCCGGCCGAATCGCCCATCCTGATTCTCACGTTGACATCGGATGTGGTGACCAAGCCGCAGATCTACGACATGGCCAACTCGATTTTGGCGCAAAAGATCTCGCAGATCCAGGGTGTGGGCCAGTGCTTTGTGGGCGGCAGCTCCAGCCCGTCGGTGCGCGTCGAGTTGAATCCCATGCAACTGGGCGCGAACGGCGTGGGCCTGGAGGCGGTGCGCACGGCACTCGCCGGAGCCAACGCCAACCGGCCCAAAGGCGCATTCCAGGATGCGGACCATCGCTGGCAGATCGGCGACAACGATCAGATCTTCAAGGCCAGCGACTATGCGCCGATCATCGCGGGATATAACCCGCAGACGGGCGCGCCGGTGCGGCTCACCGACATCGGCAAGGTTACCGACAGCGTGGCCGACATCCGCAACGCCGGCGTGAGCGGCATCAATTCCTCCAGCGGCCCCGGCAAATTGAAGGACGCGGTGCTGATCATCGTCTTCAAGATTCCCGGCGCCAACGTCATCTCCACAGTGGACGCCGTAATGAATGAACTGCCGCGTCTGCAGGCAGCCATTCCGCCCACCATCCATATCGATGTGGCAGTGGACCGCACCACCACCATCCGCTCGAGCGTGCGGGACGTGGAGATCTCGCTGATCATCAGCGTGCTGCTGGTGGTGCTGGTGGTCTTTCTCTTCTTGCGCGAGGTATGGGCTACCATTATCCCCTCGATTGCTGTGCCGCTCTCGCTGCTGGGCACCTTTGGCGTGATGTGGCTGGTGGGCTATACGATCGACAACCTCTCGCTGATGGCGCTGACCGTGGCCACCGGGTTTGTGGTGGACGACGCCATCGTGGTCATTGAAAACATCACACGCTATCTGGAGATGGGAGAGACGCCCTTCGATGCGGCGATGAAAGGCTCGAAGGAGATCGGCTTCACCGTGCTGTCGATGAGCTTATCGCTGATCGCCGTCTTCATTCCGATTCTGCTGATGGGGGGCATTGTCGGCAAGCTCTTCCGCGAGTTTGCCGTGACTCTCAGCGTGGCCGTTGCCGTTTCGCTGCTGGTTTCGCTGACCACCACGCCGATGCTCTGCGCCAGGTTTCTAAAGTCGCGAGACGACAGCCAGCACGGCCGCATCTATCGCGCCAGCGAGCGGGCCTTTGAATGGCTTCTCAGCGAATACTCCGCCGGACTGCGCTGGGTGCTGCGCCATCAGTGGCTGATCCTGGGCGTTACCGTCGGCACGGCACTCTTGAATGTCTACCTCTTCACGATTGTGCATTTCGATTTCTTTCCCCAGCAGGACACAGGCCGCATGGGCGGGCAAACTCGCGCGTCCCAGGACATCAGTTTCGACTCAATGAAGGTCAAGCAGCAGCAGCTTGCGCAGATGGTCCTCGACGATCCGGCTATTCAATCGGTGACCGCCTTTGTCGGCGGTGGCGGACCGGGCGGAGGCAGCTCGAATGTGGGCAATATGTTTATCGCGCTCAAGCCCCTCGACCAGCGCCCCGGACACGTCTCAGCCGATCAGGTCGTCAACCGCCTGCGCGGCAAGCTCTCCAGCATTCCTGGAGCCATTCTTTATCTTCAGGTTCAGCAGGAGGTCCAGAGCGGCGGGCGTGGAGGCGCGGCGCAATACCAGTACACGCTCTCGGATGAAAATCTGAATGAGCTGAACAGCTGGGCGCCGCAACTGCTGGCCCGCATGAAAACAATGCCGGAGCTGCGCGATGTGAACAGCGACCAACAGAATCAGGGCCTGGCCGCAAACCTGGTGATCGACCGCGACGCCGCCTCGCGACTGGGCATCAGCGCCTCGGCCGTCGACCAGGTTCTTTACGATGCCTTTGGCCAGCGCGAGGTCTCCACGATGTATACGGCGCTCAACCAGTATTTTGTGGTGATGGAGGTCGACCCCATCTACCAGAAGAGCCCGGACGCGCTGAACGGCATCTTCATCAAGTCGTCGACAGGTTCGATGGTGCCTTTGTCGGCGATCGCGCACTTCGAGCAGCAGCGGACCGCGCTGCAAGTGAATCATCAGGGCCAATACCCGGCGGTGACGCTCACCTTCAACCTGGCCCCCGGCTTCGCCCTCGGCGACGCTGTCACCGCCATCGAAAAAGTCCAGCGCGAGATGGGCATGCCGCCCAGCATCCGCCCCTCCTTCCAAGGAACCACGCAGGACTATCAGACCATGAAGAAGAATATGCCTTGGCTGATTGTTGCTGCCCTGGTCGCGGTCTATATCGTGCTCGGCATTCTCTATGAGAGCCTGATCCACCCGCTGACGATCCTCTCGACCATTCCGCCGGCAGGCGTGGGCGCGATTCTGGCGCTGATGCTGACCGGAACCAGCTTGAGTGTGATCGCGCTGATTGGCATCATCCTGCTGATCGGCATCGTGAAAAAGAACGCCATCATGATGATCGACTTTGCCTTGCAAGCCGAGCGCGACCAGGGATTGCCGCCGGTCGAGGCGATCTATCAGGCCTGCCTGCTGCGCTTCCGCCCGATCATGATGACGACGATGGCGGCGCTCTTTGGCGGGCTGCCGCTGGCCATTGGCATGGGCGTGGGCTCGGAGCTGCGCAAGCCGCTGGGCATCGCCATCGTTGGCGGGCTCATTGTCTCGCAGATGCTGACGCTCTTCACAACGCCGGTGGTCTATCTCTTCTTTGATCGGCTGCAGTGGAAGGTGATGAAGTTGCACAGGCTTGGCGCGGAGCTGGAAGAGGCGCCGGGGGACTGAGAGCAGCTATTAGCTTCTAGCTGTTAGCCTTTAGCTCTTGCGCGCTCACCTTAAGACTGGGCGGTAAAATCAGTGACAGAGGCCCTTCGCATGTCAAGAAGAGAAGCTGTGCTTCTGGTTAGTCGCGCGTTGGCGATGATTCAGCTGATTACCGCATTCGTCGAAGTCATGACTTTGCCAACCTGGTTCGTGTCGCTGCATCACTATACGAGCCGGATCAACGCGTCCATGGCCACTCAGTCGGACTATTACTTTAAGAGCTATGACGAATTAAGCATTGCATTTCTATTCGCGCGGATCGCCGGTTTGCTACTTTTCGCCTTCATCTTCTGGAATTGCGGGCCTTGGATAGAGCGTGTTTTGTTGCCCAAGCGCGAGGAACCGGGCTCAGCCGTGTGAGTCATACTTCCGTCGGCGAGTTGCCGCGCGGAGACTTCGCAATGAAAAGCCTCAATCTGAAGAAGCATCGAAGAACGCTAACGGCAATCTGGCCGATTCTCGTCATTTTGAGCGATAGACTGCTATTTCGCGTTCAATGACCGGATATAGACAATCAGGTCTTTTAGCTGGGCTTCGGAGAGCTTATTGCCAAAGGGGGGCATCTGGCCTTTGCCGTTCTTCGCGATAGCAAGCAGCGATGCGTCGGACGACTTAACCACGTCCTCCGAACTGAATTTGACCACACCGAGTTTCTTCCCCATTGGCGTGTTGCCGTCGCCGGTTGGCCCATGGCATGGCTGGCACTTCGACACGAAGGTGGCCTGAGTGTCGCTTTGGGCAAGGGTAAAGGTTGCAGATGCCAAGAACGCCACAAAGAGAATTGCAGTCGATTTTCGAATAGAAATCATCGTCTGACCTCCAAAGGGAGGAAGTTTACCTATCATACGAGATGACTCGGCAAGGGGTATAGCGGCGCCCGGCCGAGGTTAATCGCCTAATGAATGCAATGAACTGCCCTGAAATGGCGTCTCTGCCTCAACCACCCTGGCCTATTCATTTTCAACAGTTCAAGAAGATTTTACAGCGTGAAATCTTCGTAGGATCTAGAGCATCCACAGCACAGCGCGCGTTGCAGTTCAGCTTGGCGGTCACACAATAGGATGCAATTGCAAGGAAAAGGCATCACGGCACAAGCCTCGTGTTTCAAGATATGCTTCCGCCGGCAGTTTGCCGTGCGGCGATGTCGCAATGAAAAGATCCTGGCGAGACACTTCTTTGAAGGCGGTTGCGAATGCGCATGCCGCCAGACTCAAGTCCAAGACGGCAATCAAGTACGCGCCGATCGACCGGCTTTGCCAATCGTGTTGCGACCCTGCCAGTTGTTCGTCAAGATCGGTCACTCGGCGAAGCGTCTTGTCCGCGTATGTGTTCCCTATTGCAATAGCGTCGGTTCGTCATCCTTACCGTTGCCGTTTAGCTCTTCGGGCGGGATGATGACGGCGGCGGCTACCTTGTCTTCCGGCTCCAGGTTCAAGAGACGGACGCCTTGCGTGGCGCGGCCTGCGGCGCGGATGGTCTTGGTGTCGATGCGGATGATCTTGCCGAACTGGCTGATGACCATCAGTTCACTGCTTTCGTTGACCAGAAGAATCGACGCCGTCTTGCCAACCTTCGGTGTGGCTTTCAGGTTGGTGACGCCCTGGGCGCCCCGCGCCGTCAGGCGGTATTCGTCCACATCCGTTCGCTTGCCAAAGCCGTTTTCAGTCACGGTAAGAATGAGCTGCTGGGTTACCCCGAGCTTTTCGTCGAGGCGCCTGACAGCCTTGTAGGAGTCTTCTTTGACCCGCTCTGCCAGATTGACCGCCGAGGAATCGACCAGCTTGTTGCGATAGTCTTCCCTGAACCTTGTTAGAGCTTCCTCGGCCTCAGCGCAGTCTTTGCGCAGTTCGCTGAGCTTATCGGTCATTTTAAGGCGCGCGGCACACTCGTCGCGCTCGATCTCTCGCATCGCGTCGGAGCTGGTGATGGCCGCGCCGATTACGTAATCGCCCTTCTTGAGCGAGATGCCACGATTTCCGCCGGCGTTGCGTCCCATGGGCCGCAGACCAATGCCGCTGCGCTCGGGGTCGTACTCTTCGTCGAAACGGATGGCCATGCCGTCACGCGTGGCAATAAAGATGGTCTGCTTGCCGTTGGTCAGGCCGGCGGAGACCAGCTCATCGTCTTTGTCGATGCCAATGGCAATGATGCCGCGGGCCATGACGTTGGAAAAGTCCTTGAGCGGCGTCTTCTTTACAGTGCCCTGTTGCGTGGCGAAGAAGATGAACTTGCCTTCTTCTTCAAGATCGCGCACGGGAAGGATGGCACGGACATTTTCGCCGGGCTGGAGATCGAGCAGGCTCTGCATCGACTTGCCCTTGCCCGCGGCGCCCACGTCGGGGATCTCGTAGATCTTGAGCCAGTAGACGCGGCCCGTGTTGGTGAAGCAGAGGAGGAAGGCGTGGGTCGAGTCGACGATCAACTGCGCGACAAAATCTTCTTCGCGCGTCTTCATTCCCATGCGCCCGGTGCCGCCGCGGCGCTGTTGGCGATAGATGCTGATGGGCGTGCGCTTGAGGTATCCCTGGTGGCTCACCGTGACGGCGACCTGCTCGTCTGCGATCAGGTCTTCGAGCTGCAACTCGGCGCTCTCGTCGATGATCACCGTGCGGCGCGCGTCGCCGTACTTGTCGCGCACCTCTTCGAGTTCCTTGACGATGACCGCACGCAGCTTCTTTTCGCTGCCCAGGATCTCTTCGTATTCGGCGATCTTCTGGCGGATCTCGGAGAGTTCTTTGAGGATCTCGTCGACCGAGAACTGGGTGAGGCGATAGAGTTGCAGTTCGAGGATGGCGTCAACCTGGCGAAGCGTCAGGCCCTTTTCCTCGTGGGGCAGCCGCTCTCGGCCGAGGTTGATGACGATGTCTTTGCCCTTGCCCCAGGCGTAGAGATTCTCGCGTGCCTCGACGCGCGAGCCCGATCCGCGAATGATGCGGATGACGGTGTCGAGGTTATCGATAGCGATCTTGTAGCCTTCAAACTGGTGTTCGCGCTCACGAGCCTTGCGCAAGAGGAAGACCGTGCGCCGCTGCACGACATCGACGCGGTGATCGATGAAGGCGCGAATGGCCTGGTCGAGTCCCAGCTCTCGCGGCTGCCCGTTGAGCACCGCGAGGAAGATCATGGAGAAGCTCTCTTGCATCTGGGTGTGCTTGTAGAGCTGGTTGAGCACGATCTCAGGCTGAGCGCCGCGCTTCATCTCGATGACGATTCTCATGCCGTCGCGGTCGCTCTCGTCGCGCACGTCGCCGATGTCATCGACGATTTTGTCGTTGACCAGCTCGGCGATGCGCTCGATGAGCTTGGATTTGTTCACCTGATAAGGGATCTCGGTGACGATGATCGCCTGCTTCTCTTTGGTCAGGTTCTCCTGGGCCACCTTGGCGCGCATCATGAAGCGGCCGCGGCCGGTCTTGTAGGCCTGGGCGATGCCGGCCTTTCCGTAGAGAAAGCCACCCGTCGGAAAGTCCGGCCCCTGCACGTGCTTCAATACCTCGGCAAGGCCGGCGTTGGGGTCCTTGACCAGCGCAATGGCTGCATTCACAACTTCGGTGAGGTTGTGCGGCGGGATGTTGGTGGCCATGCCGACGGCAATGCCGTTGGAGCCATTGACGATCAAGGTGGGAATCCGCGTGGGCAGCACCGTCGGCTCTTCGATGGTCTCATCGAAGTTGGGCATCATGTCGACGGTCTCCATCTCGATGTCGGCCATCATCTCTTCGGCGATGCGCTCCATGCGGCACTCGGTGTATCGATAGGCCGCAGGAGGGTCGCCGTCGACCGAACCGAAGTTTCCCTGCCCGTCGATGAGCGGATAACGCAGCGACCAGGGCTGCGCCATGCGCACGAGAGCGTCGTAGACGGAGGAGTCGCCGTGCGGGTGGTACTTCTTCAAGCACTCGCCGACCACGCCGGCGCACTTGGAGTATCTCTTGTTGTGCTGGAGGCCCTCGCGATCCATGGCTGTGAGAATGCGGCGATGCACGGGCTTGAGGCCGTCGCGCGCATCGGGCAGCGCGCGCCCGATGATCACCGACATGGAGTAGGCGAGATAGGAGCGGCGCATCTCCTCTTCAATGTTCATGGGGAGGAAGTTGGTACCGCTATTGGGCGGTGTCCCGCCTTCGAGAGGGAGAAGTGGATTCTGATCGTCTGCCATAGAGGTCTTATCGGGCCCGCCTAAAAAGGCGGCAGAAAGGGGCCGGAAACCGCAGGGCCGAGTTCCGCGGGCTGTGCTCTTATTTTACCCGTCTGAAAGGCATTTTAGCAAGGCGAAAATCGATAAATAAGTCCTTATTTTGGTTAGATTTAAAACCAGTTCCTGATGAGTCTGTAAGAGCCCCGCGTCGCTCGGGCCGGGGCTCAGGATTCGATTCCGGATCTGACAGCAATTGGGCCCAGCTTTTTGTCGTTTTCTCGACTTACGAACCTGCAAACTCTTCTCGGACAAGATGGAGTCTTAAACCTACAGCAAGCCCGGCAAGCTCAGGACGCAGAAGACTGACTGCAACACAAGAATGGCTCCGGCGGCGGCCATCGCCAGGCGGCCTTGCTCACTCTCGTAAGCGTCGGCGAAGACTCCGCCAATGAACGTGAGCAGGAAGGGCAGCGCCCATAGCCAGGGCGATCCGGGGGCGCCCGTCATGACGAGAGGGATCAGAACCGCAGTGCAGAGCAGCGGGGTGGTGTTGCCGAAGTAGCGCGACCTGCGGATGCCCAGGTAGAGAAGCAGTGCAGAAGCCGCAGCAATCGTGATGCCGGCATTTCCGAGGGTGGAGAAGAATCGCCGGGCCGGGTCGAGCGAGAACCAGAGAAAGCCCGCCGCTGAGCGAAAGAGATAGCTGAAGGCGTCTGGCAAGAAGCCGTAGCAGGCAAACACCAGCACGAATGCGCTGGTTGCCGCTATCAAAACCACCGGCAACACCTGGGCGCGGTGTCCCTCGGCCACCCAGAGCATGGCCGCCAAGCCCAGAAAGGCTACTACGGGCAATGCGGCGATATGCGAGGCCGCCGCCAAGCCAAAGGCCGCGGCGAGCAGCACAATGCGCGGGCGCCATTTGTGCATGGGGCCCTGCATGGCATGAGCCACGCCGATGCAGGTATAGATGCCGCCATAGACGCCCAGCGCGGCCAGCACCTCTGAATTCGGGGCAACGCAGGCCTTCAGCATTGCAGGTGAAAAGCAATAGAGCGCCAGCGCCGTGTACCCGCCCAGATTGCCGTAGAGCCGCCGCGTGACCCACCACAGACCAGCGCCCAACATGCATCCCGCAGCCAAGAACGGCAGGCGCAACAAAAGCAGTGTATGCGCGAGCTGGTGGCGCAACTCCCAAGGGGTGAGCTCGCCTTCCACCTGCACTACGCGATCCTCGGGCTTGCGGAAGCGATCAAGCCCCCGCTCGGCGAGTAGGTTGAGAGTGAGAGGCAGGCCCGCCAGCCGGTAGGCCAGAATGCCGTCGTGGATGTTGCCGCAACTGGTGAAGTAGCCGGCCAGCGCCGAGGGCCGCTCCCACATCTCGCGACCACAGCGCGCAACCTGGTAATCGCGGTCCGTGAGCGTCTGGCGGCCGGTAAGCCACAGTCCCTGGATGAGAAAGGCAAGCAGGAACCCCGCCGCGATGCGCTGCGGCAGGTTGAAGCGGAAGCGGCGAAGACGGGCAAACCGGTGAGTCATTGCGATCAAGCTGACCCTACCAGTCTAAACGGCTACCCTTGCGCCGACTGGGATCTCACTAAATCCCTCAGGGCGATTGCACGAACGTTGATCCGGCACATCAAGAGGATTCGTTCCGCCCCTCCGGGGCTGGGTCATTCTCGTCCAATGCACTCCCAGGGCTTCGCCCTGGGCTATTCTCACAGCCTCCCGCTGGGAGGCTTGCCGAAGCCCGCTGTTCTTTAGGCTTCCCAAAGCCAGTTCTGCAACAAGAAACCCCCATGCAATTGCTCTGCTCCGTCCTGCGGCTTCGGTCGAGCGACGAATTCCGGCGCAACGGTGGCCTATTGCCCCATTCGCAAGAAAGCCGCCCCGAAGGACGGCTTCTTTGTTTCTCTCTTGGTTGGGAGTTAGTTGAAGATGGCTCCTACGGAGACGTTGGACGAGGTGGAGCACACGTATGTTGCGGTGATAGGGTTGTAGACGCAATCTGCTCCCACCACCACCTGGCAGGAATTTGGCCCTAACGCAGTGTAGAAGGGAGGGGTTGCAATGGGAGTGCAAGTTAGGTCCGGATTCAGAGTGCAAGGAGTACAGTTGTCGGACCATCCGCCGAAGTTGACAGCCGGCTCAGTGGCGGTGGCCGGCTCGGCCGGGGCAGTCAGGACCACAGGTGTGCCGTTTGGATACGTCGCCTCGCAGACAGAGCCGCCAGTGAGCGAGCCGGGACCGCAGTGGATTACGGTCACCGGATTTGCCGGTGTACTGGTGGCTGAGAGGGCAGTGATCAGCCAATTGCCCTGATTCAGGCCTGTGCTCGTCAGGTTTGCGTCGAAGACGGTCAGCGTCGATAGGAGCGAATTGTTTATCGTTTTGCCGTTGCATGAGCCAGGGTTGACCACAACATTATAGTCATAAATTATTGGGGGGCCGTCGCTCAAAACTTCATAGGTAGGCGCCACATAGGGGCAACTGAAGGTCGCGGAACTCCCGCCGCTGGGACCGGGTGAGCTGTAAACGAGGGTGCCATCCGGGTTCGACGCCACGGCATAGACCTCCTCAGTTCCGTTATCCGTGGCCGTAATGAGTCCGCCCTTGGCCCCCGCAGCTCCAGCGGAGTTGATCGGGAAGACAAAGGGATCGGGGAGAGAAACCCAAGTGACCGGGACAAAGGTGCATTCAGGGTGTGGGAAATACGGTACAGCGACGGGCAAGTTCGCGGCAGCATCGGCGGCGACCTGTGCGGCATCCGCAGTGGCAAAAGCGTCGGTGCAAGCTGAGCTGGGGTACTGAGGGCTGGAGAAACCGGCGTGGAAGAAGCCGTTGGTGATGTCCAACGAGGTGGGGGCGGTCGAGAAGGTTCCGAAGGCAAGAAACTGTGCGGTCCCATCCAAAGCAGAAATTGAGACTGTTGCCGGCAAAACTGTGATCGCAAGCAGGGGCTCGGCCGCGGGCGTGTTTGTCACTGTGACGGTCGCTTGCGCCGTCACCACGACGGCGGGAGTTGAGCCAACGGCTGGGGTATTCGTCCATTCAGCCGTGATGTTGGTTGAGCCTACGCTTACCCCCTTGACCACGCCGGGAAGGTCGAGCGCGCAAACCTGGACAGGAGGCGTGGCATTGTTGAGAGCGCAGGTTTGCGTTTGATTTCCCACAGGTGGAAGTCCTGCGGGCAGCGAGCTGACCGTGGCAATCGCTTGATTGCTGGAACTCCACGCAAGCTGCGGCGAGGCTGTCACATCCTGCTGTAGACCGGTGACTGTAGAAGTGGCAAGCGCAATCAAGGAGCCGGGTTGCCCCGTCGCGGAGAGCGAGAGCGCGCTCGGAATGATGGTCAATGCGCTCATCTGATCCGCGCTTCCGTCCTGAACCGTGAAGGGCACAGTCGCGTAGACAAATGTGCCGTCCGGGTTTGTCGTGGTGGCCGTGATGGCGGTCGTCCCCTTGCTCACCGGCGTGACCAGGCCTAACGAAGCGGGCCCAGATGGGCAGACCGCTGGTGTACCGATCGAAGTCTGGCTGCAGACGGTGGCGATTGACGAATTACCGGAGGTCCACGCCACCGCCTGGATTGTGTTGTTGGGAGCTTGCAACCCTGGAACGGTAAATGGTTGGCTTGTCAGATTGACGGTAGCACCCGTTGCGAGGGTTCCAATTGCGGTAAGCTGCGTGGCTTGGGTTGAACCTGGGAATAGCACCGATGGGGCATTGGGAAGAATGGCCAGCGAAAGCAACGGCTCCGCGGCCGGAGCGGTAACTGTCAGGGACGCCGTCTGGGTTACGACCGTCGCTCCGGTGCCGCTGCCATTCGTAAGGCTGGCCGTGATGGTGGTCGTGCCTTGGCCAATCGCCGTTACCACCGCCGAGTTGGCCCCGGAGACGATATTGCAGCCGGTTGCCGGGGTGGATCCTGCGACGGCGCAGTTGGTTGTAGGCACCACCGCCGGATTGCTGGAGGTCCAGGAGATCTGATTGGTCACGTTGGTCTGAAGGCCGGCGCCATTGGTCCCAATCACGACCAAATTCACGGTTGGATTGGGCTGCCCAGCCTCGGGCATCGTAATCGTCTGCGAAGCGGGGAAGATGGACAAAGCGGAGATTGTGCTCGCTGACAGACCTGAAACGGTGAATGTCGCGGTGGCCGTCACCTGGCTGTGGTCAGGATTACCTGACGCGACGGCGGTGATGGCGGTCGTGCCGGTGTTCACGCCTACCAGAAGCCCATCCGGCACATTGGTGCAGGAGGGAGCAGGCAGGCCTGTCTTGCAAAACACAGCGACAGACTGATTACTCGAATACCAGGTGACAGTGTAGCCGTCGGCCACGACATTGGCATTGGCCATGTTTTGCTGGCCGGGCCCAATCGACAAAGGCGCGCTGGAAGAGAAGTTGCCGATTGCCAGGAGTAGGACCTGCTGCCCCGCCGCGGCGGATTGCGAACTTGGCACGATGGACATTGAGAGCAGCGGCTCAGGCGTGGCAGAGATATCGACGGTGAGGGCTGCGCTCGCCGTCACTGAAGTCGTGTCGGTGGAAGCGCCGCCGACGTCCTTATTCGCGACGGTTGCGGTGATCGCGGTGACGCCGTTCGTAGAGCCCGCCTGGAACTGTCCCGCATTCGCGGCGACTGGCGTGGCGACTGCACCGTTGCTGGACTTCCATGTCGCACTGCTGGTGAGGTCCACGGTAGCGCCTGTTCCGGTGGTACCGATAGCGAGGTAGTTGGCCACTTGGCCGGCAGCAGTCAGCGTCTGCGCGGCTGGAACGATGGCCAGCGATACATAGGGCTCCGCAGTGGTGATCGTCACCGTAAGGACCGCGCTTGCCTCGACCACAGTGTTATCGGTATTCGTGACGATTGCGGTGATCGCGGTTGTGCCGGCGCCGACAGATGTGGCAACGCCGGTGGCTGGATTGACCGAGGCTACCGACGGATTGCTGGAACTCCAGAGAGCCGGTTGAATCGTCACGCCGTTGATTGTTACCGGCTGGCTGGTCAGGTTCACCGTGGCGCCCGACCCGGTGGTGCCGATGGCGAGGAAGTTGATTTTCTGACCAACGGCCAGCGATGTTTGCGTAGCCGGCAGGACAGCGAGCGACGCCACAGGCTCCGATGAAGTTGTTGTTGTCCCCGATACGGTGAGGTTAGATTGGCCTATTACTACGGTTCCGTCCGGATTCGTTGCGACCGCCGTGATCACGGCTGCGCCCGAGCCTTTGGTCATGGCCATTCCGCTTGCCGGGTCGATCGTGGCAACCGATTGATTGCTGGAGGTCCAGACAGCGGCCTTGATCGCTTGATTGTTGATGGTGGCGCCTTGATCAGTCAGATTGACCGTTGAGCCGGTGCCCGTTGTGGCAATGGCCAGGAATTGAAGCGATTGGCCGACCGACGAAGCTGTCTGCGCGCTGGGCGAGACGGTCATCGAGGTGAGAGGCTCAGTCGACCCTGATACCGTAGTCGGGGCCACTGTGAGGAGCCCGCTGCCTTCCGCCGCGGTGCCATCCTTATTGATGAAGATGGCTGTGATTGTCGTTGTGCCCGCTCCGGCGGTGGTGGCCAAGCCGGTATTGGTAACGATCGAGGCAGCCGATGAGTTGCTGGAATTCCATTGAATCCCGGGGGTATTGGTCAGCACATGAGTGCCGCCGCTGGCGTCTGTTCCGATCGCTTCATATTGAATGGGAACATTCAATGTTGCAACCGTTTGCGTCGCCGGAATGACGGCGACCGAGGTGATATCGGTGTTTGCGCCGGCGCAGATTGTGCATGCGGTAACGGTATAGGTGGCGCTGTTGCTGACAATATCGCCGTTGAAGCCCGGCGCGCTGGCGGTGATATTGGAGAATCCAATCCACGCGATCCCGTTGCTCCCGAAGCCTGTAACGGTGGCCAATCCGTCCATCGCTGGAGTGCAAGGAGCGGGAGAACCATTCGTGCAAATCCCGACCACCTGGGTGAGGCTGGATGCCCAAGTGACTTCCTGGGTTATATCCTTGGTGGTCTGATGGCCTGCGTGACCGTAGTATCCAATGGCAGTGAACTGAGCATGCCCCTGCGCAACGCCTTGAGGCGCCAACTCCGTCGTGACCGCATTTGCGCCAGCGGGACTGATCACGATTGTGGTCAGCGAATCGGGAGAGGAGGTGGTGCTGCAACCGGAAAGCAGGCCCGCAAGGCCGACGAGCAGAAGTGCTCCGAAGCAGAAGCGATTGAACATTTCAGTCTCCTAGCGATTTCAACGGCTTCGGCTCCGCAATTGTGCGGCGAAGTCGGATACTTTCTTCCACATTCGACTATACACCTTCGTATTTCAACACTTCCGGGTCACAAAATCCGACCTCTTCGCGTGGAATCAAGACAGTCAATAAAGCATTTTCCAGCACTACAGGCGCTTGACATCATTGGGTTTGTGACGTGGGCACAGGCGCTCGGCCACTTGACCAAACGGCTCTGCGAGCTGCGGCGGCGACATATCTGTTCCGGTTCAGCGCCTTAGCGTCTCCTGGGGGCTTTAGAGCATCCCAGCCGACAAGCTCACTTTGCCGCATTGACCGGCAGCGGCTACACTTCTGGTCAGCATGGCCATCGCACGCGACAATACTCCGGAACCGGGGTCTCCAGCGACAGATTCCCGTCTTCGGGGTGGGGAACGGCTGGTCAGCGCCTCGCGCGCCGACGAAGAGCAGGGCTTTGAGCTGAAATTGCGTCCCCGCCGGCTCGGTGAATTTATCGGCCAATCGAAGGCCAAGGAACAGCTGGCCATCGCGCTGGAGGCCGCTAAGTCCCGCGGCGAGGCGCTGGATCACGTTCTGCTCTACGGCCCTCCCGGACTGGGCAAAACCACCCTGGCCACCATCATCGCCAATGAACTGGATGTCGGCTTCCAGCAAACCTCGGGCCCGGCACTCCAGATCCAGGGCGACCTGACGGCTATCCTCACCAACCTGCGCGAGCGCCAGGTGCTCTTCCTCGACGAGATCCACCGCATGCAGCCGGTGCTGGAGGAGAAACTCTACACCGCGCTCGAGGACTACAAGCTGGACATCATCATTGGCCAGGGCCCTGCGGCTCGGACCCACGTGATGGAGATCCGGCCCTTCACCTTTATAGGAGCCACGACAAGGCCAGGCCTGCTCTCGTCGCCTTTAAGGTCGCGCTTCGGCATTTTATTGCGTCTGGAGTTCTACAACGAAGAGGAACTGCGCTTCATCGTCACGCGCTCCGCCGAGGTGATACAGATTCCCATCGATCAGGACGGCGCGGCGGAGATCGCTCTACGCTCTCGCGGGACTCCAAGGATAGCGAACCGTCTACTGCGCCGCGTACGCGACTTTGCCCAGGTGCGCGGCTCGGGTGTCATCGACCGCGCTACCGCCAACGCCGCTTTGACCTTGCTGGAGGTCGATGCTCATGGCTTCGACGAGATCGACCGCAGGCTGCTGCTGGCCATCATTCAGAAATACGACGGTGGACCTGTGGGATTGAGCACGCTGGCCGCAACTCTGGCCGAGGAACAGGACGCACTGGAAGAGGTCTACGAACCGTTCCTCATTCAAATCGGGTTTCTCGATCGCACTCCGCGGGGCCGGGTAGCGACGCGACTGGCCTATGAGCATTTTGGCTTGACCATGCCGGGAAGGCAGGCTGGACTCTTCTAAATGATCGATAACATCGCGGGTTTGTTCTTCGATTGGTCCGAGCCTCTCGAAGATTGACTGGACATGCCTAATGGATTGCGAACAACGAATGCGGAGCGTATTCATCGTCACGGGACCAGCAGGCGTTGGCAAGTCGACCGCGGCCGGAATCGTCGCGCGGTCGCTCGAGAAGAGCGCACTCTTGACGGGCGATGCGATCTACCATTTTGTCGTGGGCGGAAGAATTGACGCGGGAACGCCGGGCGAGATTGCTCTTCCCTACTACAATCTGTTGTACAGAAACCTGATCAGCTTGACCGAGAACAATCTCGCATTCGGAAACGATGTGGTCGTCGACTACATCCTGGACTATCGAACCATTCTGTCTCTCATCCGCCAGGTACGAAATCCGGCCGTCTGGCATTATTCCGTGCTCGTGGCGAGCGAAGCAAAGATCCAATCGCGCGATGCGGAACGGCTGCCTTCAGACCGCTGTTGGCCTCGCAGCCTCGAACATCTCACCTACCTCACACGGGACTGTCCCTCGGAGTATGTGATTCGCACGGATGAGCTTGCGCCGACCGAGGTTGCCAGGCTGGTTGTGAATGCGCCGCCGCTCCCGCATGGGGCGCCTCATTTTTGACGCAGCATTCATCGTCGCTGTACATATTCCATATACGCTTGCGTGTATATAAGAGGAGACATCCAATGACCTCGACTGAATCCACAGCCTTCGACCTGGGCGCCATTGCTCCCGAATTTGCGCTCCCCGATGTAGTTACCGGCAACATCATCCGCCGCGACGACTTCCAAAGCAAGCGGGCGCTACTCGTAATGTTCATCTGCGCGCACTGCCCCTACGTGAAGCACCTTAATCACGCTCTGGCCGCGCTGGGCAAGGACTACGCCGGCCGGCCCGTCGGCATCGTCGCCATCGGCAGCAATGACGCCACCACCCATCCCGACGACAGTCCGGAAGGGCTCAAACAGCAGGCCGAGACATTCGGCTTCACCTTCCCTTACCTCTACGACAAGACACAGGAAGTTGCTCACGCCTACAAGGCTGTCTGCACGCCGGACTTCTTTCTCTTCGACGGTGACTATCGCCTCGTCTATCGCGGCCAGTTCGACTCTAGCCGCCCGCGCACCGAGATTCCTGTCACAGGCGAAGATCTGCGCACCGCCATCGACAAGGTGCTTGCCGGCCAGCCCGTGCCCGCGGAGCAGCGCGCCTCAGTCGGTTGCAGCATCAAGTGGAAGAAGTAAGACAATGTACTTCAATAACAGCTTCGTCCGTTCGTGTCAGGGCACGACTTTAGCCGTGCCCTGACACAATGCCGCGTCGATGAATCGCTTGTTTATGCACAACATCTAAGACTGCGGCCCTCCTTGGAGTCATAGCGAGTAAGTATGGATTCTATTGCCGATGAGTCGGAGTTAGTCGTGCGACCGAAGGAGCCGCGCGACGCTGAGCAGGTGAGTATCCTGGACACGCAGCTTGGCTATGAGCGGTCGCCGGATGCGGCGCCGACCTGGATCGAAACCCTAAATTCAAGAGCCTCGCAACAGGCCGCACCCGTTGCCTGCCTGGGCGATGAGGTGGTTGGCTGGATCGAAGTGTCGATCGATCAACTTGTGCAAGAGCCGCCGCTCGCGCTCATCGGAGGACTGGTTGTTAAAGACGATGTGCGGGGAAAAGGCATCGGGCAGCGGCTTTGCCAAAGCGCTGAGGCGTGGAGTTGGGAGCGCGAGGTGGAGAAGCTGCGCGTGACATCGCGCAGTACGCGCCCGGATGCGCATCGCTTCTATCTGAGAGACGGTCACAGCTCGGTCAAGACCTCGCTGGTTTTCGAGAAGAGACGCTCGGCGTAAGCGGTTCGATTGTGTTCGTGGAGGAGAAAGATCGTGACTTATACTGCATCCGTAATGCTGGACCTGGGCACTGCTGCACCCGACTTCGCGCTGACCGATGTGGTCACGGGAAAGATGTTCCAGCGCGACGATTTCAGGGGTAACAAGGCGCTGCTGGTCATGTTCCTCTGCGCCCACTGCCCCTACGTCAAGCACATCAATCCGGCGTTGGCGGCGCTGGGCCGGGAGTACGCCCAAAAGGGCGTGGGGATTGTTGCAATCAGCAGCAACGATGTCTCGCGGTATCCCGACGACAGCCCGGAAGAGATGAAGCAACAGGCCGGAAGCCATGGCTTTGTCTTTCCCTATCTTTACGACGAGTCACAGGATGTGGCTCGCGCCTATCAAGCAGCTTGTACTCCCGACTTCTTTCTTTTCGACGGGGATTTCCTTCTTGTGTATCGCGGCCAGTTCGATTCCAGCCGGCCCAAGAGCAGCATTCCTGTCACGGGTGAGGATCTGCGCCGCGCCATCGACCAGGTGCTGGCAGGGAAGGCAGTACCGACAGACCAGACGCCCTCCACCGCTTGCAACATCAAGTGGAAAAGGTAGTCATGCGACGTGGCAGTTCTATCTGCCAACTTACTCAGCGGCTTCAGACCTGATTCTCGAGCTTTGTTCCTACGGCGCCAGCCACTTCAGATACTCGCGGAATTGCGGCCCAAGATCGCTGCGCTTGAGCGCAAACTCGACTGTAGCTTCCAACATGCCTAGCTTGTCACCGGCGTCGAAGCGCTTACCTTCGAAGGTGTAACCGTAGATCTTGTCTTCCTTGAGCAGCGCCTTCAGTCCGTCGGTCAGCTGAATCTCGCCGCCGGCGCCCGGCGGCGTCTGTTCCAGTAACTCGAAGATGCGCGGCGTGAGCACATAGCGCCCGATGATTGCCTGACTCGAAGGCGCGTCTGCTAACTTGGGCTTCTCGACCATGCCGGTACAGTTGAAGATCCGTTTGTTGACCGGGTCCTGCGAGCCGGCGAGCACGCCATAGGCGCTGATTCCCGGCCCTTCAACCGTCTGCGTTGCAATCACCGAGCCGCCCCTCTGGTCAAAGACGGCCAGCATTTGTTTCAGGCACGGCACCTCGGCGTCGATCACGTCGTCTGGCAGAATGACGGCGAAGGGCTCGTCGCCCACCAGGTCCTTGGCGCATAGGACGGCGTGGCCCAGACCGAGCGGCTCCTTTTGCCGGATATAACTTATTCGCGCCAGCGACGAGACGCCGCGCGAGACCGCCAGCAATTCATGCTTGCCTCGACTCTCCAGAGTCGCGTCCAGCTCGAAGCTGTTGTCGAAGTGATCCTCAATTGTGCCTTTGCCTCGACCGGTGATGATGATGATGTGCTCGATCCCCGACGCTATTGCCTCTTCCACGCCATATTGAATGATGGGTTTATCGACCAGCGCCAGCATCTCCTTCGGGATCACCTTGGTGGCCGGCAAAAATCGCGTACCCAGCCCGCCCGCCGGAAAAACCGCCTTCC
>CAZGHZ010000032.1:0-42274 GCA_964525655.1 uncultured Occallatibacter sp.
AGGAGCGGCAGATTTACAGTCTGCTGCCATTAACCGCTCGGCCACCTGTGCCCAGCCCAACACCTTTCTCCGCCATAAGCCCACTTCAGCGCATTAGGCCCCGTCCGGAGCCCCTCCGGCAACTTGGAGCCTGCACCTAAAGTGGAATCGCCGCGGAGGACAGGCCCGACGCACTAAATATCGGCGCCGGAGAAAACTTTCCGCCGTACCAGGTCCCGTTCCTGATTCCTTAAGTGGAGCTGGCGAAGGGATTTGAACCCCCGACCCTCTGATTACAAATCAGATGCTCTACCAGCTGAGCTACGCCAGCCCTTCCCACCCGGAAATCCCTCCGGAGACCCGCAAGTCCGTACGGGCACACTACCACTGCGCACGTACTACGGCACAGAAATCAAGGTTAGCACACCCTGGCGGGCGGAGCAAACGGAACTCTTGTCCAACGCAAGATGAGGCTGAAGCGGCAGTGGTCATGCATGACGCGCTGGCGGCAGCGACTGGGCGAAGCCGGGGCCGAGCCGATGCTGCGCGCCAACATCGAGTCGGGGATCGTGATGGGCGCCATCCATCCGGCGCAACTAAAGCGCATCATCGTCGACATGACCGTGGGAACCGGGGTGCAGAATGCAGCCCCTTGCGATAATCTCAACTCTCAACGTTATTGAGGCCAGGCTCGCTATGACCGCTTCTGCTTCCACTCCGCTGCACATCATCGACCTCATCCGCAAGAAGCGCGACGGAGGAGCGCTTGACCCGCGCGAGATTGCCTTTCTCGTCTCCGGTGCGGCGGACGGCTCCATTCCGCCCGAGCAGCTCTCCGCGTGGCTGATGGCGGCCTTTCTGCGCGGCCTCTCGTTCGATGAAACTCGCGCGCTGACCCTGGCCATGCGCGATTCCGGTGAGAGGTTCTCGCCTGCACGCCTTGGCAAAGTCGCCGTCGACAAGCACTCCACCGGCGGCGTCGGCGACAAGACCAGCTTTCTCGTCGCGCCCATCGCGGCGGCCTGCGGATTGGCGGTGCCCATGATCAGCGGCCGCGCCCTCGGCCACACCGGCGGGACACTCGATAAACTGGAGTCGATTCCCGGCTACCGCACTGCACTCACGATCGTTGAATTCGAAGCGGTTCTGGCCCGTTGCAGCGCATCCATCGTCAGCCAGACCCCGGCTCTGGTTCCCGCCGACCGCGTCCTCTATGCGCTCAGAGACCGCACAGGCACGGTCGAGAATCCCGGACTGATCTGCGCCTCGATATTGAGCAAGAAGTTGGCGGCAGGCCTCGATGCGCTGGTCCTGGACGTGAAAACCGGTTCCGGTGCATTCCTGCGGGATCGCAAAGAGGCGGAGTATCTCGCAGCGCTGATGGTGGCCACCGCCGAGGCCTCCGGTACCCGCACCGTGGCTCTGCTGACCGATATGTCGCAGCCGCTGGGCCGCTGCGCCGGCAACTGGATCGAACTGGTCGAGGCGGTCGAACTACTGCGCGGCGAACGCCCTCCCGAGAGCGAAGATCTGCGCGAGCTGTCGCTGATCCTGGCTGGCTGGATGATCTTTCTAGGCGGCCAGGCGGAGTCGCCGGAGGCGGGTTACCAGCGCGCCGGATCGGCGCTGGCCGGCGGCTCTGCGCTGCGCGTCTTTTTCGCGATGGTCGAGGCGCACGGAGGTGATCTTTCAGCCTTCGACCACCCGGTTAGCTTCCACAAGCCTGGGGCGACGCAAGTGCTCAAAGCTTCGAAGAGCGGCTTCATCTCCGAGATGGACACGACCGCCCTCGGCTGGGCCGTGCAACGGCTGGGAGCTGGACGCGAAAAGGCTGGAGAGCCCGTCGATCCGCATGCCGGAATCGAGTTCCACGCCCGTCGTGGCGCACGCGTCGAGAAGGGCCAGCCACTGGCCACTCTCTACGCCACCAGCGCTGCTCGCCTGGCCGAGCCGATCGCCCTGCTCCTGCAGGCCATCCATTTCTCCAAAACACAACCGGACCAAGTTCCCCTCGTCAGCCGCACCTTCACTCGCGAAACCGCCGAAGCCTACTTGCGCGATGCTGTAAGGTAGTTTCCAGAGAACAGAGATCAGAGGTCAGGGGCATCGGCAATTCTCACGCTATTTACCTCCCCATCGGCGGAGGGATGCGAAGTTCGGGCGCCCAACCCACGCGGCGTCTTCGCGCTTGTCAAACGGTGGGTTCACTGACCCCTGATCTCTGATCTCTAAGGAGCTCCTCTTGGATCGATTTACCGGAGTGCTGGGAATTCTGGCCGTCCTTCTTGCGGCTTGGCTGGGCTCGACCGACCGCAAACACATCCGCTGGCGCACCGTCGCCTGGGGACTCGGACTGCAACTGACCTTCGCCTTCTTCGTGCTGCGCTTTACCTATGGGCAACAGGCGCTGATGTGGGCCGGCAACCTGGTCAAAACCATGCTGGCCACCACCTATGCGGGCACCAAGGTTCTCTTCGGACCGCTCGGCGTTCCTACCGGCTCGACGGGCTCCATCTTTGCGTTTCAAGTGCTACCCACCATCATCTTCATCTCGGCCTTCTTCGCGGTGCTCTATCACATCGGAGTCATGCAGATCGTCATCCGGGCGCTCGCGTGGGTGATGCTCAAGACCATGCGCATCTCCGGCGCGGAGAGCATGAACGTGGCGGCCTCGATCTTCATGGGACAGACCGAGGCTCCGCTGACGATTCGGCCCTTCCTGGCCGGTGCGACGCGCAGCGAACTGATGACCATCATGACCAGCGGCATGGCTCACGTCTCCGGCGGCATCATGGCTATGTACATCGCCCAGGGCGTCGCGCCCGAACATCTGCTGGCCGCCGTCATCATGACCTCGCCGGGCACGATTCTCATTTCGAAAATGCTGGTGCCCGAGACCGATACGCCCGCTACCGAGGGCCGCGTCGTGATGCCCAAAGACGAACTGCACAAGGAAGAGAACCTCATCGGAGCCATCGCCCGCGGCACCATCGACGGCGGCAAGTTGGCCTTCAACGTAGCCATCATGCTCATCAGCTTTCTCGCGCTCGTAGCGCTGCTCGACGGCCTGCTGGGATGGACGCATTCACTCTCCTACATGCACTGGGTTCCCGGCTCGCTGGGCCAGATTCTGGGCTTCGTCTTCGCGCCCGTAGCGTGGCTCATCGGCGTCCCGTGGCATGACTGCGGAGCCATCGGCAATCTACTCGGCACCCGCATGGCCCTCAATGAAGTGATCGCCTATATCAATCTCGGAGCACAAAAGGCTGCTCTGTTACCACGCTCCTTTACCATCGCGACCTTTGCACTCTGCGGCTTCGCCAACCTAAGTTCGATTGGAATTCAGATCGGCGGCATTGGCGCGCTGATTCCCGAACGGCGCAACGAGCTAGCCAGGTTAGGCGTGCGAGCCATGTTAGCCGGGACGATGGCTAATTTGATCTCCGCGTCGATTGCTGGAATGTTTTTGGGGTAGATTTTTGAATAAGATTGTCTCTTCGTTCACCTGAAGTTTTTAGTACAAGGGAAAGAGCTTGGTCGAAACAAATCTGGAGTTTCCACATTCGTACGAGATTGAAGAAGTTCCTGAATTCCCGGGAACGGGGAAGTGCAGTGTCCCGGTGTTTTATTTCCCTCGGAACGAATCAAGGCCGGAACATGATGGCGTCTGGCTTAGGATGCGGCCAGCGAACGGTGAATCGTGGGTTGGTGTTTTCGATTTCGGCTATCAGTCTCCTCCAGCTATTTCGAAAGTAATCAGCACATTTGATGTAGATCGCGTTTGTGTAATATCGAGCGGCGCAGCGTATATTGTGAAAGCCGACGACCCCGAGACTTGGGAGAAACTCGACGTCACGCCCGTGCTCGACGTTCGAGTGTCACTAGAGCATCAACTTCTTGTTTTCGCCGATTTCACAAGGTTGACAGCCTATTGCGGTGGTCAACTCGTTTGGCAAAGCCCTCGGCTTTGTTGGGATGATCTGAGGATTCTCAATGTGAGCCAGGAGAGAATTGAAGGTGTAGGATATGACCCAACCACTTCTGGCGACTCGTGTTTCGCGGTTGATATACGAACGGGTAGTTCATTGAATCCTTCGCCGGTTTCCATCGATGGCCATCCAGTCTGGTAATTCGGCTCCAAGCTTTGAGTTAGGTCGAGTGCTCCTTGAAAAGTTCAACGAATTCCAACCGTCCGCTTCCGCCTCACCCTGTAATACAGCGTCAACACCGTCACACTCCCGCAAGTCAGCAAACTAGCCGCCATCCCCAAAATCAGCGATAAATCCCGCTGATAAACCCCATGCACAATCCCAACCACCTGCAGCACGCTGAAGCCGCCGAAGGTAATCAGCGAAATCCCCTCATCGCTCTTCTTGCGCCAGACGGCCAGCACCTGCGGCACGAAGAGCAGCGCGTTGCACCCCAGGCCCAGCCCGAAGATAACAGCGACAATCTCTTTCATGCCGCGTTCCTTCCATCAGGAAGACCTTGCGCTTCGCGCGCATCGCGGAATCTCTGTGCTCCGCGCGCTCGTGCCTTGGCTGCTTCTTCCTCACGATTCCTGAGCGGCGCATTCGTTTCCAGTGAATTAAGAAGACGCGCCGAAGCCGAGGCGATCTCTTCGACAGCCGCCAGGAACGCCGCTTCATTGGCCTTCGAGGGCTTGTTAAATCCGCTGACCTTGCGCACAAATTGCAGCGACGCCGCGCGGATCTCCTCCTCCGTAACCGGAGGATTGAAGTTGAAGAGCATCTTGATATTCCGGCACATCTCGTGAGCACCTCCGTCGATCGGAATTCGCCAACTCAATTGTCGCCTGTTCAACACTCTTTCTCTCCCTGTAGAATGCCCGAAGCACACCGGCAGGCACAAACAAGATGAACTATTTCGATCAGGTCTCTGAAGCAGCCGCGTTTTTGCGGGCCATGCTGGGCCCGTTCAACACTCACGCCGGCGTCGTCCTCGGCTCGGGAATGGGTGCAGTGGCCGACTCACTCAGCGAGCGGATCGTCGTTCCATACGCCGAGATTCCGCACTTTCCCCGCTCGACCGTCGAGGGTCACACGGGGCGCATTGTCGCTGGAGTGCTGGGCGGGACGCCGGTAGCGGTGATGCAAGGCCGCGTGCACTTTTACGAGGGCTACACGCCGGCGCAGGTCACCTTTCCACTACGCGTGCTGGGTGCGCTGGGGATTCGCGCCGTGGTGCTGACCAACGCAGCCGGGGGCATCGCCGGAGGTTACGAGCAAGGCCAGCTTGTGGCGCTCGCCGACCACATCAACCTGATGGGCTGGAATCCTCTCGTGGGGCCGAACGAGCCGCGCTTTGCCGTACATGCCGGTGCTGGCTTGCGATTTTTCGACATGACTGAGGCCTACTCGAAGCGGCTGCGGGCGCTGGCGAGAGACGCGGCCTCCGAAGAAGGATTCACGCTCGAGGAGGGCGTCTATTTAGCTGTGAGTGGGCCGAGCTTCGAGACGCCGGCCGAGATTCGCGCCTTCCGTACGATGGGCGCGACGCTGGTCGGCATGTCCACTGTGCCGGAGACGATCGTGGCCCGTCACATGGGGATCGAGGTGCTGGGCTTGAGTTGCGTCGCCAACCTGGCTGCGGGCTTGGGCTCGACTCCGCTGAGCCACGAGGAGGTCTTCGAGACTGGCCGCCAAGTGGAGCAGCGGCTAGCTGGATTGCTGACAAGGCTCGTGCCGCGAATCGCCGCGCTGGTCGAACCTGGGAAAAATGAGAAGACAAAATCCGCAAGTTGATGGAAGGCTGAGGCTTGCAAGAGATTCCCGCAGCCGAGGCGTTTTCATTTCCCGATGGCCGCATTGGGTTGTTCACCAATGTTTCATTCCTGCGTAATCCGCTAAAACTATTTCGCGGGTACCATGGAAGTGTGAGCACAGACGCGATGAAATCGATGCAGCGCAAGGCTGCCGTGTGGATGCGGCAAGGCATTTCGCCGCAACGGCTGGCGCTCACGCTTGCGCTCGGCTTCGCGATCGGCTGCATTCCGGTGGTTGGCATTCCCACCTTTTTGTGCGCGGCCCTTGCGCTGATGCTCGGACTCAATCTGCCCGCGATTCAGGCAGCCAATTATGCGGCCATGCCGTTGCAGTTGCTGCTGATTGTTCCCTTTGTGCATCTCGGCGGGCGGATTTATGCTTTCGGGCCAGGGCAATCGTTCGACGCCCGAGCGCTGCTCCACTCTTCGCTGACGGCGACAGTTTCGCAGATGGGCGGGTTGGCAGGCCGCGCCCTCCTGGGTTGGCTCTTGATTGCCATTCCGGCGGTAGCGCTGATGACGGTCCTGCTGATTCCTTTGCTACGCCGCGTACCAGCTGTGGCCGCTGCCGAGTCCGCAGACTGACACGAGTTATTTCGCCGCGTATGGATCGGCAACCGGTTTCGCGCTTTCCAGCCAGGCGGTGTAAATCATGTCGCGCAACATGCTGGCTCCGGCCGCCAGCCGTTCGGCGGTGAAGTCACGCGACTCCGCCGTTCCGGCGCCCACAAACCCGCCCGCCTTGTCGAGTTGATAGACTTTTTCCACGTAAGTCTTCGTATGGCGAATGTAAGCCACGTAGGCATCGAAGATGTCGCCGTCGATGGCCTTCGGCGCAGTCATCTTGGAGCGCACCTCGGGGTCGTGCATGTTGGCGTCGACAAACGGCCCCTCAAACTGAAAGTGAATTTGTTGGCCGGTTGTGTAGCCGTTGGGATTCGGTCCCACCCAGCCGTTGTATTGAATGGTCGTGTGCAGCGGCTGCGAGGCGTCGCCAACGTAGTGGCCAAGCCAGCCCGCGTAAAAGAGGATCGCCTGCTCGACGGGGCGTGTATCTTGCTTGGCCGTGGCCAGGTTGCGATACTCGCGCATTGCGGCTTTCAGCCTTTCCCAGACCTCTGTGGCCTCCCAGGGCTGCAGGCCGATCTTCTCCGGCCGCTGGCCTGAGGCGAAGACGCTGGCCTCGAAGTCAAGCCGGCGGTGCGGTAACGGTCCCAGCGCGTCGGCCGGTTCGATGTCAATGAAGTGCTCCGGGCCCTGGGCGGCACTAAGCTCCGGCTCGGCGGGAGAGCGCCAACGGTCCGGCTCGGGGCCCAGGTACTCGATCTCGGCGGCGGCCTCCGGGGAGCGCAAAAATGCGGGCATGTCGGGGGGCAGAGCGCTGGCGGCGAGCCGGTTGATCATGCGATGGCCGCTATTGCCCCAGGCGTGTGCCGCAGGCGGCTGGGCCAGAAGGCAAGCCAACACAGCTGCAGCAAGAGCAGATCGAAGGAGACGGGAGGACGCAGTAGGAGAGAACATGAGGCCAGTATAGGTCCCGTGCGAAGAGCACTTGGTGAAAATCCCGCGAAGTCCAGCCGTCTTCTATTTTAGAAACTCCTCCACCGCTGCGTCGAACTTCTCCGGCTGGTCGTACATGATGAAGTGGCGCGAGTCGTCGATCCGCTTCAGAGTTACGTTGGGCATCTTCTTGTATGCCACCTGTACGGCCGCCTCATAAGTCGCCGGGTCTGGCTGCTGCGCCGCCGAATCGTACGCATAGATGACCAGGGCAGGCGTTTTGATCGAGGCCACATCTGCGCGGAGATCGGTTTCGAGATCCTCCTCCATCGCCTCGACTGAGACGCCGCGGTCGCTCGCGGCAAAGCTGGCCGCGATCAGCTTCTGCGCATCGGGATTCTTCACCATCCGGGCGGCCATCATCGGCTGCATGGCCGCGTACTGGTCCGCGGGCATGGCCATCATCTGCTGCTTGATCGCCTCCACCTGCGGCATCATGCTCTCCGGCGTCGCCGACGGATCCATCAGCACGGAGGCAAAGGGCAACGCATCGACGATCACGATCTTCCGCACATCCTCCGGATGGCGGGCGGCGAGCATCAGCGTCATCAACCCGCCCATCGAGTGGCCGATCACCACCGGATGGATCCTTTTGGCCAGGATATACGCGTGCAGCTCCTCGACCACCGGAGCCAGTACTTGCCCGCTAGCATTTGGCCCTGCCGGAGAGCCGGCGAAACCGTTCACCTGCACCAGGTGCAGACGGTAATTCGGCGCCAGCAGCTTCGCCTCCGCCTCCCAAACGGCGCGCGAACTCGACATGCCTGGGATCAGCAGCACATCGGGCCTCCCCATCGTGCCCGCTTCCAGGGCGATGAAACGTGTCGGCAAATATGCCGCGGTTGGAGCGGTCGGGGCGGCATGGGGCTGTGCAGCCAGCGATACAATCCCCGCAAAAACAGATGCAATGGCGACGACGAGGCGCGATGCTCTCATGATCGGATTCCTTTCAGCTTCCAAAAGCCTGTTTGTAAAACGTAAAGCGTACTTTCCATATCATCCTAACCGCCGAGGGTTTGGATGTCAAGTCGGCTTTCCATTCGAGGGAGCCCCACCCTTTGACTCAACTTCCATTCTCATCGCTGAAGATCGCCTCGATGGTGGTTTCAAAGAGGCGCGCCAGTTTGAAGGCCAGAGGCAAGCTGGGGTCGAACTTGCCTGTTTCGATGGCGTTGACCGACTGGCGCGAGACCTCCAGCCGCTGGGCAAGATCGGCCTGCGACCACTCCCGCTCAGCACGCAGGACACGGAGGCGGTTTTTCATCGGTTCCTCCGCAGTTGAATCAGCAGGGAAAACAGAGAAGCAGTGAAGAACAGATCAAAGTTCATGAGGGTGAGGGAACCCGGATCGAGACCCCAAAAATTCGCGTTAAGAGCGGATAGCGCGCTTTGCACCATGTCCCCGGCAACGGTCACGGCTGCTCCCCACAGCAGAGCCTTGACCACCGTCATTCGGATGAATTCATCGCTCTCCCGCACAAGATAGCGGCCCACGACGATGAGAACGGCGAACACGGGAAGGGCCGGCAACGCCGCAAAGACCACAACGAGTGCTCTTGCCCGGTCACCGTATTCAAGTACGAAATGATTGGCAACCGAAATAAGGCCCATCGCGATCAAACTTGCCGCGATGCGGTTGACGGTCCGGCGTTGGATAAGGCTAAGGCGGTTGTAGGCAACACGCAGTCGGTTTTTCATCGGTTCCTCATCCAGACCACAAGGGCTGAAATGCCCACAAAGCCCCAGAAGATCGGGTAGACCAGAAAAAGCTGCAAGCGCGGGACATGGGTGAAGTTTTCCAGGAATCCCCAGACGCTGACCAGGGCGAGGGTTAACCCCGTCCCCCCGAGCAGGGCTTGTATTTGCGCGTTGCGGATGAACTCGTCCTTCTCCTCGGCCAGGTAGAGGCCAATCACCAGCAGCATCCCGAGGATGGGCAGCGCGGGAAGAACCGCCAGCCCATAGGCCAACATGCCGGCGGGCCGGTAGTGGACAAATGCCACAATAGCGGGAACGAGCAAAGCGACGTACAGCAGCATGGCCACTGCAAATCGGTAGAAGAAGCGACGTTGTGCGGGGTTGTTGGTCGAGCAGATCACGATTGGTCTCCTTTACCAAAAGACAATTTAACTTTACATAACGATCCGAAATTTGTCAAGTGTAGTTGACAGTTATTATTTTCGCCGAGCGTTTCGGAGAATCAAGCCGCTTTCTAACCCCTCTTTGCGGGGTCTTTCCGTCGCCGGGACCCGAGAGCAAAGAATCTTGTCATTATTCTGGGATACTCTAGACTCAACCCATGGGTTTCCAGGAGTTTTTAGGCAACGCGGCTACCGTCACCCATCTGCGCGAGAGCATCCGCGCGGAGCGCTTCCCCCAGTCGCTGATTCTGGCCGGGCCGCGCGGGGCAGGGAAATACACGCTGGCGCTGATGCTGGCGCAGGCCGTAAACTGCCTCAATCCCACTGAAAGCGACGGTTTGCCGGACTTCTGCGGTGTCTGCGCCAATTGCACTCGCATCGCACTCTCGGCTGATCTCGAGACGCTCGTCGCCGAGGCCGTGGCCGCCCGCGAAGAGATGCGCGACACCGACAAGCGCGAGACCCGCATCCTGATCCAGACTCACCCGGATCTGCTGGTCGTCCCGCCCGATCCGCCGCAACTGCTCATCAAACTGGGCCAGGTTCGCCAGGTGATTCACGTGGCCTACTACCGTCCGCCGGTCGAGGCGCGACGCACCTTCACCATCTTCACTTCGTCGGCCTTCATGAAAGAGGCGGCCAACTCGCTGCTCAAAGTTCTCGAGGAGCCGCCGCAGCACACTTCGCTGATCCTGCTCACCGAGAATCCCCAGGAGTTGCTGCCAACCATCCGCTCTCGCGCCGTGGTGCATCGGCTGGGCGCGATTCCCGCCGCCGATCTTGAAGCTCTTCTAGCCAAGCGCCGCCCTCAACTCAAGCCACAGGAGCGGGCCTTGGCCGCGCGCCTCGCCGAGGGAGCCGTCGGCCGCGCGCTGACCCTCGACCTCGGGGTTTATCTTGCCAGCCGCCAGGACGCACTCATCCTGCTGCGCACTGCGCTGCGCGAGCCAGACTATTCTGCGCTTTTCCACGCGACGGAGAGCTATCGCGCCGGAGCCGACGGCCAGGAAAAGACAATTAACCTGCTCCGTGCCCTGGGCAGCCTCATCGAAGACTTGTTGCTCATTGTGGCCGGGACGCCGCAGCTTATCCGCAACCTGGACATCGAGGCCGAACTGGCCCGCCTGGCCCAGGGCATCAACGTCGATTGGATCGATTCCGCCGCATACGCCCTCGTGCAGGCCGAGCAGGGTATGCGCCGCAACCTGCTCCGTTCACTCTCGCTTGACGCCATGGCCGTCAGTCTCGCACGCAACTAGGAGTTTTTCCCCAGGAGGATCACTTCTTTATGAGCCTTGAATCCAAGCTCTCAAGCGCCAACAAACCATCCGCCGCTCTGACCACTCGTGCCCGCAGGCTGCCGGCCTCCGTCTCCAACGTCCGTCCGCCTGCCTTCGGTTTCGGCCAGAATCAGGGCCAGGATGCGCCCCAGCGGCAGGCTGAGCTCTTTTACATGCAGAAACAGATTCAGGCGCAGACGCCGATGGTCGTCGTCCTCGAAGATGGGGAGGTGGTTGGAGGCTGCATCGAATGGTACGACCGCAACGTTATCAAGATCCGCGGCCGCAGCAAGACGCTTGTCTACAAAGACGCCATCAAGTACCTTTACAAGCTGGGTGACGCGGGACAGTAGTTATTCACCTGCACGCAGAATTCTATTCACTCCCTCCTTGATAAGCGAGGAATAGCGGTAACTAAGGCTTTCTTCTATCTCTTCCGGCGGTAAAGAGACCACCACTGCGAACTGGCGACAAAATCGAAATGCTGCACGATGTAGGGATGATACGCAGCGGCGAGGTCGGCATCGCTCTTCATGTTGGAACTCGGATAGTGCGGCAGCATAAGCAGATCGGCATTGCCGAAGACGAGGCTCCCATTGAGCGATTGCGCTGTTGGAAAGTTGTCGCCCAACACGAGCCAGGGACTGCCGCCGAGCGCTGGCCTTCTGCGCAAGATATAGGCGAATGGTTCAATAAAGCCAAGGGTCAGAACGGACTCGGTCTGCTTGGATGAATCCTCCAGCATCGTCAGCCCATCGTTCACGATTTCAACGATAGAGTGGCCGTTGTCAAAAACGAAAGACGAATTACGCTGATTGAGTTCATAAAACCTCAACCGGTCCATCCCGCTGTGGCTGATGCTGATTCCCTGTGATCGAACTGAGGCCGATTGATAGTGCACCAGCGTCCTCACGCTCTCCGCATCCATGAAAAAATCTGAGAAAACTCCTCCCAGGCACAGCGTCATTACTGTGGCAACGGCAACCTTCTCCTTGCATCTCGCGTAAGTACCCCCGAGCGCTCCAACCAAAACGATCTCCCACAAGAATATCAACTTGTCTCCCGAGTCGGCGCAATTGGTCTGAATGAACAAGACCGAGGTTGCAAGCACAGCGCCGCCCAGCAGGAGGATTCGCACTGAAGATCGCTGCCAGAGGCGGCCACGCGTAATCAGCAGGATGGTCAATAGGGTAACGACGGCTACCGTCACGATCCGAGGATTTCCAACCAAAAACCCAAATTCACCGGCAACGGCAAGCCGCGAACTTCGGGCCTGAATTGTGAGCTGCATGTCGTACAGGAACGCCGAAATTGCAAAACGGAGATAAAACAGGAAGACCGCAACCGTGCCCGCCAGCCCCATCACTATTCCCCACGCGCGCGGCATCTCCTCGCGGCGCAATGGAATGGTGGCCAATAACAGAAGCCCCGCAACGCCAAAGAAATTCAATTTCAGGAATGCCGTCAACGCTAGCGCAATGCCGCTCGATGCACCGCCCCAGAACCGGCTTCGCTCGCTCGCGAATGCGCACTCCACCAGCACGATGCCGAGCAGTGCGTAACCATGGCGGTTGTAGATCATCGCGCAGCTCAAAATCTGCGGAGAGAGTCCGAGCGGCGTCGGTAAGGTTGCCGTTAGAATCAGCCACGCCGCTACCAGCAACGCGGGAATCGCGGGCATGCGCCGCCGTGACAGCAGCCAGCCCCAGATTCCCGCCACGGCGCCGAAAACAATGTTACCGATCGCGATTCCCTGGGTGCTGCCTTGGGTCAGCAACATGCCGAAGGCAGTGATCATGTACTCCAGCGGTCCGAGTGACAGATAAAAATCTCTGTAGGGAACCTGACCGTTCAGGATACGCCAGCCACCATCCAGCAACAGAAACACATCGTGTCCGTACTCATTGATCGGGCCGGTCCCTGCCGCTCCGAGAAAGGTCAAATAGAGCAAGGAGGCCAATATAAAGGCCGTCTGAATCCACCTGGAGTCCGGTTCGCCGACCGCGAGCCATTTCACAATGCGGTCAAACCGCGCCGCAGAGTCAATGGGCACAGAAGAAGTTGTCATCCATGTTCCTTGCAGAGAAGGGTGTATTGGAATTGTAGCAAAGCATCAATTCCACTGATGCAAGTTGAACCGGCTTTGCAGCCCCGGCAATTCGGCAATGGAAGCCGGAATGGCCTTTGTGGTTGTTACCTATTCCCTATGCCCAGCTTTATTCAGCCTGTCGCGGATCGCAGCGCCGATCCCCTCGGCCGGCGGCAGCGGACAGAGAATCACTGTGCAGCCAATCGCGTCCAATTCGCGAAGTCCCGCGTAGAGCGAATGCGCCATCAGCTCCGGATCGGCCCACCATCCCCACGCAAAGACTGCCGCAACTCCGTCCGGTGCTGGAAACTCAGACGGCAACATCACGCCCACACGCTCGCCGTCAAGGCTACGCGCTGCCCCGGCAAGTCGCGCTGCGAGATCGTTTAGCTCGCCCTCAACCAGCACCAGCCGCGCATGGGGCGCGTAATGGCGCAGTCCCACTCCCGGCGAGGGCAACGCCTCGGGCGGTCCGGCCCTTGCTTCACCGCTGTCGCGATAGAGTTCCACCGGCCCCCCAATACTGCGAATCCGATCCATTGTTACGGCGCCGGGGCGGTAGACAATCATCGGATCGGAGCATGGACCGAGCACCGTCGATTCGACCCCACAGTCGGTCGGCCCTGCGTCCACGACAGCGTCAATCCGGCCATCCAAATCGGCCAGCACATGGTCAGCGGAGGTTGGGCTGATGTGGCCAAAGCGATTGGCGCTGGGCGCGGCCAACGGCACACCGGCCCGCCGGATCAACTCCAGAGCTACGTTGTGCTTCGGCATTCTGATGCCCACCAGAGAGCGCCCCGCTGTAACGATCTCCGGTACAACCTTCGCACGCGGTAGCAAGAGCGTCAGCGGCCCTGGCCAATAGATGCCGATCAGCCTCATCGCCGCCTCTGGAATCCCCACGGTCAGTTCGGCCAGGTCGGCTTGATTTGCAATATGCACAATCACCGGATCCCACGATGGCCGCTGCTTGGCCGCGAAGATCCGCCCCACCGCATCCGCATCCAGCGCATTCGCTCCCAGACCGTAGACGGTCTCGGTGGGAAACGCCACCAGCCCACCGCCGCGCAAGATCGCCGCCGCCTGCTCAAGCGCCTCCTGAGCCTGCGCGGTATCGAGATGCGCCGGGTCCACCGCCAATCGGAGTGTCTTCACTCTTCTATTGTCGCCCTTTGCCCTGCTGTCTGCCGTATACTCGCTCTTTACGATGCCCATCGAGACTGAGATCAAATTTCGCGTGGACGATCTGGCCGGCCTCAATCAACGCCTTGAGGCCGCCGGCTTCAAACTGCAAACTCCGCGCGCCTTCGAGAGCAATGTCCTCTACGACACGCCCGACCGTTCGATGCGCGCCCGCACTGAGATTCTGCGCATACGCGGTTACGCCGGCCGGTGGACCATTACCCACAAGCGCCCGCCCGACGTTGGCCCCGGCGAAGACACGCACAAGCACCGCATCGAGACCGAGACTGAGGTAGCCGACGGCGAAGCGTTGGAGCTGGTCTTTCTCTCGATAGGCCTCGTCCCGGCCTTCCGCTATGAGAAGTGGCGCGCCGAATGGACCGACGGCGAGGGCCATTGTGTGGTCGATGAGACGCCCATCGGAAACTACGCCGAGCTCGAGGGCTCTGCGGAGTGGATCGACCGCTCCGCGGCCCGCCTGGGTGTCGATCAGGCCCAGTACATCACCCTCAGCTACGGCCGCCTCTTCGAGCAATGGTGCGAGCAGCGCCACGCCGACTTGCAGGACCTGACCTTTGCGGCGGTTGCTGCCGCTTCCAACTCTTAGCTTGAAACCTGGCGTGGTGAGCTTGCGTGTTTCTTTGGAAGAGTCCTTTGGCTTGTCCGAAGCACCGCGATTCTCGAAGAGATCCTGGCTCGAAGCCAGAACTGAAACCATAAACCCCATCGAGGACAGAGAAGATCATCGCTCAGAGGGCTAGAGCATTTTCGGATTTACTGTAGACTTCCGTGCCCCATCCGTTCCGCGTTTTTTCTGCGGAATGGGTGGGATACCTACAGAATTTCGGTCTACACAATCCCCAAAAAATGCTCTAGAGCCCGCGATCTCACTACATTCTTTGCAGCACGGCTGAAGCCGTGCCATTTTAAATCGCATCTGGGAAATTGGCTCCAGGAACTGGAAGTTAGGGCAAACGCCAAAGACTGAATGGGGAATTGCCGGCAATGGGGTAACGACACCGTTGCCTGGGGCCGCCCAAGTTGGAAAGCCGCAGGCTTTTTGGCAGCCTGCAGTTTGTAAGGAGACTTGCGAGCAAAGGTCAAATCGAAGCGCACAACACCGCAGCACCGGACGCGGCAACGGCAGCCCAGCACTTCGACACTCCAAGCGCGGACTGAGAGTGGATTCTCTCGATCGGCGCAAACCCGATGGCCTCGGCAATCCTACTTCGGCGGCGGGGCCGGGGTAAATCCTTCGCGTCTCTGCGCGGGTTCGGGCTTGGGCTTGGGTTTGGGCGCCTTCTTAACTTCTTTCCTGCCTTTGTCTTTGCTTCCCATGCGTCCAAGTGTGCCACAACAGGCCGGCCTGGGGAAAGCCCAAAATGCCGCGCGCTACTGCCAAGTAAGCTCCCGCGATTGCGAGGCCCTCTCACTGGCCGATCAGGCTATGGGCGATGGTGTCGAGCAGTCCGTTGAGGAAGTTAATCGATTCGGGAGCGGAGTATCGGCGGGCGATTTCAAGCGCTTCGTTGAGGATGATGGGGAAAGGCGTTGCCTTGAAGCCCAGCATCTCGCCCACGGCCATGCGCGTCAGGTTGCGGTCAACGGCCGGCATACGTTCGAGGCGCCAGTTCTTTGAGTTGGCGACAATCAGTTCGTCGATCTGCAATTGATGGGCGATGGCGGTGCGGAAGAGGTCCTCGGCAAAGCCCTGGACCTCCGGCTCGACATCCCCAGCGGCCTTCCAGAACGTGGCCCGCACCTGCTCCGGCGTTTGCTTGCCGACATCCGCCTGAAAGAGCATTTGCATGGCCAGTTCGCGCGACTTGCGGCGCCCCGAGCTGTGATGTAGTCCACCAGTCAAGCAGCACCGCCTAGCTTGAGCTTGCGGCTGAGGCTCACCATCTCGATGGCCGCTACGGCAGCTTCAAATCCCTTGTTGCCGGCCTTGATGCCCGCGCGGTTGAGCGCCTGTTCCAGGGTCTCGCAGGTCAGCACGCCAAAGCTGTGGGGGATGCCGGTCTCCTGTTGCGACTGGCCGATGCCGCGTGCGACCTCGTTGTAGATGGCTTCGTAGTGGGCCGTTTCTCCCCGCAGCAGGCAGCCCAGGGTGATGATCGCGTCGACCTGCCCCAGATTGGCCAGAGCCCGTGCCGCGGAGGGAATCTCCCACGCGCCCGGCACGCGAACCACCTCAATCTCGGCCCGCTTTGCGCCGCTGCGCAGCAGGCCGTCCAACGCGCCTTCGAGCAGCCGCTCGGTAATCACGGCATTCCAGCGGGAGACGACGATAGCAAACTTCATGCCCGCGGCCAAGAGATCGCCTTCGACAGCAACCTGCTTGCCTTTGACTGGATCGCTCCAGGCCCAGAAGCTGAAGAGAAAGCCCGGCTCCGGCTCGACGGTGAAGATGCGCGACTTCCAGTGAGTCTCGGTAATCTCGGAGAGACGAGCGATGGCAACGTCGCCATCTTGCGTCCGCAGCCAGGTTGACGCTGCTTGGTGCGCGGCATCCAGAGCCGTCACTTCGATAAGGACATCGGCGGTAGAGGGGAACTGGCCGTCGACAAACTCCAGATTGCCCAGCGGAGCCAGAAACGACGCGCCACTGCTCATCTCTTCTTTCCAGCCTTTGCCGGGCTCAAATCCAAGCGCGGAAAAGAAGCTCGTCAGCCGGTCATACGCCGCCCGGCTGCCTGCGCAACGAAGAAAGGAGATCCCCTTGATCATCTCTTGATTTTATCCTGCGAGGGCGGGGGAGATGATCGACGGCGTCTTCACAGGAGCTCATCAAAACAGCAGCATAACGATTGCAGGAGGGCGAATCCGAGCTTCGATGAGCAATAAGAAGGCCGGCACGGGCCGGCCTTCTTCGCCTGTTGCATTGGGAGCTACGTCGTGGAGCGCGGCCTGACCGCGATCACCGTGGCCGGGACCGGAGTAGTTATCGGCGAGGTCAGCGTGCAGCCAAAATCGATACCGGGAGTGCAGGCCGGCAGATTCGGACTGATCTGGTGCGTGTCGGTAAGCGGCGTCGAGGCGCTGACGGAAATGGGAATGCTGATGTAGTGGATCATGTTGTCCCCCGCCGTGGAGACGAAGAAAAGCTTGTCGTCCGGGGTGAAAGCGCCTGCAATAGGCGCGGTAACCGTCGTGCTTGGCGAGCTTCCAGACATCAGCTGCACATATCCGACCGTGCCCAATGCTTCCGGGTTGGCCTGATTCGGCAGATAGTAGGGCAATTGGGCGCCTGCAGTGGACCCAATATACGTAATAAAGGCCAGATTCGACTGAGGCGAGGCTACGACCTGATTGACGGAGGTCGCGCTCACCTGGGCAAGCTGCGTTTGCACTGTTGTGCTGGTAAGCAACAGCGGCGAAAGTTGATCGCCGAGGGCCAGCGGATAATTGGGGTTGGGTACAGGCGGCGTGCCGATGGTTTGCGGTGGCAGGCAATTCAAGGCCGGGATTGAGACGTTGATGTCCGAGAGAGTGATCTCACTGCCATTCAGGGCTGCGCCAAGAATATGATTGCCATCGGTGGTGGCTGCCAGTGCATCGGTCTGGATGGGATTATTGGAGGGCTCATCGCCTTGCGGGTAAAAAATCATGCTGTTGTAGTTCCCGACCGTGCCGCTAGGACACCATGTGCGAGAGACCGTGGGATTGCCGCTCAAATAGGCTCCCACACTTGGAATCGTGATCGCCAGGTTTTTCGCGCCGCTGAAATCGCCTGCGCAGGGCGATCCGGCGGAACAGGAGGACCAGCCGGTGTTTGCGTTGTAGACGTACAGCGTATCGGAGTGGCCTGCGCCGGCGGATGCGGTGTCGGTGACGTAAAGAGTCTTCGAGTCGGGGGTCCAGGCGGCGGCGCTGCCCATTCCGCCAAAGGTCTTCGTGACCGTGCCGGAGGTTCCGTAGACGTAGAAGACCTGACGTATCTGGTCGTTGATCAGCAGTTCGGAGTTGTCTGGTGAGACGGCGAGCACCACGCCGGGGGCGTTGTTATCCTGCTTGGTCACCGTGCCCGTGGAGACACTGACAATCATCAACTCGTGATCGGAGCCCAAATAGAGAGAGTCGCCCAGCCTGTCCATCACCATCGAATTCGGGACATAGGGCAGGTGCACCGTGGAACCGACCGTTCCAGTGAGCAACTCGACGGGAACGATGTACTGCGATTGGCCTGGGGCGCCGAACCAGACGTAGTCGCTGGCTGTGCCGGGGGTGGTGATGGTGACCTTGTTCGAGGTGACGGGCAGGCCGGTGCCGAACAAGCCAATTTCGTTGATCGGGGAGGGATTGCAGGAACCCGGCTGGCAGATGGCATAGACCGAGGCCACGCCGGGGAAAGAGGTTGTAATGGATCCACCGCCTCCCGCTGAGATGTCGATCGGGTCGGTGGACTGGTAGTCCAGGCTCAGGCCCGTGATCGGGTTCCCGTTGGTGTCGATGATGGTGGTGACCAGATTCTGCGTAACGCCCTGGGTGATGGTGCCTGCGGTCTCACCGTTGGCAAGTGTCACCGAGATCGATTTCGGCGGGCAGGTGGTGAAGTAGCCGGCCGAAGAGCCCGATTCGGCCACCGACGCTGTGACTACGGTAGTGCCGGGCTGATTGGCGGTGATGGTCACCTGGTTGGTGGTGGTATTCGTGGTGACGGTTCCGATGCTGGAGGTGCCCGGCGAGTAACTGAGTGAGCCGATCGCCGCCGTACAGTCAGGGACAGAGCTAACGCCTGGAGGCAGGCCTCCGAGACACGCATACTTGCCGGTCGCGGCCACCGAAGGCGGCGCGCAGAACTCATACTGCGTGCCGCCTTGTGAGAAGCACGCCTCCGCGTCGAGCGTGGCCTGGGTGCCTTGGGAAAGGCAGGCCTGCGGCCCGACAAGGCTGATCGAGGTTACCTGGGCATGCACGAAGACTTCAACAGGGTTGGAGACGGCCGTTTGTGCCGAGGCGGTGATATAGGCTGTGGCGAAGGGCAGGCCATTGGTCGCGGGTTGCGGATTCGGCGGGCTGCAGATGGTGTAGTTGGCGATGCCGCCGCCGCTGTTCCGGTTCCAGGTTCCGGCGCAGATGTTGCCGGTCGGCGAGATATCTACCAACTGGTTGTTGGTGGTGCCCCAGGTAATTGTGCCGGCGCTCGCCGTGGCGCCTGTGCAGGTGACGAGCTGAGGCGAGTTTGCCTGGTGTGTCTGTCCATAGGCGATGGAGATCCCCGTGGTCGCCGGCGCAAGAGTGATTGAGGCAACATCGGTAATCTTCATCCCATAGCCCAGCCCGTTGCAGTAATTTGCGCCGGGGTTGCGGCTGCAACCGGAGATCGAAACCCCGGCTGGAATGGCAAGCAATAACAAACAAACAAGCGTAAGAAACCGCCGCATGAATCCTCCCCGCCCCGCCCTGTCAAACCGCGGAACGGTCTTTCCCGAAACCGTCGGAAAACCTGAGTTGCAAACGACTTTCCAGCGCCGCTGCCCGCGTTTGCCGATCCCGAGTAGCGTTTTCCTCCCCGGCTCCGGCGACAGCTCTGAAGTCGCTGGGGGTGGAAGAAAAAACCCTCATCAACGGCACCCTAAAAAAGGCTGCGGAAGTTAGAAAGACGCTCGATGAAGCGATCCGTCAACACGCCATGGCTGGCCTGCCGCCGGCGAAATCCGCTCATTTGACCGGCTCCCGGCGCCACCGTCGTGCCCGGCTGCCGGTTGACGAATAACGCGATCGAAACTCCAAGAAAAGTGTATCAGGACGGGGTGGCAACCGGCTTGATGCCGAACCAGGCAATCCCCCGCCGTCTTCAGTCTTCGATGACTCCGCAGGGTCTATATCACCAACCGGGCTGCTATGGCGCGAGCGGCATATAGCGGGCAAACCACTCCTCGGCCCGCTCCATCACATCGCGCCGGTGAGCTGGGCTGGTAAACCCATGTCCTTCGTTGGGATAAACCACCAGCTGAGTCGGCACATGACGATCCCTGAGCGCGTGCCAGAACTCGAATGACTGAGGGGCGGGGCACTCGCCGTCCCGGTCGCCCACCAGGACCAGCGTCGGCGTGTGCGCGGCACTGATAAAGTTGATCGCCGAGCTCTTTGCATAGACTGCCGGATCGTCGTAGACCGACGTTCCAAAGTACGGCAGCATCCACTGGTCGATCGAGTTTTCGCCGTAGTAGCTCTGCCAGTTGGAGATGCCCGCGCCGGCCACGGCCGCCTTGAAGCGCTGGGTTTGAGTCACGGCGAACATGGTCATGAATCCACCATAGCTCCAGCCGGTAATGCCGATGCGGTTGGGGTCCACCGGATACTTCGCGCCTACCGTATCAACGCCGGCAAGAATGTCGCTCAGATCGCCGTAGCCGAAGTCCTTGCGGTTGGCCTGGACAAACTCTTCGCCCTGCCCAAAGCTACCCCTGGGGTTGGGCTCCAAAACGAAGTAACCCAGCGCCGAAAACGCTGCCGCGCTCAGGCTGCCGCTGGTCCACCGCGACATTGCGGCCGCGGCCGGCCCGCCATGCACAATAACGATCAGCGGATACTTCTTCGCCGGGTCGTAGTCCCTGGGCTGCATCAGCCAGCCCTGCACATTGAACCTTCCGCTCTTCCATTCGAGCGAAACTATCTTGCCACATGCCGGTGCCAAGCCTTCGTTGATGCGCGTGAGCTGGTTCAGTGTCGAATTCATGAACCTGCAGGTCGGGCAACCGTCCGAATGTTGGAGAAAGACCTCTGGCGCGTGTTCGAAGCTGCTTGCTACAAACGCAAACTCCGTGCGATCCCTGGTCGCCGAAACGCCCATCTCCAAGCGCCCATCGCCAATTGTCGCTGGCTGGTCGTAGAACGGAGCGTCGAAGCTCGCCGCGCCACCTTCATGCAGCGTGAGCCAGGCCAGTTGCGAGTGGCCACTCTCGAGGCTGCTCACAATCAGCCGATCTAGGTTGCTCCACTCCAGCCACGATGCTGTAGCCGAACGGCTGGGCGTCAAATTTCTCGGCGCGCCGCCTGCCGCCGGAATAATCCACACATCGCCGCCCGTCGAGCCCTGATCGCTCATCAAACCGCCGATGAATGCGATATTTTTCCCGTCAGGCGACCAGCGCGGCACGGCAATCTGCAATCCATGCAGCAGTCCCAGATCTTCCCCAGGAGCAAAGATTGCTTTGGGCGCGTGGTTCGATTCCTGCGTGTAAAGCTTCGCCACCCACCAGTTGTTCTCTCCCGGCGGATCGGCTGCAACATACGCCAGCCCTTTGGAATCGGGCCGCCAGTCAAACTCGTAAACGTGAAGATCGGGCGGAGTAGCCCACTCCGGGATCTGAGGCGTCGAGGAGTCGACGCGAGCGACTGCCACCCGCTCGATCTCCACGCTCTCCTCGCCGATCACTCCAGCCGGCGGCTTGATCGCCGCCAGGGCTCCACCCGGCCGGGTCGCACCCTCCACATACAAAAAAGCTAGGTGGCTTCCATCCGGCGAAAAGGCCGGCGCGTCCGCAACCCCCTTCAACTTCGTGATTCGTCGTGCTGGGCTGCCGTCCAGCCTCGACAGATAGAGGTCAGGCTGCTGAGGCTGAGCGCAATCGGAGAAGAAAACAAGCGACTTCGCATCCGGAGCCCAGGCAATCTTGTCCTCCTGGCAGTGCGTCTCCGGCTTCCTGGCTGCCGTAACCCGCTCGCTTTTGTCCTGCCCACCTTGGATCAGATCGTCCAGCGAAGCCACTCGAATCTCAACGCCATCGTTCTCGTGCTCAACCCAGGCCAGCCGCCGGCCGTCTGGGGAGATGGCAACCTGCCCGATCAAGCGCTCACTACCGGTTCCCCTCGGGTCCTCGCCGATGTGTGCCCGATCCGGCGCTGTTTCCGCCTGCGCCTCTGCCCGTGCGAAAAGATGGTCAAACCCCATGCCGAAGAGCAAGGTTGCTGCGAGCAGCAACATAAGGCAGTGAGAGTTACGAGAGTTATGAAACGGCTTCAAAATCATACAAAAATGCTATCAGGCGATAAAAGCCGCATGGAAAATGGAGTTTGTTCGAGTCAAAAATGAGTTAAGATCCAGAAAACCCCTTGACACGTCACCGGCTTCAGCGTAGAAGTATGGCTAGTGAGTGGGTTTTCCTCACCTCAATTGGACGGTTTGAACTAAAGCAAACCCTCTGAGGTACACCACTCGTTGCGATTGGCCCTTTGAGCCTCCCCAGAGTTCGACATTAAGGCTCTCTTTCTGCCATTGAAATAACCATGTAGCCGCAAGCAAAACTTGCCAGCCAAAAAGCTCGCGGCACGCCGGGCCAATCCGGGTGTGATCAGCTCAGAGAAGTCGAAATGCGTTCTTCTCGCTTCGAGCCGCGGTGGCTCGTCCCGGGGGGCTTTGTCTCAAGCAACCAAACAAAAAATTGGAGCTTCCATGAGCCTCGCCAAAACAAGCGACAAACGAGATCGTCTCTCCGCTGGCCGGATCAGGAGTCAACACTCCTTCAGGCCAGTGAGCGTGGCCGATAGAGCCAACTCCTCCAGGATCGAGACGGACGGAGCAAGGCCGGGCCGGTTGTCCTTCGCAGAAGACTTCATGCTGGAACATACACACTCCGGCATGCACATCGCCGTGATTGGGATGTCTGGCGCCTCCGCAAGCGTGGCCAGAGAGCAGCATAAGTCAACCCAATGCTACGGATTCCCATCTTGACGCCGAAGGAACTGTGCGCGCCGCGGTTTGGTTGGCAGTTGCATAGACAACGCTTGGCACGCGCCGGGTTTTACACAACGACTTAGCTCGAGCAAGTCATAACGTCAGACTTGATTGCCGGCTTTTGAAGCTGGTTCATCCGATGTTATCAGGCTCGCTTTATCTCTGTTCCCGCAGATCTGGCGAAAAGCCGGAGGAGGTTGGTATGAGTTGCTCAGTCTGTGGATCTTTGGAACAAGCTTATGAGGCCGTGCTCAGTGAATACATCGAGGCCCGGTCCTCAGTGCGTTACCGGGTCAGTACAGTGCTCGCGGCCCAGAAGAATGTGGACATGGAACGAGCCAGATATGAATTGGAAGAACACCGCCGCGCCTGCGCCTCGGCCCTCCATCCTTCATTCCTGGTGAACCGGGGGATGCCGGCGAGGCACACGAGATCGAGATCGCTGGCGGCATAGCTAGACGTCGTTGAGATCTTTTGGAGTGTAGCTGCGGAGCGTTCCCTGCAATCGGACGCTCCGCAGTTCTGCGTTTGGAAACGAATATGTAGAATCAATCCCTCCCGGCCGCCGCGTGGATCGCAAGCAACCTCTCCAGCAGCGGCTTCAACAACTTCAAATCCAGCGCATTCGCGCCGTCGGACTTGGCGTTTGCCGGGTCGTCGTGCACTTCAAGAAACAATCCATCGATTCCGGCCGCCACCGCTGCCCGCGCCAGCAGCGGAATGAACTCTGGCTGGCCGCCGCTGACGCCATCGGCCACCGAGGGCTGCTGCACCGAATGTGTCGCGTCGAAGACCACCGGCGCGAGCCGCCGCATCACCGGCAGCGAGCGATAATCGACCACCAGCGTGTTGTAGCCAAAGCAGGCTCCGCGCTCGGTGAGGAAGACGCGCTCATTGCTAGTAGACCGCACCTTCTCGACCGGGTGCGTCATATCCCACGGAGCAACGAACTGCCCTTTCTTGATATTCACTGCCCGGCCAGTCTTGCCCGCAGCCACCAGCAGGTCGGTCTGGCGGCACAAGAATGCCGGAATCTGCAGCACATCCACGGCCTCGGCGGCCACTTCGCAGTGCGCGGGCTCGTGCACGTCGGTCAGCACCGGCAGGCCCGTATCCTTCGCCAGGCGTCCCAGGATGCGCGTGCCCTCCGCCAGCCCCGGCCCGCGAAAGCTCTTCACGCTGGTGCGGTTGGCTTTATCGTAGCTGGCCTTGAAGATATACGGAATGCCCAGATCCGCCGCAATGCGCTGGATCTTCTCGGCCATCGTGCGCACATGGGCCTCGGACTCGATGACGCAAGGACCGGCGATCAAAAAAAGCTGGCCCTCGCCCACACGGACCGGACCGATTTCAAAGGAGTGGCTCACGCAATCGATTGTAAGGCGCAGGGGTGCACCGCAGTCTGGTTTGGTGCCAAAGATGGCAGCCAGAAAGATTCCCGTCGAAATCGTCTTCAGGGCAGCGGGAGACAAGGCGCGAGGCATTACAATCTTCTCTGGAATGTCAAAAAAACTAGCATTTCTCTTTCCGGGGCAGGGTTCGCAGGCAGTCGGCATGGGCCGTGAACTTGCCGACCGTTTTCCCGTTGCCCGCGAGACCTTTTCCGAGGCCGACGAAGCGGCCGGCTTCGCGCTCTCCAAGCTGATCTTCGAGGGGCCGGCGGAAGAGCTAAAGCTTACAGAGAACACCCAGCCGGCCATTCTCACTGTCAGCGTGGCTGCCCTGCGCGTGCTGGCTTTGCATGGCATCGAGCCGGATCTGGCCGCGGGCCATTCGCTGGGCGAGTGGTCTGCCCACGTCGCCGCCGGGACCTACAGCTTCGCCGATGCCGTGCGCTTCGTTAAGGCGCGCGGAAAGGCCATGCAATTGGCATTTCCCGCCGGGCAGGGTGGCATGGCCGCCATCCTCTCGCTCACTCCGGAGTTGGTAGCCGAGGTCTGCCAGGAAGCCGCGGCAGAGACCGGCCTGACCGTCTCCCCCGCCAACTTCAACTCTCCCGGCCAGACGGTGGTCTCCGGCGCGCTGGCAGCGGTCGAGAAGGCCGCTGCGTTGGCCAAGGCCAAAGGCGCGCGCCGCGCCGTCATGCTTCCGGTGAGCGCTCCCTTCCACTGTGCCTTGATGCAGCCCGCCCAGGAAGAAGTGGCGCGCGTGCTGGGTGCGCTCGAGCTGTCCAATCCGAGATTCCCCGTCGCATCGAATGTTACGGGGGGCCTTGTGCGCACAGCCGAAGAGGTTCGCGAGGCCTTGACCCACCAGGTCACCGGCACGGTGCGCTGGGTGGACTGCGTGAAGACGCTGATCGCCGAAGGGGTCGAGACCTACATCGAGCTTGCCCCCGGCACGGTGCTCTGCGGCCTGCTCAAGCAGATCGACCCGGCGCAAAAGTCGCTGAATGTGGAAGATCTGGCCAGCCTGGAAAGGACGCTGAACGAGCTGAAGGCCGCCGAATTGTCGGAATAGGCTAATGGGCCCAGTTTTCGCGCTTCTTCCTGTTTATTCCCTGGTTGGCTTTTCCGCCTCCTCGACGAGTTGCTCTGAGTGCTGATGGGCGCTCAACGAGTGTTCCAGAGCTTGCCGGCTGAATTCGTGCGCGGTGAGATGATCGGCTTTGCCGTGGGCTTCGGCGGCGACGGCGTGGGAGTGGGCTGCCAGGTTGTGGAGTTCCGCGGCTCGGGCATGCGTGCTCTGGGGCATGATGTTCTCCTCGGCCGTTCGATGCAAACCGGCAGGCTAAGATCGCTGGAAAGTTCGATTGATGCCGGGTGCCGGATTTCAGGTCTCGATTTTGAGAATTGGGAATCGAACAGTCTCTACGAAATCCCTCCCGGCCCTTCCAGGAACTGCACATCCTCCGGCGAGAAATGCAGCGTGTGGTCCTTCGGGTCGTAATCCAGATTGATTGCCTTGCTCTTGCGATCATTCACGAAGGTCCCGGTCTGCAGCATATTACCGATCATGCGCGTGGCGGCGATCCGGTGGCTGCGAATCGCTCCATAATCGTTGTCGGAACTGGTCGGACCCCAATCCTTTTCAAAGCGATCGAAGGGATAATTCGAGTGCTCTTCGGGATGCTTCTGCCAGCTCGGATCGTGCATCCAGACGCCGTAGGCCGCCGAAAGGTCGTTCTTCTCGAGATCCGTGAAGAAGTCGTTGACCGCGATTCTTCCCCGCAGGTGATTGTCCCAGTTCCACGGCCAGTCCACCGGGTGGCCGGCCACCAGCCACCAGCCCACCGCCAAAACAAACAGCCCCGCCACAATGCTCAAGAGAATCGTGCGGTGGCGGCGATCACGAATTTCGTCAAATGCAGGAGCGTCGAGCAAGGTCATGATGCGGATGCCTCAAAAAACAGAGATCAGGGGCCAGAGATCAGAGATCAGTGGCCGGCTGTTACAGGATAGACTGCTTCCCCACTCCTCTGTAGACACCGGAACCTGACCGCGAGTTCCCAGGCTATGCTCTGAGACTTCGTCTGCTGTTGGAGACTGATCTCTGATCTCTGATCTCTGACCCCTGATCCCTATGGTCTACTCTTCCCGGCTGTAAGTTGTCCGGCTCTTTTCGGCCTGGCGTTCGAGGGCCAGCTCGATCAGGCGCGAGATCAGATCCTTGTAGCCGATCCTCGTGGCCTCCCAGAGCTTGGGGTACATGCTGATGCTGGTGAAGCCGGGCAGTGTGTTCACTTCGTTCAGAAAGATGCGCTGTTTGCCGTCGGGCTCCATTAGGAAGTCGACGCGCGCGAGGCCTGAGAGGTCGCAGGCCCGGAAGGCCGCGACGGCCAGCTCACGGACGCGCTGAGTCTCGGCCTTGCTCAGCTTGGCCGGAATCACCGCAGCCGATCCCTCTGACAGGTACTTGGCCTCGTAGTCGTAGAACTCCTTGCCGGGAATGATCTCGCCCACCACGCTGGCCTGGGGATCGTCGTTGCCCAGCACGCCAACCTCAAGCTCGCGAGCTTTGGCCTTCTTGCCGCCCACGCCCTGCTCGATGACCAGCTTGCGGTCGTACTTAGCGGCAAGGTCGAGCGCCGGCCCGAGTTCCTTGCGCTCGTGCGCCTTCGAGATGCCGACGGACGAACCGAGATTCGCGGGCTTCACAAAGACCGGGTACTTGAGCGCCGCTTCGATCTGGGCAATGGCCTTCTTCGGCGACTTCTCCCAATCGGCGCGCAGCAACGTCACGTGCTTGACCATGGGCAGCCCGGCCTGGGCGAAGAGGCGCTTCATCACGTCCTTGTCCATCCCCGCCGCCGAGCCCAGCACGCCCGAACCGACATAGGCGATGCCGGCCAGCTCGAAGAGCCCTTGGATCGTTCCATCCTCGCCAAAGGTACCGTGCAGGACGGGAAAGACGACGTCGAGCGATTGCCCGCCCAGCGCCGCATGACTGTCGAGAGCCTCGGCTCCGCTCTCCGTCAGTGCGGAGGATGCCGGTTTCTCCGGCTCTGGAGCAAGCAGCGTTGGCTGCCCTTCGGCAAGCACGCGTGCCCCCGGCGTTGCGGCCGGATCGCCTGCCCGCAGCTTCTTTGCCTCTGCCTGGGGCTTCGCGTCGCTGGTCTCGCCCTCGGCCAACTGCTCCGGTTGCGAACCTTCCAGCAGCCCCTCGGCGGCACGCGCTGTCAGCCAGTGGCCGGCCTTGTTGATTCCGATCGGCACCACGTCGAACTTCCGCCGGTCGATCGCTTTCAAAATCGAGGCTGCCGAGAGCAGCGAAACCTCATGCTCGCCGCTCCGCCCGCCAAAAATAACTCCAACGCGTAGTTTTTTTGTCATAAGCCTTATTTGATCACCGATTTGGGTACACGGAATACCGCCTTGATGCAATCTGGGTTGAGCACCGCGATCTGCACATGAGTCTTTTCGAGAAATTTGGAACCTGTGTAGATAGGATCTCCTTCTGTGAAGATGCCGCGTACTGTATCGATTGGCTCGGCATGGGAATTCTCAAGAATCAGATGAAGGAACTTGATAACGGCGCAATCCAAACGTCGTCTCCAGTCCTCCGGACCATTCAGGGGAAGTGGGTTGCTCGTAGGGCCTACAGTCTCCTGTAAGCTCCGATGTGCATCCCTCAGATTCTCGATGGAGTCTTTCGTGGTCAGGTCGAGGCAGAGTCCCAGATCAACCACCGCCCCCACCACAAAGGGCTTGCGAATCCCCTCACTGCGCTTGAGCTTTTCATGCGCGAATTCCAGTGCTCGTTGCGGATTCGACTCCCAGAAATACACGCCGGGGCCAAGCCAGTCGTAATCATTGTTGCTGAGTTTGAACGATTTGGCCCCAGAAAGCAGGCTTTCCCCTAAATCACGGTCGCAGCCATGATAGGCGAGCACGAAACTGGTGGAGAGACGATGCACAATCTAGCGGTAGTTCTTGGTCAGCCTGCCGGTAGGAGTATAAATACCTGCCTCAACCAAAACCGCCAATGCGTGCTCTGGCGACTGCGTAGCCTTCTTTGTGAAGGCCTTTGCGGCGCGCTTGAATTCGCGCGTGAAGCTCGGGCTCCGCGGATCGAGCTTGGGAGCGCTTCCGTTTCTCGTCGAAGTCAGAACTTTCTTTGCCATCTCGCCCGCCCTCAGTCTTCAGTTCTTCAATTGTAACCCAGTTTTGCATGGTATTCGGCGGACGGCCAGCCTTCGAATCTCTTACAGGATCTTCTTCCCAAATGCCGAGCAGGCTAATTCTACCGCCAGCTCCGCCGTGCGATTGTGCTCGTCGATCACTGGGTTGACCTCGACGATCTCGAAGCTGAGCAGACGGCCGTGGTCGGCGATGATCTCCATGGCCAGATGCGCCTCGCGATATGTCGCCCCGCCGCGGACTGGAGTACCCACGCCGGGCGCGTCCTCGGGGTCGATCCAGTCCATGTCGAGCGAGACGTGATAGCCTGCCGTGCCGCGTCCGGCTACGCTCAGTGCTTCCTCCATCACCGTTCTCATGCCGCGCTCGTCGATGTCGCGCATGGTGTAGACCCCGGCCACTCCGGCGCGGCGCAGGTTTTCCCGCTCGCCTGCGTCGATGTCGCGCAGGCCGATTAGCACCGTATTCTCAGGCGCAATCTTGTGCGCGTTGCCGAAGATGCTGCCCAGCGGCTCCGGTCCGAGGCCGAGCAGCGCGGCCAGCGGCATTCCGTGTACGTTGCCCGAGGGTGAACTCTCGGGCGTGTTGATGTCGGAGTGGGCATCGAACCACAGCACGCCGATACTCTGGTTCTGGCGGCGATGGAAGTGGGCGACGCCGGAGACCGAGCCGGCTGCCAGTGAATGGTCGCCTCCGAGCAGCAGTGGCGTCATCCCTTCTTCCAGAGTCTTTACGACGGTCTCGGCGGTGCGCGTGCAGGTCTCCGCTATCTGCTTGAGGAAGCGTGCGTTCTCGCAGCCGGCCGCCTGCGTCTCGGCGATCTCCACGCGGATGTTGCCTCCGTCGGTGACCTGGTGGCCCAGCGCCTCAAGCCGCGCCTCAAGCCCGGCGACTCGCACTGCCGAGGGCCCCATGTCTACGCCGCGGCGGCTGGCGCCCAGGTCGAGTGGAACGCCGATCACACGAATGCGGCGGGTGGGCTGCGCCTGCGCTCCGCGCGGCGGGAACGAGGCGTCGGAGTCAGTGAGTTCAGCGGAATTCGGCATCTTCAGACCTCCTTGCGGCAGAAATAGTCCGGCCGCTAACGGTGCGCTGGCGCTAAAGGCGGCAAAACGGGCCGGCAGCCGAAATCAATTCCAAGACCGGACCTATGCAGTCATGCCCGAGAAGCGTCATTCAACCAGATTCGCACAGGAGTATGATTGGGTTGCAACTAATTCAGCCGTATTTCACTAGGGTGCGGGCGGTTGAACAGTCCCTGATGCCCCAGTGTCCTATGGATTCGGTTTTGCCGATAGAAGATGCGGGTAGCCGGATGAACCAGGCCAGGCACTACCAGATTCTTTCGATGAGAAGACTGATTCCAGCAGTTGTGATCATTCTCGTTTTTGCCACGGCTGCCTGGGCAGCGGTGCCGGCGCCGCTCACAACGCTCCGCGCGATTCACGCCCTTACCAACGCTGAAGCCGGCCAGAAGCTGCCGGTTGCCTTTGAGGCGACGGTCAATTACTTTCGCGAGAGTGGCGCTCTCCTGTTTGTCCAGGATGGAGACGCGGCTATTTATGTGCTCGACATTGTGAATACCCCGCTGCTTCCCGGCGATCACGTCCTGGTGAGGGGGCATACGGAAGCGAGCTTTCATCCCATCGTTGTGAGTGACAACGTGTCGCTTCTTCGCCACGGCGTCCCTCCCAAAGCCGTCTCCGCCGACTTCACCGGCCTGATCCACGGAGAGCGCGACTGTATGTCGGTCACCGTGCATTCTGTGATCCAGTCTGCCGACTTGATGATGGACGACAAGGTGCAAGTTACCTATTTGCAGATGATCGTAGACGGTGGTTATGTCGACGCTACTGTGGATAGCGACGATGCGCGGCCGCTTAGCAGTCTGCTGGATGCCGAGGTCGAAGTTACCGGGGTGGTCGGCGGAAAATTCGACGGCAAGATGCAGCAGACCGGGATACTGCTTCACGTCGCCAAACTTTCGGATGTGAAGATTCTAAAGCGCGCCGGCGCCAGTCTTCAGTCCCTCCCGGTAACGCCCATGGACGAGATTCTTGCAGGCTTTCATGTGCAGGATCGCTCCCAGAGGGTCCGGGTTCACGGAACCATCACCTATTACGAGCCCGGCTCGGCCGTTGTGCTGCAAGACGGCGCCAGGAGCCTGTGGATCACGACTCTCTCCCGCGAGCCCTTGCGGATCGGCGATATAGCCGATGCAACAGGCTTTCCTGAAGCCCATAATGGGGTTCTAGCCTTGACCCACGGCGAGATCGAGGATAGGCGCGTGCAGGCGCCAATAACGCCGCTGCCCGCGACCTGGAAACTACTCGCCACCTGGAGCAGCTACAAACCCGATGGGCATCTGTACGATCTGGCATCCATCGAAGGGCAAGTGGTGACAGAGGTCCGGGAGGCCGTGCAGGACGAATATGTCCTGGTCGCCGATGGCCGCCTGTTCTCCGCCATTTACCGTCACCCGGACCCGGCCAGTCACATCCAGCTTGCGCCGATGGTGCAGATTCCTCTGGGTTCCAAAGTCCGGGTCACCGGTATCTGCTTGAACGAGGAGACCGACACACACAATCACAGCCAGGAGCTGCCATTCAATATGCTTCTGCGCTCCTTCGACGATATTGCGATCGTTGCGCGGCCTTCCCCGCTGAGTATTCGCAACCTGATTCGTGTCGTCAGCCTGTTGGTCCTGGTGGTGATCGCGGTAGGAGCATGGGGTGCAGCCCTGAACATCAAGGTGCGCAGCCAGACCGCCGCGCTGGCCAAACGGATCGAGGCTGAGGCCGCTATGGAGCGGCGCATTGCGCAAATGGAACATAAGCGCAGCCGTATCCTTGAGGACATCAACGGCTCGCTGCCGCTCGCTGAGATCCTTGAGGAGATCACCGAACTGGTCTCCTTCGCCCTTAAGGATTCGCTTTGCTGGTGCGAGGTGACCCATGGGGCGCGGTTGGGCGATTCTCAGATTCCGGCACAGGACATGCGCATCGTCCGTGCGGAGATTCCCGCCCGCTCCGGACCGCCTCTGGGCACGCTTTTTGCAGCTCTCGGTTCAGCGAACTCGCCCGTTACGGCACAGGCTTCCGCCCATGAAAACGAGGCGCTCTCGGTAGGAGCGAAGCTGGCCGCGCTGGCTATCGAAACACGCCGGCTTTACAGCGACCTGCTGCACCGCTCGGAATTCGACCTGCTTACCGACATTCACAATCGCTTTTCGCTGAGCAAGCGGCTGCGATCTCAGATTGAAGAGGCGCGCCAGAATGCCGGCATCTTCGGCCTTATCTACATCGATCTGGACGATTTCAAGCAGGTCAACGATCTCTATGGCCATCACATCGGGGATCTCTATTTGCAGGAAGTGACCAGGCGCATGAAGCAGCAACTGCGCTCACACGATCTGCTGGCGAGGCTGGGTGGAGATGAGTTTGCCGTTCTGCTGCCGATGGTGCGTAATCGCGCCGGCGTCGAAGAGATCGTTCAACGCCTGGAGCATATCTTTGACGATCCGGTGAATCTCGATGAACACACTCTGTTAGGCTCGGCCAGCTTCGGCATTGCCCTCTACCCCGAGGACGGCGCCACTGAAGACAGCCTGCTGAGCACAGCCGACGCATCCATGTATGCCTCCAAGAACCTGCACAAGCAGGAGGTCGGCAAAACTGCCGTCCAAAGTCTCGAGCCTCCCGCATAGAGACGCGCCAAGAGATGGCACCCACTCCTTCATTCGACTTCCAGGATTGCGATTCAGAACGGGCCGGCTCACCTCAGACGACAGTGAAACGAAACTCGACGAAGAGCCCGGCGAGCGGTTTGCGCGATCATGTGAGCATTGACGCCCGCCATTACTTTTGTGCGCGAACCAACCCCCATTTCGCTGCCTGCGCCCATCGGTCCATCCGAAGAGGGATGTAGACTGAAAGCGAAAGACAGGACGGCGCCAGTTCAACAGGATCTTGCCTGGTGAAGAGACTGATTTCAGCGGTTGCGATCATCTTTGGCTGGGCCTCGGCTGCATCGGCGGCGCAGCCTGCGAGAGCGCCCTCGCATCCGGTCACATCCATCGACAGGCTCTCGGCCAGCGACCGCGCGCGCGATCTCACGCAGAGAGTGCGGGTTCATGGAGTCATCACTTATTACGAGCCGGGCAAGGCCGTCGTACTCGAAAATGGTTCCCGAGGAGTGTGGATCGCGATCACGGCGGCCAGCAGCGAGTTGCGGGTCGGCGATGAGGCGGATGCAACCGGACTTCCCGGCTCCTTTAACGGCTTCCTGACTTTGAATAACGGTGAAATCCAGGATAGCAAGGTTCAGGCCACTGTCCCAGCGCAACCGGCATCCTGGCAGCAACTGGCATCTGGCAGCCACCCCTTCGAGCTGGTCACTATCGAAGGTGAAGCGGTCGCAACGGTTCGAGAGGCCTCGCAGGACGAAGTTGTATTGTCCTCTTCGGGCCAGTTGTTTACGGCAGTCTACAGCCGCCTGAACGGGGCGGTTCCGCAAATGAAGAGGATTCCTCCCGGATCCAGAATTCGCGTAATTGGTATCTCAATTCCGCAGAATTTAAGTCCGCTCAGCTCTCAGGCTTCCTTCGAGATTCTCCTGCGTTCGCCTGAGGATCTTGCCTTCGTCTCAAAGCCTCCTCTGCTGGACGTTCACGGCCCCGATTTCCTGCTGATTCCGATGCTGCTGATCACGATCGCAGTGGCGATCTGGGGATTCGCGCTCAGCAACCGAGTGCGCCGACAGGCCGGCAAACTCGCAGCGATGGCCTATCTCGAGCAGCGCCGCAACCGCATCCTTGCGGACATCAACAGCTCCAAGCCTCTGGTGGAGATCCTGGAGAAGGTCACGGAGATGGTCTCCTTTATGCTCGATGGCGCTGCCTGCTGGTGCGACGTGAGGGACGGAGCGCGCCTGGGCAACTGCCCTCCGGACGCTAAGCTGCGCATTCTCTCCGCGGAGATTCCCGCCCGCTCCGGCCCGCCGCTGGGGGCTATTTTCGCCGGCCTGGATGCAGGGCCTATTCCCGGCCTCCGCCGCACCTTTGCCCACGAAAAGGAGGCGCTCTCAGGCGGGGCGAAGCTGGCCATGCTGGCGATCGAAACCCGCAGACTCTACTCCGATTTGTTGCAGCGCTCCGAGGTCGACCTGCTCACCAATGTCCACAATCGCCGTTCGATGGAAGAGCGCATGGATGCGCTGATTGAAGAGGCTCGTCAGAATGCAGGCGTCTTTGGCCTGATCTACATCGACCTCGACCGGTTCAAGCCGATCAACGACCGCTATGGCCACCACGTCGGAGACCTCTTTCTTCAGGAGGTCGCAAGCCGCATGAAAAAGCAGCTCCGCTCTCATGACCTGCTCGCGCGGCTGGGCGGTGATGAGTTTGCCGTGCTGCTTCCCAGGGTGAGCAACCGCACCCGGATCGAAGAGATTGCCCTGCGCCTGGAACACTGCTTCAAGGAGCCTTTTGTAGTCGAAGGAAATACCCTGGAAGGCTCGGCGAGCTTTGGCTACTCCATGTATCCGGAAGACGGCGCAACAAAAGAGAGCCTGCTGAGCGCGGCCGATGCCGCCATGTACGCGGCCAAGAACTTTCGCAAGCAGGCCGCCGCCAAAAGAGCGGGAAATGAAGAACCGGCGCCTGCGGACCAAAGCGGCAGATAAGAATGCAGCTTGGCCCCGATCTCTAATCTTCGATATTGAGGTTGCACCTGACCACATAGCGCGGATATACTGCGTCTTCTCCATGTGAGGCTATACTTGTGTGGGCGCAATGCCGATATTGTTCTTGGGAACAAGCGAGATTGCGCCAGTTTGACAGGATCTTTCCGGTGAAGAGATTGATTCCAGCGGTTGCGATATTCCTCGGCTGGGCACTGGCCGCTTGGTCTGCCCCGCCTGCGCCTCTCACAACTCTGCGCGAAATCCATGCCCTCACCAATGCTCAGGCCAGCCAAAGGCTCCCCGTTGCCTTCGAGGCGACGGTCACATACTACCGGGGCTATGAGAACAACCTGTTTGTGCAGGAAGGCGATGCGGCGATCTATGTCCAAGCTCCTACCGATGCCAAACTGGTTCCAGGCGACCGCATCCTGGTGAAGGGAAAGACGCAGGGGAGCTTTAATCCAATTGTGATCAGCGAAAGCATCACTCTGCTGCGTCACGGGGCCCCGTTGACGCCAGAGCCGGCCAGCTACGATCAGATGATCCGCGCCGAAACCGATTGCAAAGTAGTCACCGTGCGCGGCATAGTCCGCACGGCGGATCGCACCAAGAGCCTGGTTGCCCCGGTGTACTACATCCGCCTTCAGTTGCTCATGGACGGCGGCTATTTCGACGCAAATCTCGATAGTGACGATCCGGGCGCGATCGATGGCCTGCTGGATTCCGAAGTGGAGCTTACCGGCGTCGCTTCGGAAGAGTTCGACAGCAAAATGCACGAGACCGGCATCCTGATGCACATTCAATCGCTCGCCGATATCAAAATCGTCCAGCGTTCCGGTTCCAGTCCATGGTCGCTGCCCGTCACTCCGATGGACCGAGTGATTACCGTCTCTCATCTCCATGATTCCACCCCGAGGGTCCGGGTTCATGGAACCATCACCTATTACCAGCCTGGTTCAGCCGTTGTGTTGCAGGATGGCGACAAGAGCATCTGGATCTCGACCTTGACGTACAAGCCCTTGCGGCTTGGCGACGAGGCGGATGCTACTGGCTTTCCCGATGCGCACGATGGCTTTATCAACCTGGTGCATGGCGAGATTCGGGACACTGAGGCCCGCGCGCCTATCACGCCCCTGCCGGCAACCTGGGAGACGCTCACTCCCAGAGGCTATGACTCTCCCGGCCATCATTACGATCTGGTTTCCATCGAAGGCTTGGTCGTGACGGAGGTTCATGAGGCCTCGCAGGATGAGTTTGTGCTGGCCATCGACGGCAAGCAATTCTCCGCCATCTTTCGCCATCCGGATGGCCCGGTTCCGATCGTCAGGGAGATTCCGCTGGGTTCCAGAGTCCGTGTCACCGGCATCTGCGTCCTCGAATACTCCAACCCATTCATCGCGCAGGTGCCCTTCAATATACTTCTGCGTTCATTCGACGATGTTGAGGTAGTCAAGCGCCCCTCATTGCTGAATGTCCGCAACCTTGTCATTGTGGTCGTGCTGCTGCTGGTCGTCGTTGCCGTGGTAGGCGCGCGGGGCTGGGCCCTGGAGCGCAAGGTGCGCCAGAAAACCGCCGCATTGGCCAAGAGCATCGAGGCGGAGGCTGCTTTGGAACGGCGTTCAACACTGCTCGAACAGAAGCGCAGCCGCATTCTCGAAGACATCAATGGATCGCAGACGCTGGCCGATGTCCTGGAAAAGATCGCCGAGATGGTCTCCTTCAGGCTGAATGGCGCCCCATGCTGGTGCGAGATCGCCGATGGTTCGATGCTGGGGAACTGCCCGCCTGAGCCCCATGACCTGCGCATCGTGCGCGTCAACATCGAGACCCGCTCCGGCCCGCCACTGGGGGCGATCTTTGCCGCACTCGCTCCGCAGGCGCCGCCGAACGACCGCGAAACCGAGGCTCTCTCCGACGGAGCTCGGCTGGCCACGCTGGCCATCGAAACCCGGCGGCTCTACTCCGATCTGCGCCACCGTTCGGAGTTCGATCTGCTCACAGATATTTACAACCGCTTCTCTCTTCACAAGCGCCTTGACATTCTGATCCAGGAGGCGGCCCAGAACCACGGCATCTTCGGCTTGATCTACATCGATCTCGACAAATTCAAGCCGATCAACGACACCTACGGCCACCACGTGGGAGATGTCTATCTCCAGGCGGTCGCCGGGCGCATGAACGACCAGTTGCTCGGCGGCGATATGCTGGCCCGGCTGGGTGGAGACGAGTTCGCCGCCCTGGTCGCCCTCCAGCGTGGCCGTTCCGACCTGGATAGGATCGTGAAAAGGCTGACCGGCTGCTTCGATGCGCCATTTGTCATCGAAGGTCACGTCATCAAGGGCCTGGCCAGCATCGGAATTGCCGTCTACCCGGAGGATGGAAACACAAAGGATGCTCTGCTGAACGCCGCCGACACCTCGATGTATGCCGTCAAAAACGCCAGGCACGAGGCCGAAAAAGCTCCGGTCCAAAACAGTTCCCCAAGTGACATTCCTTGACCGGCCTCGTCGAAGGCGGTTGCTTTAGAAGGAAGAATCCACTCGAGGTTCATGGATTCGGCGTGATTCTATTGGAGAACTGCTGTAGCGGACACGACGAAAGCCCGCATCCAAGACGGCCTGAAAGCAAAGCTCCAATCGGAGTCCGGGATTCGCTGACTTGGGCTGAGCCTACTCGATGATCGGAACGCCGAATCACCGTTGCGCTACCATATTCTCTGTGTTTCCACGCACGACACGCTTCCGGTGAGAGGTCTTGCCGCCGAGTCGATGCGACGGACGGCTTATGCCGATAGAACTACCAGGGGCCCGTAAGCGCGGATGCCGCCGCGCCGATGCATTCCCGATGAAGAGACTGATTTCAGCGGTTGCGATTGTCTTGGGCTGGGCCTCGGTTGCCTGGGCGGCGGGGCCTTCCCCGCTGACCGACCTGCGCGCCATTGCAGCCCTCAGCAATGCTGAAGCCGACAAGGCGCTTCCGGTCGCATTCGAGGCGACGGTCACTTACTCTCCTGGGTACGAAAACATCTTGTTTGTGCAGGATGGCGACGCGGCCATCTTTGTATTGGCGCCCAACGGTGCCCGGCTGGCTCCCGGAGATCGCATCCTTGTGCGGGGAAAGATGCGTGCGAGCTTCCGCCCCATTGTCGTCCCCGATAGCCTGACTGTGCTTGCCCACGGCGCACTGCCCAAGGCCGTGCCGGCCGGTTTCGATGATCTGATCCGCTCCCATTACGACTCCTTGCGGGTGAGTGTGCGTGGCGTGGTCCGAACGGCCGAATTGGGGTGGAGCCCGACCGTGCGCGTTACGTATCTGCAGATGCTCATGGATGGCGGTTATGTCGATGCGATGGTGGATAGCGACGATCCGAGTGTGCTCAAAGGCCTGCTCGACGCCGAGGTCGAGGTCACCGGAGTTGCAGGGGGCAAATTCGACGCCAAAATGGAGGTTGCCGGAGTTTTGATTCACGTCGCCTCTTTGGCGGACGTGAAGGTTCTGAAGCGCGCCGGCGCCAGTCCATGGTCGCTCGCTCTCACCCCCATGAATCAGGTCGTCACAGGGTATCATGTCACGGATCGCACGCAGAGAATCCGAGTTCATGGGGCCATCACCTACTATGAACCCGGCACGGCAGTGGTGTTGCAGGACGGCGGCAAGAGCCTGTGGATTGGAACCCCGGTTCGCAGCCCACTCGATATCGGCGACATCGCGGACGCGACGGGCTTTCCCGATGCCCATGACGGGTTTGTATCTCTGACTCACGGCGAGATTCAGGATAGTCAAGTGCAGGCGCCGGTCACGCCACAGCCTGCGAACTGGCGGCAACTGGCCTTTTGGAGTTCCAATCAGCCCGATGGGCACCTCTACGATCTGGTCTCCATTCAGGGCCAGGTGGCGGCAGCAGTCCGGGGAGCCAATCAGGACGAATATGTTGTGTCCTCGGATGGTCAACTGTTTTCTGCGATTTACCATCACCCGGACGCGGCCAGCAAGCGCTCGCTTCCTGCAATGAAGAATATTGCCGTAGGCTCCAAGGTCAAGGTAACCGGCATCTGCATCCTTGAGGGCACCAACCCATACAACACCACCATGCAGGTTCCGTTCCATATTCTGATGCGTTCATTCGACGATATTACGGTCATCGCCAAACCCTCGCTGCTCAATGTGCGCAACCTGGTCATCGTGGTTGGCCTGCTGCTGGTGGTCGTCGTCCTGGTGGGAGCCAGGGGCTGGGCTTTGGAGCACAAGGTGCGCCGCCAGACCGCAGCATTGGCCACCATCGAACGGCGACGTAGCCGCATCCTTGAGGACATCAACGGCGCCCGCCCCCTGGCCGAGGTCGTCGAAGAGATCGCGGAACTTGCCTCCTTCAAATTGCACGGCGCTCCCTGCTGGTTCCAGATCGCCGGCGGCGCCCGGCTGGGAAAGACTCCGTCTGAACTGACCGGCCTGCGCATTGTTCGCAACGAGATTCCTGGCCACACGGGCTCTCCGCTCGGCGCCGTCTTTGCCGCCTTCGACCCGGCCGAGAAGCCCTCCCCCGTTGAGTCGGAGACTCTTTCACTGGCCGCGGGACTCGCCACGCTGGCCGTCGAAACCCGCCGTCTTTACTCAGACCTGTTGCACCGCTCGGAGTTCGACCTGCTCACCGACGTCCATAATCGCTTCTCCCTTGGAAAGCGCCTCAACGAGCAGATCGAAGAGGCACGCCATCATGCGGGCATCTTCGGCCTGATCTATATCGACCTCGATGGATTCAAGCAGGTCAACGACCTTTGTGGCCATCATATCGGAGACCTTTATCTGCAGGAGGTCGCGCGGCGAATGAAGCAGCAGTTGCGCTCCCACGACCTGCTGGCCCGTCTGGGCGGAGATGAATTCGCCGTGCTGCTCCCGATGGTGCGCAACCGAGCCGGCGTCGAGGAGATCGCTCAGCGTCTTGAACACTGCTTCAATGACCCGTTTGTGTTTGAAGGGCACATTCTGCAAGGCGCGGCCAGCTTTGGTACCGCCCTCTATCCGGAGGACAATGTCACGAGCGAAGGCCTGCTGAGCGCCGCCGATTCGGCCATGTACGCGGCGAAAAACAGCAAGCGGCAATAGCCTGCTTCCATAGGCTGAAGACTGCGCAACACAGAAGGCCCGGCTTGTGCCGGGCCTTCTGTGTTGATTGCCGTTCGATGAAAGAAGATTGAGCCTGCAATCCTTGGCGGATCTTGCCAAAGGCCGCTGCCCCGCCTCAGGTTGCTACTCGGCGGCCATCTCCTCGGCTTCGCCCTCCTGGCGCATCAGTTCCAGTTCGCGCTCGGCGGCTTCGATCTCGGCCGAGACCTCCTGCTGTACGCGGGCCGCAGCTTCCTCCAACTCCGGTGAGAGCTGAACGTTGCGGTAGTACTCCAGGCCCGTGCCGGCGGGGATGAGGCGTCCGACGATCACGTTCTCCTTCAGGCCTCGCAGGTTGTCGATTGCCCCGTTAATGCTGGCTTCGGTGAGAACACGAGTGGTCTCCTGGAAGCTGGCGGCGGAGATAAAGCTATCGGTCGAGAGCGACGCCTTGGTGATGCCCAGCAGCAGCGGACGCCCGATTGCCGGACGGCCTCCCTCAGCCAGCACCCGCTCGTTCTCTTCGTTGAAGCGGAAGCGGTCGACTTGTTGCTCCAACAGGAAGTTGGTATCGCCGATCTCGTCGATCCGCACCCAGCGCAGCATCTGCCGGACGATGACCTCGATGTGCTTGTCGCTGATGGCCACGCCCTGCAACCGGTAGACCTCCTGGATCTCGTTCACCAGGTAGGCTTGCAGCTCCTTCTCGCCCAGCACGGCGAGAATGTCGTGCGGATTCAGCGGCCCATCCATCAGCGGGTCGCCGGCACGCAGACGCTCGCCCTCCTGGACATTGACGTGAATGCCTCGCTGTACCGAGTACTCCTTCTCGTCTCCGTTGTCCGCGGTCACATAAATCTTGCGCTGGCCCTTGCTGACCTCGCCGAAGCGGACCACGCCATCGATCTCGCTGATGGTGGCCGTCTCGCGCGGCTTGCGCGCCTCGAAGAGTTCGACAACGCGCGGCAGACCGCCGGTGATGTCCTTGGTGCGCGTGCTCTCCTTGGGAATCTTCGCCAGCACGTCGCCCGGACCCACCTCGTCGCCGTCCTGAACCATGAGGTGAGCGCCGCGCGGCAGCAGATAACGCTTGTGGGTCTTGGCATTCTTGACCACAAACGTAGGCTGGCGCTTTTCGTCGGGAGCGTCAGCTACGACCCAGCGCGAGAGGCCGGTCACTTCGTCGACCTCTTCGTTGAGCGTGATGCCTTCCTGCAAGTCCTTGAACTGGACGTTGCCGCCGATCTCCGTCAGGATGGAGTAGGTGTATGGGTCCCACTCGGCCAGCAACTGACCCAGCTGAACCTGTTCGCCGTCCTTCACTTTGAGGCGCGCGCCGTAGACCACCTGGTAGCGCTCCTTCTCGCGGCCACGCTCATCTTGAACGGCAATCGAGCCCGAGCGATTCATGGCCACGAGCGTGCCGTCTTTGCTCTCAACGTAGTTCAGATTGATAAAGCGCACAAACCCCTTGTTCTTGGCGTCGAGACGCGATTTGTCCTGCACGCGGCTAGCCGTGCCGCCGACGTGGAAGGTACGCATCGTCAACTGCGTTCCGGGCTCGCCGATCGACTGCGCCGCGATCACGCCGCAGGTCTCGCCCAGCTCCACCATGCGTCCCGAGCCCAGGTTGCGCCCGTAGCAGAGAGCGCAAACGCCGCGCCGCGACTCGCAGGTCAGCACCGAGCGAATCTTCACCTTCTCCTTGCCTGCTGCCTGAATCGCCGAAGCAATATCCTCGTCGATGCCCTGGTTCACATCCACTACGATATTGCCGTCGTAATCCTTGATGCGCTCGAGGGTCACACGGCCAATAATGCGGTCGCGCAGTTCCTCGATGATCTCGCCCGACTCAACGATCGATCCGACGTAGATGCCCTCGACCGTACCGCAGTCGTACTCGGTCACGATCACGTCCTGGGCAACGTCGACCAGGCGGCGGGTCAGATAGCCTGAGTCGGCGGTCTTTAGCGCCGTGTCGGCCAATCCCTTGCGCGCACCGTGGGTCGAGATGAAGTATTCGAGTACCGTCAGCCCTTCGCGGAAGTTCGCCGTGATGGGCGTCTCGATCACTTCTCCGGACGGCTTGGCCATCAGGCCTCTCATGCCAGAGAGTTGGCGAATCTGCTGCTTCGATCCGCGGGCGCCGGAGTCGGCCATGATGTAGATCGGGTTCATCGCGCCCTCTTCGTCCGCGCGCTTCATGTTGCCGAACATCTCGTCGGCCACCTTGTCGGTAACCGCCGACCACATCTGGATGACCTTGTTCGAGCGCTCGCCGTTGGTGATCGCGCCGTCCATGTACTGCTTCTGAACCTCGACAACCTTGAGGTCGGCCTCGCGAACGACGGTGTACTTGCTGTCCGGGATTACCATGTCGTCAAGGCCCACCGAGAGCCCGGAGACTGTGGCATAGCGGAAGCCCAGCGCCTTGATCTGATCCAGCATCCCAACCGTGACTTCCAGGCCGAGGTTCTGGTTGCAGTAATTCACAAGCTGCCCGATGCCCTTCTTCTTCAGCAGTCCGTTGATGTACGGCATCCCTGGTGGCAGCGAATCGTTCAAGATCACGCGGCCGACCGTGGTTGAAATGTACTGCTTGTTGAAGTCCACCGGCTCGATGTGCGTCAGGTCCTGGTCGTCGTAGGCCGTCGTCAGATCCAGCATCTTGCCCGTGTAACGCAGGCGGATAGGCGACAGAGTCTCGACTTCCTTGGCTTCGAGAGCCATTAGGACCTCTTCGTAATTGGCGAAGACGCGTCCCTCACCCTTGGCGTTCTTCTTCGCCTTGGTCAGGTAGTAGAGGCCGAGCACCATGTCCTGCGAGGGCACGGTGATGGGCTGGCCCGAGGCCGGCGAGAGAATATTGTGCGACGCCAGCATCAAGACGCTGGCCTCGATCTGCGCTTCCGGAGATAGGGGTATGTGCACCGCCATCTGATCGCCGTCAAAGTCGGCGTTGAAGGCCGTGCAGACCAGCGGGTGAATCTTGATGGCTTTACCTTCCACGAGCACCGGCTCAAAGGCCTGAATGCCCAGGCGGTGAAGCGTAGGCGCGCGGTTCAGCAGCACCGGATGGTCCTTGATGACTTCCTCAAGGATGTCCCAGACCACCGGCTCCTGCATTTCCACCATCTCTTTGGCTTGTTTGATCGTGGTGCAGTGGCCGGTCTGTTCCAGGCGGTGATAGATGAAGGGCTTGAAGAGT
>CAZGHZ010000033.1:0-42262 GCA_964525655.1 uncultured Occallatibacter sp.
ACCTGCGGATAGCGCAGCGATGCGCGAACGGGGTTCACTGGCCACCTCCGGCGAGCTTGGCCGGTGAGCCCTCGCGCACGTTTTGTTGCCCGGCCACGACCACCTGCTCGTCGCCCGTGAGTCCGCTTCGAATCTCAATCTCGCTGCCCACCGGCGCACCCGCCTCGATCCTCCGCGCATAGACTCGCTGCGTCGCGGACTCGTAGACATAGACCTGCGTGACGCCACGCGCATCCCGGACGATCGCATCCGCCGGCACGGTGATCGCGTTCACAACCTCCGAGCTGTAGATCCGCGCTTCGCTGACCATGCCGGCACGCAGCACGTGCTCGGGATTCTCGACCGCAATCTTTACCGTATAAGTACGCGAGGCCGGATCGGCCGCCACGCCTACGGTTTCAACCTTGCCTTGAAACTCGCGGCCATCGAGCGAGGGGATCGTGACGGTGGCCCGCTCGCCCTCTTCGACCTTGCCGATCTCAGACTCCGGAATCGCCGCGCGGACTTTCACCGGATTCAGGTCCAGCACGGCGATCACCGGTATTCCTGCTGCAACTGTGTCGCCAACGTCGATCCGCCGCATTCCAACAAAGCCGGTGATCGGTGCGCGCAGTTGGCAATCTGCCAATCTCTTGCCGGCCTCGTGCATCTGTGCCGAGGCTGCCCGTGCCTGCGCGCCTGCTGAATCCTTTTCTTCAATGCGCGTCCCTTGCCGCGCCATCTCGTATTTTTGTAGTGAAGCTTTGTACGCGGCCTCAATTTTTTCAAAATCGTTTGCGGCGAGGCTCTTGCGATCGTAGAGCAGTTTCATCCGCGCGTACTCGCTCTGCCAGCGCTCGAAGTCGATGCGCGCCTCTTCCAACTCCTGGCTCCGCAGCCCGGCCTGGGCCTTCGCCGAAACTGCCCGCGCCGCATCCTCCTGCGCCGCCGCCGCGTCATAGGCATTGCGATAGTCTGTCGGGTCGAGCTCTGCCAGCACCTGACCTTTTGTTACCGCCTGGCCCTCCTCGACATCGACACGCGCCACGCGTCCGGCGATCTGGAATGCGCTCTGGGCGGTCACATTGGCCTCAACCGAGCCGCTCACCGCCACCGAAACCGGCTGCTGCACGCGATTGGGCAATCGAACCCGCACAGGAAGCGGCCGGTCGGCGGCAAACTGAGGCTCCGGCCTGCAGCCGGTCAAAGGCAGCAAAGCCAGTAGGGTCAAAGCGAGGATTCGCGGACCTGCGGCAAGATTGAGGCCGTACCTTTTCGAAGGGGAGCGTTCCTGAATGCTCTGAGGGCTTGAATACGAGAGTCTTGCTTCGTTCATCGTGGTTTCTTCCTTGACAAGAATAGAATGACACGTCATTCTATTATTTACAAGAGGTACACTGAACAAAAGTCATGGCCTACCGAAAGACTCCCGCCAACGAGGCTCGCCGTGAAGCTCGTCGCACGACGATTCTCGATGCCGCTACCCGCCTCTTTGGCACTCACGGCTATCACGCGACCACCGTGCCAATGATTGTTGCCGCGGCGGGCAGCTCCGTGGGGAGCTTCTACGCCCACTTTCGCAATAAGGAAGACATTTTCGCATCGGTCCTCGAGGCTCTGGGCGAGAAGGTCTTCGAGATCGTCCACCAGGCCAAGGTCTGCCATCCCGATCCAATCACCGGGATTCCCAACGGGGTCGAGTCGCTCTTTCTTTTTCTTGCCGCGAACCCTGGGATTGCTCGAATCCTTATCGTCGAGTCCTCGGGCCTGAGCCCGCGGCTGGAGCATGTGCGCCGCGCGATCCTCAGCCGTCAGGCCGAGCAGGTCTGCCACTCGCTCGAGCAGGCCTCCGGCGCCATCTCCGCTCCCGAGCCGGCCATTGCGGCGCGCTGCCTTGTGGGCGCGGTCTTCGAATCGCTCACCAGTTGGCTCGAGCAGAGCCCGGAGCACCGCGCCCCGGCCGCCGATGTGGCCCGCGCCGTGGCCGATTACAACCTGCGCGCCCTGCGGCGGTGTTAGACACTTTCCTGTTTGATGTCAAGTTTGGAAACGGGCATTGGCCTGTTCGCGACATTGGACAGCCGAATCTCTGAATACTGGGCGACGTAACGGTACTGATCTTTGAACGGAATCTTAAGCAACAGATTTTAAAACTAACTCCTTTAATGGGGATCGCACTTTACCCCATTTCTTGAATCTGAATTCATTTGTTGGCCGCGAGTGTCCGCACCTCAGCTTCCGCAAGCATCGACCATTTTGATTGGCTTACGATGATGCCAATATCGATCGACTTGGTCTGGGTTCGATCAATCTCGTCATTTCGGATTCCGGTCAGCGGAGCGACAACCGCATCAACATCGAGAAGACCAAGTTTAGCGGAGGCTCGCCTGTAGGTGCCGGGCTCTCGGCCCATCGGCGAGAACCTTCCTTGGGGGATTTCCAAAGCAGTCAAGGGCGATTCAACAGCGTTGACTCCCCGAAGGAGACGCTGACGAGGTAATTACCTCAAGCTCTCGACTAATCCCAGGATAGGCTTTCGCAATCGTCGTTGTGATTGTCGATGGTACCGCCCGCTGCCCTTTCCGGTGGAGGCGGCAGCGGGCATCAGCCGGGCGAACCCGCTGAGGAGCCGGTCGCTGTCAGGCTGCGAGATGGCTCTCGGCTCCTCTTTCTTACTAATTGAAGAAGCGGCGCCTGCCTATGCTCCGCGTGGCGAGGGGGCCAACGGCGCCGGGCGGCGGCAGCACGACTGTATCAATCTCATTGCCGCCGGCGACGACGACCATACTGACCGTCACAGGCGGCCGGCCATCATGAAAAACAATAGTGAATGTGCCGGTGCAATCGGCATTCACCGAGTAGGTTCCGGTTGCGGGCGGGTGGGTGAAGTCGGCCACCAGGTTTCCGCCGATGACGACGGTGTCGACTTGAGTTAGATTCCCAAATCCATCGAATGTTGTAATGGCTATGCCCACCTGAGGTCCGACTGGGCCGGGGCCTGCGAGTTTCTGGCCCTCGATGGTAAAGCCGTATACTCCTTCAATCAGGCGGTTGTCGCAACGGCGATCGTCCGATTGCGCTGCGGCTTGCGGTGCCGGCCCGAGTGCCGTGCACAACAGGAATGCTAGGGCGATGACGATTCTCTTGTTCATGGATCCTCCTCAATTCTGTGGGTAAGTGCGGGGAAAGTCTTCAACTGCAAGTTGAAAACAATATGATGATCGCCCTTCCTTGAACCGGAAGCCATGGAGCGAGCCTGAAGAATTCATGAAGAAAAAAGTCCGGTGCAAGTCTTTGTCCTCGAGCATATTGCGGATGCGCTCTGGCTGAGAAGCTGGCATCAAGGGAGCGGACTTTGCCTCAAATCTTGAAATTCGGGGGATTCGAGCTCGTCCCATCGACCTATGAGCTGCGACGCGGCACGCGTGCCATCAAGATCGAGAAGCTGGCGATGGAGCTATTGCTGTTGCTCGTCTCTCGTCGCGAATCGCTCGTTTCCCGCGAAGAGATCGCCGAAAGGCTTTGGGGCAAGGATGTATACGTCGATGCCGAAAACGGAGTCAACACCGCAATACGGAAGATTCGCAAAGCGCTCGCTGACAACTCTCACCGACCCAAGTTTGTTCAGCGTGTGCCCGGCAAAGGGTACCGGTTCATTGCCCCTGTCAGCGAAGAGAACCGTCCCGCGGTGTCTTCGCAAAAACGCATGATGCTGGCTGTACTGCCGTTCGCAAACTACGGACGAGACTCGTCGGAGGACTACTTCTGCGATGGCATGACGGAGGAGACTATTGCCAGTCTGGGTGCGATTTGCCCGGAAAACCTGGGCGTCATCGCGCGGACTTCGTCGATGGCTTACCGGAACACCGCCAAGCCGATTTCACAGATCGGGAAAGAGCTGTGCGTCGGCTACATTCTTGAAAGCAGCGTGCGGCGCGAGGCCGATCGAATACGCATTACGGCACAGCTCATCCGCGTCGAAGACCAGACCCACGTTTGGGCAGCCAATTACGACCGTGAAAGATCCACCGTCCTGGGCGTCCAGGCCGAACTGGGCCGGGCCATTGCGGAGCAGGTGCTAGCCGGACTTCCGGGTCGCTTTTCACCCAGGGTGCAAACGGCAAATCTCGACGCGTTCGATCTTTACCTGAAGGGACGCTACTACTTCGCTCAACGAAGTAAAGCAGGAATCACGCGCGCGATCGACTTCTACAATCAGTCTCTCGCCCTCGATGCATCCTACAGTCTGGCGAATGCCGGATTGGCAGACGCCTATGCAACGTTGCCGATCACAAGCGACTACGCCAGCGACAACTGCCGGATTCTCGGCCTTGCGGCGGCGAACAAGGCTGTGGCTCAAGACGAAAACAGTGCAGAGGCACATACCGCGCTGGCCGCGTGCAGCTTCTGGCTCACGTGGGACTGGGATACCGCGATTGAGGCGGCACGCAGAGCCGTTGAACTGAATCCCAGTTATCCCCTGGCTCATTTTTACCTGGCTCATATATTCTCAAGCCTCTGCCGGCACGACGAAGCCGAAGAAGAGATGAGGAGGGCGCATGAACTCGACCCCTTTTCCGCTCACCTGCGCGCGATCCATGGGCAGATGCTGTATCAGGCGGGCCATTACGATGCCGCAGCGGTAGCGGCGCAGAGAGCCATCGCACTGAATCCAGCCTCATGGCTTGGTCACATGATCCTCGCAAAAGCACAGATTGAGTCCGGCGACTTTCAATCGGCGTTGATTTCCCTTCAACAAGCTTTCGATTTGTCGGGAGGAAACTCAGAGGCGCTCGCGTGGAAGGTATTCGCACTGGTGAAACTCGGCGAGTTGGTGCGCGCAAAAGAGATCGTGGAGGTGATGAAGGAAACAGCCAAGACACGCCATGTGCCCGCATATAACCTGGCTTTGGCCTGCAACGGTTTGGGCGATTATAACCAAGCCTTCGTGTGCCTGCAATTGGGATCGGAACAGAACGATGTACGAATGAGGTTCCTTCCGGTTGACCCAAGATGGCGCCAGATGAACCGGGAGGACCGCGTACGCGGTTTGTGGCCGCCGCCGCAACAGCACCTCGCGATCGGAAACCTAAGGATGTACAGGCGCCAAGCGGGCTCGTAGAGGACTGCTCTGGATTACTCCCCGGAATCGCCGATTGCGCCAAGATGGATTCTGGATTTACGCGAAATGGCGCTCGTTGAGCGTCTGGCAGGCGGACTCCGGTTTCCCGTCGGCTGACCGGCTATTCGGAATTGTTCATTGCTGACCTTTGCGCTCGTGGCTGAAGCAACCTGCTCCCTCTGGAATCACTGAAGATGACTCGTGGTGCAAGGCGATCTCAGGTGGCCCTTTTGAAGTGGCCTGATCGTTGACCTAAGTGCCGTACACTGGATGCGTGATCTTTCGCGCAGGTCTACAGCTTGCGCGGGGCGTGGTTCCTGGAGTGAGTCCGGGAGGGGTGGCATGAAGAAGATCGGCATCCTGTTTGGCGTGGAGAACAGCTTCCCCAGCGCGCTGGTCGAGCAGATCAACTCGCGCAACATCGATGGCATCCAGGCCGAGTTCGTTCTTACGGGCGCGGTACAGCTCGACAAGAGGCCGCGCTACGCCGTGATCGTGGACCGCATCTCCCACGCTGTTCCTTTTTACCGCGCTTTTCTGAAGCATGCGGCTCTCAACGGAACGGCAGTCATCAACAATCCCTTCTGGGCCTCGGCGGACGACAAGTTCTTCAACTACACGATGGCCAAGAAGCTCGGTGTCGCCGTACCGCACACCGTGATTCTGCCCCACAAGCAATTGCCCGAGGGCGCCAACGACCGCTCGATGCGCAACCTTGAGTTTCCGCTCGACTGGGAGGCCGTTTTCGCCTACGTGGGCGAGCACGGCTTCCTCAAGCCTATCGACGGCGGAGGCTGGCGCGACGTGCATCACGTTCACACACGCGAGGAGTTCTTCCGCGCCTTCGATCAGACCCGCGACCTGTGCATGGTCTATCAGAAGGCTGTCGAATTTTCGGAGTATTTTCGCTGCTACGTGGTCGGCAGGAAGAAGGTTCGCATCATGGCCTACGACCCGCGCAGACCGCACGCCGAGCGCTACATCAATGACCCGCCGCCCGCGGCAAGAGGGCTGCTGAAGCGGATGCGGCAGGATGCCATCAAGCTCTGCGAGGCCCTGGGCTACGACTTCAATACCGTCGAATTTGCCGTCGAGCGCGGCATTCCCTACGCCATCGACTTCATGAACCCGGTGCCCGACGCGGATATGCACTCGGTCGGGCAGGCCAACTTCGAGTGGATCGTGAAAGAGGTCGCGGACCTGGCCATCGCAAAGGCCAAGGCAGCGCCGCGCGCGCACGAACTGCGTGGGACGGCATTTCTCGGCGCTGAGGCGGCTCCGGCAAAGGCCGCGAAAAGGAAGACCGCTGCGCAGAAGAAAGCAAAGGCTGCCGTGTCCAGGTTGAAGCCGGAAGATTCTGCGGTCGAGGCGTAGCACTACAGTTCTAATTGCTGCTTAACGGCCGGGCCTGAAGGCCGCGCCTCTTTGGCCCAATTTCAGCGGGTTGAAACCCCCTGGTCCCTCCGCAAAAGCTGTCTACAACAGTAGTATGAGGCAGATATGCAAACCATGTGGTGCTGGCGGTGCAAGCAAGACGTGCCGATGCTCGATGAGACGGAGTATGCCGAGGTCGCGCGGTTGTACAGTAAGTCCACGCTGGCTGCCAAGGAATATCGCCTGCGCTGGGAAACTTCCTTGGCGGACACGCCGCTCCACGAACTATTCGAGCCTGTTTGCGCTCATTATGAGCGCATAACGGGCGTGCAAGAATCTAATCACGATGAGATCTTGAAACATCGAATCTCGCTGTACGGCCCGCCCTGCAAGCGCTGCCACAAGCCATTGCGCAGCCCAAAAGCCGAGTTCTGCGGCGCGTGCATGCATCCTGTCGATTCGCCTGTCGAGAATTGAACCGATTGAGGCTAAATTGAGCTCTGCAATCCTGCGGCGTCAACGGCTCTCAGAAGCGCGTTACCAACCTTCAATTTGCCCCTTTATTTGGCGGGAGGTTTCGACCATCTATTTGCCAATAAGTAATTTTTAATCAATAGTTTGAAGAAGAATAAATACTCTCCTTATCTCTTGGTTTTTCTCGGGGATCATTGGTGCGCTCGAGTGTGTTACTTTCTTGGAAACTTTGGTGCCCTGGGATTGCAGGAAAACTCCGTTAGACTAGCTATGGCCCACCTAGGGTTTGGGTGACTTTTATGGATGCTTCGAAGTCCGCCTCACCGCCTGCACCTGCCCGCTCCCGCTTGGCATTCGAGCGCCAGGAAGTACGTTGCGCCGTGCGTTTTCCCATTGCTCTGCCGGTGGTCCTCACCACCGGCAAGGGGGAGATTGCGGCTCTCACGACGAATGTCTCTGCCAGCGGAGTGGTCTTCGAACTGGAGAGCCCTGTGTCACCTGGGCTGGAGATCCGTTTCTCTATGCGCATGCCGGGTGCGGTTTTGGGTACGCCCCGTGACGTTCTAGTCAATTGTCAAGGACGTGTGGTACGCTGCTCGAAGAACCAAAGTAACTATCAGGCTGCCGCCACCATAGACGAGTATCAATTCGCCGAGCAGTGACAGCCGGAAATTGCCGTGAGAGCAAGACCCATGGCTTGGCAAGAACAATTATGGATTCCGTTGACGATTTTCCTGATGTTGAAACCCTAGACGCACCGGTCAAGCCGGGCACGGTACGCGTGATCCTAGCGGATTCCCAAGCGATCTATCGCGTCGGCATTCGCAAAGTCTTCGCGATCGAAGACGATCTCCGCGTGGTGGCCCAGGCCGATTCGCTTGAGAATCTGCGCGCGGCCATCGAGCGCTATCCCACTGACATCGTTCTCATGGAGGGTGGTCTGCTCTCCGGGTCGACGCAAGCGATCCCCGACCTGCTGCGTCTGGCTCCCGACGTCAAGCTGATTGTGCAGACTGTGGCAGCCGATGAAAGCCAGACGGTCGAGCTCTACCGCCGCGGCGTTCGCGGCATCGTCTCCCGCTCGATCTCACCCGATCTCTTGGTGCGGTGCGTGCGCCGCATCGCAGCCGGCGAAACCTGGATCGACAATCAATCGGTCAGCTGGGTCATTGAGGCCTATCGCGCCCAGGCAGCAGCCCTGGTCAATCCGCGGACCCAGCCCAAGCTATCGCCCAAGGAGATGGCCATCATCACCTGCATCACCCAGGGCAAGCGTAATAAAGAGATCGCCTTCCAGTTGGGGACCACCGAGCAGGTCATCAAGAACTATCTGCGCAAGATCTACGATAAGCTGGGCGTCAGCGACCGGCTCGAACTTGCCCTCTATTGCCTCCACAACAAGATCATTCAGAACGATGCCGATGAGGTTCTGGTCGCTCAAAAGCTGATAGGGCAGTAGTTCCTTCCGTCTCTCCATCAGAACCAGCACGCGACTTAATCGGTTTCGTGCCTGTATCGTTGGAGTTGATGCGCTACACAACTCAGTTTCTGCTTTCGGCGATGGCGGCGGAGCAATTCCCTGCTCCGGACGTGCCGGAGATCGCTTTTCTTGGCCGATCAAATGTGGGCAAATCGAGCCTGCTGAATACGCTTGTGGGCGACAAGGCGGCTAAAGTCTCCTCGACGCCGGGGCGCACGCGGGCTATCAACCTCTTTGCTCTGCTCGATGCAAGCCAGCACCGCAGGTTTGTCTTTGCCGATCTGCCGGGCTACGGCTATGCGAAGATCTCAAAGTCCATCAGCGCGGGCTGGCCGGCCTTCATCGAGCCTTACCTGGCGATCCGTTCGACGCTGAAACTCTGTGTTTGCCTGGTCGATTCGAATGTGCCAGCGCAAGAGAGCGACCGGCAGTTGATCGACTGGCTGCGTGCCGCGGGCCGAGAGTTTGCCGTGGTGGCCACCAAGATCGATCGGTTGAGCGGCAACGAGCGCGCACGCAATCTGATGGCGTTGAAAAAGGGCTTGGATCTGGACGAGGTGCTGGCTGTCTCTGCTAAGACAGGCTACGGCGTCAAAGAGCTTTGGGCGCGGATCGAGGCTACCGGCGACCAGCAAAGCTGAGGTGCTGGGCTGCATCCTGAGCCTGTGGCGGGAAGAACCGATGCAATTTGGAATCGCCCTGGCCGCTCAGCCGCATCTCCACCGGAACGGCAATCTCACGGCTCTCCACCTGCTCACGCACCCGCTCGACGAAGCATTGTGCCGCATGGGTCTGGCAGCGGAGCAGGCGCATTCCCTGGGCCAGCCGGCCAAGATAACGCGGGGCAAGTCGGAGCCAACGCCGCGCCGGCCAGACCTGGGGGCCTTGGGAGCAGCCAAGGCATTCGGAGGCAAGCGCATCCAGCCTGGGCAGCCAGTGGGCCTGAGAGCCAGTCACATTCCAGGTGACTACGGACTGGCCTCTTTTTGCGGCGATCGGCTCGATCTGCCGCGCCCCCTCAATGAGAAATGCCTCGAACCTTGGCGCATCCAGCACGCCGGGCGGCAGCAGATCGGGCAGCACACCGCGCTCCATTAAGTCGTTCTCGATCTCATCCGCCGGCTTGCTGACGCAGACCGCAACCGTCTCGCCTTTGCGAATCTCATTCTTCAGGATGCGCAAGGCCTCGTCGAGAGAGGTAACGAGAAAGTCGATCACCCCATCTCGAATGGCCTGCTTTTGTGTAGCAACTTCGGCCGAGGCGGTCAGCGTCGCGGCGCCGGCAATGTTGGCCGCCACCACCAGGGCAATGCCCAGGCCATCGAGGTCCCCAGCAAAGAAGAGCTTGCCCCCCAAGCCAGGTTCTCTGTCCGGGGCGGGCTCCGATTTCGCCGCACGAATCAATCCCGCATAGAGCCAATCGACCGTTGCGGAAAACGAGTTAGAAAGAGACGGTTCGGTGGTCATCGCGGAACCTCCGCCTATCACGATCAGAGTTGATTGTGAACTTGGTCGTCCCGCTCAAACGATCCAGAGGCATAACCATGGGAGATGTGTCTGCCGCGCGAAAGAGGAAGCGGCCACACTGAATTGTGACATAGCCCCAATGGTTCCAGATGGTCAAAAGCGACCGCTTCACCCTATCTCTTAACGGTTTCCTTCATGCCAGGTTTAGACGCTGTTGTCCGGGACCGGTGAGCATCGACCGTCACCCGCCGATCCCAGGCAAGACGGTCAGGCATTGCGGTTTCTGCGAGGCAGCGTGGACTTCGCAGATTCAGCGTCTACTCCCGCCATTGCTCTCGGGTGTACATTCGCCTGACCAAAAAGATAAACTCACCGGGCTTGGCCGCGGGCTTGATCTTGGCGGCATCCTTGGACTTTACGCAGCCGTTGCGGGCCACAACGCCAGAGGCCAGGATCTCGGAGATCGAATACCAGCGATTGACTGGAATCGCGCCCCCTGTGATGACGTCGCAGTTGATGTATGTCTGCGTCGATTGATCATAGTTTGCTTGAATCGAGAGCAGAGACGCTCCGCCGGGCACGGTCAGCCTGCCCGTCCCATCCTCATTCTGCACCACCCAATCAGCATGAACGGTCTGCTCGTGATCGACTCGAACCAGGTATCCGGAGGCCAGAAGGGGCTTGCCGGTCTTGCCGTCGAGGACGCGGATGGTCATGGTCTTTTCTGTCTGCGCAATCATGCCTCCGCAGAAGCAGGCCATGCTGAACAAGAGGATGAGTCCTCGCGAGCTCTGTCGAAACATCTTGCTTTGCCTTTGCGATCGGCGATGCGACCGTCACTACGCCTACCAGGTTGAGTAGGGCTGGCCGTCCGAGCCTTGTTCCTGCGACCCGGAGTGGACGTCGTCGATGCCAGGGTCAGTCTGATCCAGCGAGTGCAGTGCATCGCCGGTCTCAGGCTCCCACGTGTCCTTCGAGTGTGTGAAGGGATCCACGGGAACAGCGCGCAAATAGCCGTCCGTGGTCAGGTCTTCGAGAGACTGCGGCGCCTTCTGCTTGTCCATAGTGTAGGAGTCGATGGCCGCGCGCATCACATGCAGATCTTCCTTGAGCGCTGCTTCCTTGGCCTGCCGGATCGCGCCGATAAAGCTGGGCACGGCCACAACCGTGAGCACGCCGATGATCGCCATGACGATCATCAGCTCCATCAGCGTAAAGCCCGCGTCTTGTCTGCGTCTGCTCACTTCACCCTCTTGTTCAGGCGGATTCAGCGTGTTAGCCCACGACTTCGGCATACTCCGCTCCCATTGCTATCTCCGCCAATTCCGCTAACCTTGCTAGCTCCGCTCGCCGCCCTACCAGTCAGAATACTTGGTTCCATCCAGGGCCGTTCCTGTGGACTTGGAGTATACGTCGAAAACGCTCTGCCCGCCATAAGACTGCGAGTCAGGATCGTCCTGCATCGAACGCAGCCCCCACTCGGCGTTGCCGGTCATCGGGTCGATCGGTATCCGGCGCAAAAACTTCACTTTCTTGGTCTGCACGTCCACGCCGTTGACCAGCGTCTCCAGATCGGGCGGGTATCCCTGGCTGTCGAGCTTAATCTGGAAAGCGTTGCGGTCGGCCGCGTCCTTGTACTTGTCGATGGCGTCGCGCATCATCCACAGGTTGTAGCGAAGTTGGCGCTCGTTTTGGCGCTTCACCTCAAAACGCGCAACTGGGAAGGCCGCGGCGGCGAGAATCGATAGGATGGTGACGGTCACAATCAACTCAACCAGCGTCATTCCCCGCTCACGAGGGCGGCCGGTCCGGATTGGTGGAACCTGTCTCATCGATGTGGATCTCATGGGCGCGAATTCGGAGGGCGCAGCCCGGTCAGTTTAACCTACCTCACCTGCACGGTTATTTGCGCTGGAGCAGCCGCGACGGACTGCGATGCGCTGGTGGTGATCGCGGAACCGGCGATGACAACCATACTGTCGCCCGCAGCCTTGCCCTGGAAACTAAGGACGCAGACGACGCCTGCGCCGCTCATACCTGGCACGCCGGGCGGCCGTGCATTATTGATCGTGATCAAGCCCGACCCGTCGTCGACATGGAGCAGTGCCGGGGGCTTGCCGTCGCTACCGAGAAAATCACCCTGATCTACATTCACCAGCGCGAGTTTGGCAGGATCGTACTTGATCTTCATGGGAACCGACGCGATATCCTTCCCACCGGTCAGCACAATCGGAATTTTGAATGTTGCGCCAACGGCCACCGGGCCGGGGAGTGGATTAAGAATGAGGTTCACACTAGCAGCCCGAGGCGGGGCCGTTGCGGCAGTGGCCGCAGCAGCGACCGCGGCAGTGACGGCCGGGGGTGCGGGCTGCGCCGCCATAGGCGCCGATTGCGAAACTGCCGTAGGGACTGGCGGCGGAGCCGGCGCGGGATTTCCGTTCGTCTCCGCGGCTTGGCGTAACTGGTTCATCGCCGCAGGTGCCGCAGTCATGGCGCTTTGACCCGGTACTACGCCCACGTTGGGCTGAGGATTGACCGGTGGGCGCGAGGACGACGGTGCTGAAACCGGACTCGAGCTTGGACCCTCGCTCGAAACGTGGTGAATATCGATCGATTGGCCGACGCCGGTATCGACCAGGCGCAGGTTCACCGGCTCAACGGACTGCGACCGGACGACGTGTGGCACCACCAGAAAAACCAGCTCGTCGTCGTTGATCTTCTTGTCTTTGGAGCCAAACAGATACCTGAGGAATGGAATCGAACTCAGCCCTGGAACACCATTCCAGGACTCCTCGATGTCCTTTTCCTGAATTCCGCCCAGGATCGTGGCCTCTCCCTCGCGCAAGCGGATCACCTGCTCCACGACGCGCTGGCTGATGATCGGTTCGGTGACGCCGGAGATCGTCTGATCGCCGCTGTGTGTGGTGACCTCGATCTTGATCTTGAGGGTCACGTCACGATCGAAGTGGACGGTGGGCGTCATCTCGATATTCACGCCGACGTCCTGGTATTGAAACTGAGTATTGACCAACCCGCTGACCGCGGCAATGCCCGCGCCGGACTGGTAGGACCCTGTGGCGACCGGGATCTTGGAGCCGATCTTCATCGTCGCCTTTTGAGCGTCCGTGGCCCGGATGCGGGGATTCTGCAGAATCTTGGTATTCGAGTCGGTCAGCAGCAGATTTGCCGTGGCCCCGCTGATCGTCACGGCAAAATCGGTTGCCTTGAGATGGGCCAGATCGTAAAGCGTCGGCGAGATCGTGGTGCTTCCGGTTCCTGTGCCGGTTCCGGTGCCAGTACCCGTAGAGCTGGTACTGTTGGGCGCCTGCAGCGCGACTCCCACGCTGGTGGGCCACTCGATGCCCAGTGTCCTTTCCCAGTTCTTGCTGACCTCCAGGATGGCGAAATCCACAAGCACCTCGGGACGGGCCTTGTCCAGGTCGTTGATCAGCTTTTGCGCCAGCAAAAGCTCGTCCGGCGTGGCCCTCATCACGATGGCGTTCTGACTGGGCACGGCATAGAGCTTGACGTTCCCCCCCAGCACGTTTCGAATGGCCGTCTGGACGTCGGTCAGGTCGTTCGGCTGCCATGCGTTCGACAGGTAAAAGGTCTCCACCGCCTGCTCATCCAGGTCGGTATGCTTCTGCTTGGTGTTGGCGGCGACAAAGATCGTGTTGTCGGTGACCGGACGCCAGAATGTGTTGGAGATGGTGCCCACGATGCGCAGCGCGTCGACCAGTGAAACGTTGTTCAGATCCACCTGGATGCGCTTGGAGGTGTATTCCGGATCGAAGAGAACGTTGACTCCGGCAGCCTTGCTGACAGCCTGATAGACCACCTTCGCATCTTCGGTCATGTGCAAGGTCAAGGGCTCGTTCGAAACCGGCTTGAGCACGGCCGGAGAGCCGATCGTGTCGAGGTCCTCCTGCCTGCCCTCCGGTTCGGGAAGGGCCGTCTCGGTCGTGGGCAAAGCCTCGCCATGCTTCTGGCGCACTTTGGCAATGGCCTGCTGCGCAGCCTCATTTCCGGGATCGATCTCGGCGGCGTGCAGGAACTCCGCCAGCGCCTCCTGCTCGTTTCCCGCATTCAGCAGCTTGTAGCCCTTGGTCACGTGCACCGACGATGCGGTGATTCGCACCCGGTCGAGTGCCGCGCGGTATTCCTCCTCGTTGGGGGCCTTGGCGAGGGCCTTCTGATAGTTGTCGACCGCGGCGTCGAAGTCTTCGCGCGTCTCTGCAGCCTGGCCGCGCTTGAAGAAGGCGCTCGCCGATTCTGCATGGAGCAAGGTGCTCGACAGCACAAAGACGGCCACCGCGGCAAAGAGCGCGATCCAGGAAGCGGCTCCCTTGGAAATGGATTTCAAGACCTTGGAATTGGAAGCGGCCTGACCATCAACGCGGTGGTTCATCGAACTCCCAAACGTCATCGCCGGCCCGCGCTGCGGATTGGGCTCTTGCGGGCTGCCTTGGCCGCCCCAGACGCATTTCTTTCTACAATTCGTGTGAATAAAACTTCCCATTCTAACGATGCCCCATTTTAGCAAAGCCATGTTCAGAGCCGCTTCAAATCCCTCTGAATGCTAGGATTGAGATTCGAGGATGCTTCCCGATGGCCCGCCAAACCAGCCATGTGATCGTACAGCCCGCGACGACCGGCCCGCAGAAGGCGGCCCGTCCACGCGACCCGGTGGCCAGCGGCGAACGAGACGCCGCGCACAATCGCGCCGCCAGCCACAATTACTTCTTGCTGGAGAAGTTTGAAGCCGGCGTCGCCTTGCGCGGGACTGAGGTGAAATCCATCCGCGAGGGCAAGGCCAACCTCAGAGACTCCTACGGCCTCATTCAGAACGGCGAGGCGTTTTTGCTCAACGTGCATATCGGCCCCTACTCCCACGGCAATATGGCAAACCACGACGAGACGCGCACACGCAAGCTGCTGCTGCACCAGGACGAGATTCGCAAGCTACTCTCCAAGACGCAGATCAAAGGCCACACGCTCATCCCCACCCGGCTCTACTTCCGCAACGGACGGGTGAAGTGCGAACTGGCAGTGGCCAAAGGCAAGCAGGACTGGGACAAGCGCGAGACCGAGAAGCGCCGCGAGGCCGACCGAGAAGCCCGCGCCGCCGTCAACGCCAGCAAGCACCGCGGCGGGCGGTAAATGGCCTGGGCATCCCCCTGGGTTGGTTGATTGTTTTAGAGAGTGTTCAAGAACAAGCTTTGTATCAGGGCACGACTTCAGTCGTGCCATAAGTGCCACCTAATTCGACGTGGGCTTTTGCCCTTGAGGAGGCGGCTTCCCAACTGCTAGGAATCCACCTCCGACCGGAACCGCGCCGGCCCATCATCCGTTGCTCTTTCCCGCAAGGTGGGCGGGGGCTTCGCCGGCGATCGCCGTCTGGGATCGAGCTGTTCTTGCTTTCAAAGCGACAGCCACGAGGCCCCACACAAAATACAGCACAAGAAGTCCAAGTGGAATCAACCACAATTCGCTTCTGTCGCCTACATGGCTCCGCCAAACGAAGACAATCAAATCGACAAGGCAAAGCGTGAAGCCGATGATTTTGCGGTAATCGACCCAAAACACCATGATCGCAAACATGACCATGGTGCCACATTCATGTGCGAATGCCGGCAGATTCCAATGCATCATGTCCGCCGAGAGCATTCCTAGCACATCGATGACCATCAAAAACGCAAGAACAAGCAAGCCATTTTTCCGGTCCCACTTCTTCATCACGAGCCTCACGCCGACACTTGCAACCCCAAAACAACCGTCCGCGCAATTATAGGCTGGGATCTCAACGAATCACTTCAATCTCAATTCCTAGATCAAGTTTCTTCCAGATTCGGTCAGTAGTGTAGACAGTCGCTTTTCGGTCGATGGCGAGAGCCAAGCAAGCCCGGTCGCCTAGCGAAAGCCCGAATGATCTGGTCTGGTCGATCAATACCGAGGTGAGCCGTGCCTGTTCAGCATCGTACGGACAGACCTCAAACCCCATATTCAGTACCCGGCCCCAGGCAAAGTCGGTCTCCCACCCGCCCTGCTTGAGTTTGGTGAGAATCTCTGCCAGATTCACCGCGCTCAGCAATCCGCCGTTGAGTAGATCGGAAACGGACGCGCCCCCAGGCTCCTCGAAGAGGACGGCAAGAACCGTGGAGGAATCAAGGACTGCGCTCTTAGCCAAGCTGTCTCTCATTTCTCAGCCGGTATTCTTCAATCTGCCGGTCCGTCTCCTCCATCTCGCGGCGCGCCTCTTCGCGGCGCTCGGCGATCAGTTGGTCGGACATCAGCATTTCTCCAGGCCTGACTCGAACGTGCTTCCGGAATTCCTCCTGAATCCTTCGAATCCGGCTCCGGTGAGACTCGATCCGCAATACGCCGTCTTCCAGTTCCATGAGCACCGGCTCCCCTGCGGAGATCCCCATTGCCTCACGAATCTGCGAAGGAATGACAATCCGGCCGTTCTCACTCAGGCGACTCTTGCCATGAAGAACACTTTCAACGACGTTTCCCATCATGCCCTCTAGATCGATTATGACACATAATCTAATTATGACACGATCTATCGATATGACATATTAAGAAACACTGTCATTCTAGGCTGAAGCAAACGAAAATTCTCGCTTCCAGCCTCTGTTCGCATCTTCTGCGACTGACCAGCGAAATACCAAAAGTCGGATTCAGCCAGCTCCTACCCCTTCGCACTCGAGGATGAAATAATGCAGAACATGCGGACTCAACTGTCTTTCGCTCCCCTTGCCGGAATCGAAGCCGAACTGCTGGCCGTACTGGCCGTCGACAACCAAACTGCCAAAGGCCCCGACGCCAAGCCTCAGCCCGCGCTGCTGACCACCGATCTTGCGGTTGGCGCCGCTGCCGAAGCCGTGTTGGCCAGCGGGGAATTCAAAGCTGCCGCCAACGAGACGCTGCTCTTGCACGCGCCTGCCGGGCTGGCCGCCAAGCGCCTGTTGCTGGTGGGCCTGGGCAAACAGGCCAAGGTCACCGTCCACACGGTGCGCAGCGCCGCCGGAACCGCCGTCCGCTTCACCAAGCCGCGCGGCATTCGCGAGCTGGTCTTTGCGCTGCCGCAGCCTCAGATCGCGGGACCGGAGTTGGAATCGCTTCCCGTCGCTTCGTGCACTCGGGCCGTCATCGAGGGCGCGCTGGTGGGCGACTACGACCCCGACACCTATCGCAGCGACCGCAAGGACCAGAGCGTGCAGTCGTTCACTCTGGCCGCGCCCGCCGATGCCGACAAGACCGCGCTTGAGGCAGCCTTCGCCGAGGGCGTCATTCTGGGCGAGAGCCAGAACTTCGCGCGTACGCTGGTCAACGAGCCCGGCAACAAGCTGACCCCGACGATCTTGAGCCGGCGCGCCATGCAGATGTCCGAGGAGGTTGGCCTCAACTGCCAGAACTACTCGACCGACAAGCTGCACGACTTGAAGATGGGCGCATTCTGGAGCGTCTCGCAGGGCTCAGCCGAGCCGCCCGCGCTGATCGTCATGCGCTACGAACCAAAAGGAGTCACCGAGGGCCCTGTGCTTGGGTTGGTTGGCAAGGGCATCACCTTCGACTCCGGGGGAATCTCCATCAAGCCCAGCGACAACATGGAGAAGATGAAGTACGACATGGCCGGTGGCGCGGCGATGATCGGCGCGATGCGGGCGATTGCCCTGCTGAAGCCGCAGGTGCGCGTCATCGGCATCGTCTGCGCGGCAGAGAACATGCCCTCCGGAACGGCCCAGAAGCCCGGCGACGTGCAGACGGCGATGCCGCTCTCGCCCGACAAGCCTGGCAAGACCATCGAGATTATCAACACCGATGCCGAAGGCCGGCTGGTGCTGGCCGACGGGCTGACCTATGCCCGCCAGCTCGGCGCAACCCACCTGATCGACGCGGCTACGCTCACCGGAGCGTGCGTCGTCGCTCTCGGCTATGTGAATGCGGGCGCATTCTCAAACGATGACGCCACCTGGGCGAAGTTCGACGCGGCCCTGGCCACCTCAGGTGAAAAGTTCTGGCGGTTGCCTCTGGGCGAGGAGTATGCCGAACTGATCAAGAGCGACATCGGCGACATCAAGAACACCGGCGGGCGCTGGGGCGGCGCGATTACGGCGGCCGAGTTCCTCAAGGTCTTCGTCGAAGATACTCCCTGGATTCACTTGGATATCGCCGGCATGGCCTGGGTGGAGGACTCAAAGCCCTACATCGCCAAGGGCCCGAGCGGCGTGGCCGTACGGTCGATTCTGGAATGGGTGAGAAGTTACCAACCAGCCTATGGCTCTTAGCTTTACCTACATCGCTTCCGGGCTCTCGATGCCGAGCCAACTGAGCGCCAGCACCAATTCCCGCAAGGCAACCGCGGCCGTCGCAAGCAAAAAGGTCTTGCGCGCGGGGTCCTCTTCGCTGAGGATGTGGTGCTTGTGGTAGAAGTTATTGAACTCCTGGGCCAACTGGAAGGCATGCTTGGCAAGATAGGCCGGCTCAGACGTTGCAATGCATTGGTCAAGCACCAGCGTGCGGCGAGCGGCGCGCAGCCAGAGCGACCAGATATCTTCGTCTTGCAGGTAGGGGTCGATCTCTGCTAACCGCGCGAACTCCGCTAACACCGCCTCCGGCGTCGTCTCCGCCTTGCGAAAGATATTGCGCGCGCGGACCACAGCATATTGAATGTAAGGTCCAGTCTCGCCCTCGAAGCTCAGCGCGTCTTTAAAGTCGAAGGCGATGACCGAGGTGCGCGTGAACTTAAGCATGAAGTAGCGCAATGCGCCGATGGCGATCTGTTCGGCGATCTGCTGCCGCTCGCCATCATCGCTCACGGTCTGGCGCGCGTCGACCTCGGCGCGTGTAGCGGCAATGAGCTTGTCGATCAGGTCATCAGCCTTGACGCCGAAGCCCTTGCGCCCACTGACTTCGATGTAGGGCCGCGCCAGGTCTTCCGCTGAAACGTCATAACCTAACTCGACCGCACAACGCGGCGTCAGCGCGACCATCTCATAACTGAAGTGCGTATAGCGGTCGGCCTGATCGGTGTGTCCCATGCCGCGCAAGGCCTGAATCACATTGGCCTGCGGGTCGCTCTGGCGCGCATCGATAACGTTATAAATCGCCTGCGCGCCCCCGAAATGCGGATGCGGCTCGTCACCCTTTTCTGCCGAGATCCAACATTCATGCGAAGGGTAAGTGAAGAAGGGCTTGTAGCCGAAGTCCTTGCCCAGCAGACCAAACTTCCATAGGTGATACGCAATGTCTTTGCCGACATAAGTTACTGTGCCGTTCGACCGCACAATAACTTTGGCGTCTTCGTTGGTCTCGCCTTCAGTGACATCGGCGCCGGGCCGCGTCATCACCCAGCAGCCTTTGTTCTTGCCTTCGGTTTCGAAGTAGAGGACGCCGGATTGCTTGAGTTGCTCGAAGGCGGCCTCCCAGAATTTCAGGTGCAGGATCTCACTCTCGCGCGGCAGGAAATCGTATTCGATATCCAGGCGCAACATGGTTTCGAGATGGCGGCGCAGGACTGCTGTCGAGATCAGATTGGCGATCCTGGATATATCGTTGCCGCCCTGCTCGATAGCGTGGAGTGTGTCGAGCCGGATCTGCTTGCGTGCGGCCTGCTCTTCGGCGGTTCCCTCGGCGTACCACTTCGAAGTGCGTGCGTAGAGGTCCCAGCAGTAGTAATCGATTGCCGCGGCGTGGCCCTCCCCACGTTCGACGCGTAGCTCACATCCTGCAACGACTCCGGCGACTTCCGGCCAGGATCTCTCTTCGAGATACCGAAAGCCGACGACGACATCGGCAACCTGCACGCCGGTGTTGTCGATGTAATTCTGCACGTCCACCTTTTGGCCTGCAGCGCGCAGAAGGCGCACGAAGGTGTCGCCGAGAATCGCATTGCGCAGATGGCCGACGTGCGCGGCCTTGTTGGGATTGATGCTGGTGTGTTCAACGAGCGAATGAATGGGTGTGGGTGCCCCCGGTCCCTCGCTTTTGGGGACCTGGGAATCCTCGACTCCAACCATGAGCCGCACGGCGGCAGCCCGATCAATGCGCGCATCGATGTATCCCGCGCCAGCAACCTCAAAACTGGCAAAGCCTTCGAGCCCGTTGAGCCCCGCGACGATCTCCTGCGCGATGATCTTGGGCGCCTTGCGCAGCTTGCGGGCCAGTTCGAAGGCAATCGGCGTAGCCAACTCGCCGAACTTCAGATCTGGCGGGATCTCGATAGGAATGGTCTCAAGCTGCAGGTTGTACTTTGCCGCCAGGAGCGCGCGAAGATGGTCGCCAAGCCTTTTCTGTAATTCCAAAACCACGTCGATATGCCTCAAAAATCCTTGATTTTCAAGGGCTATTCTAACAGCCACCTGCGGTGGAGCGGACCTTAAGTTGCCGGACCAGAGCGGATTGGTGCTATTGGTTTCCCACTCATTTCGCCAAAGGCGCGAAATGAATGGGGCACTGAGCCTGAATGGCCAGGGAGCCACGCTGCCCGCCGAGAATACCGTAAAATAAAGAATAGATTGCGTGAAGAACCCAGCCTGACTCACGGACTGAAATCAGCGCAACGCCCCACCTATGACGAATTCTGGCACAAGTTCAGCACGCTACTACCTCACGACGCCCATCTACTACGTGAATGCGCGGCCGCACCTGGGCCACGCCTACTCGACCATTGTCTGCGACGCGATTGCGCGCCGGAAACGGGCGCTGGGCATCGACACCTGGTTCCTCACCGGCACGGACGAGCACGGGCAGAAGATCGAGCGCTCCGCTGCGTTGGCCGAGCGCACGCCGATGGAGTTCGCGACGGCCATCTCCGGCGAGTTTCGCGGCCTGTGGGACCGGCTGGGCCTGAGTTACGACGACTTCATCCGCACCACGGAGGAGCGCCACAAGCGCGGTGTGCAGAAGCTCTTCGCGACCCTGCGTGAGAAGGGCTTCATCTACAAAGGTTCGTACACCGGCCAGTATTGCGTATCAGATGAGCTCTATGTGGACGGGCCTCCGGGCACGCCCTGCCCCGACTGCGGCCGCGTTACGGAAACCGTCAGCGAGGAGAATTACTTCTTCAAGCTCTCAGCCTTCGAGCGCAAGCTGCTGGAGTTTTACGAGGCCAATCCCGGCTTTATGGGTCCCGAATCGACGCGGCGCGAGGTCGTTTCCTTTGTCCGCGGCGGGCTTAAGGATCTCTCCGTAAGCCGCACCAGTTTTTCCTGGGGCATTCCGGTTCCCGGCGACGAGAAGCACGTAATCTACGTCTGGCTGGATGCGCTGGCCAACTACATCACCGCGCTGGGATACGGGAGCGACGATCCGGCAGATCAAGCGCGCTTCAACAAGTTCTGGCCAGCCGACATGCACCTGATTGGCAAGGAGATCAGCCGCTTCCACTGCGTCTACTGGCCGGCGTTTTTGATGGCTGCGGGAATCGCGCTACCACGCTCGGTTCGTGCCAACGGCTGGCTGATCTTCGGCGAGACCAGGATGGCCAAGTCGCGCGGCAATGTTGTCCGCCCAGAGACTGTGCAGGAGGTTCTCGGGGCCGATGCGCTACGCTACTTCCTGCTGCGCGAGATTCCCTTTGGACAGGATGGCAGCTTTTCCTTCGATGCGTTAGTCCAGCGTTACAACAGCGATCTCGCGAACGGTTACGGCAACCTGGTGAGCCGCGTCGTCAACATGGTGCACAAGTACTTCGGCGGAGTCGTGCCCGAGGCTGGCGCCGAGACCGGAGCAGAGGCCGCACTTCGCGAGAGCGCGGCTGGTGCTATAGCGGTGTTCGGGCCGGCATTTGACGAGATGAATTTCTCCGAGGCACTCAAGGCGTTGTGGACTTTGGTCGCGGAGACCGACGGCTACCTAACAGCCAACGCACCATGGAAGCGGCCTGCCGACCGCAGCGAGGCTGCGCACGGCGCGCTACAGGCTCGCGTGCTGGCTACGGCTGCGGAGGCCATTCGCATTATTACCACGCTGGTCTATCCCATCCTGCCCGAGTCGGCCGCCAAGGTCTGGCGGCAACTCGGCCAGGGTGAAATCGCAGACGCCGCGCGGCAATCGTTTCTAGCAGAACTCGCCTGGGGAGGATTGCGCCCAGGGACAAAGTTTGCCGAGCCCGCGCCGCTCTTTCCCCGCGCTGAGAAGGACGCAGTCGAACGCATGCAGAACATCGAAGAACAAAACAGCAAGACTGTCATTGAAGCCGCCTCCAACGGTGCGGCGAACAGCGGGTCGCCCGCAAGACCTGAGACAACAACGCCGGCTCCAGCCGCCAAGGCTGAGGATAAAGGGGCAACCGTGAGCGAGAAATCCGAAAAGCAAACATCCTGGGAGAGTGCCCCGGTAGATTCTGTTGGCGTTGATACCGCGGATGAAGCTCATGCTTACGAAATAGTGGCAAAGGCTGCCAATGCGTCAGCGGGTGCATCGGCTTCGGCTCCTGTTGCTGCAGCAGCTCAACCGCCGGCCGCACCGCAGGAGCCGCAGCAGATCACCATCGACGACTTCGTCAAAGTCGAACTGCGCGTAGCGCAGATCCTGGTGGCCGAGCGCGTGCCCAAGGCCGACAAGCTGCTGCGGCTGGAGGTCGATCTGGGCTACGAGAAGCGTCAAATCCTGGCCGGTATCGCGCAATACTACGAACCCGAAAAGTTGATCGGCCGCAAGATTGTAATCGTCGCCAATCTAGCCCCACGCAAGATGCGCGGACTTGAGTCGAACGGCATGTTGCTGGCCGCTTCGCTGCCGCCGGATGGAGCACCGGTGCTGGCCGGGTTCCTCGAAGATGTTCCTCTGGGCGCGCGGCTGAAATAAGTCCGATCAATTATTCCTCAAGCTGGCTGCATCTTCACTAATTCATAAATGGGTCGAGATCCTTAGCTCGGCCCTTTGTGTCTGTTACCGCCCATCCATTCTCATTGCTATGCGCGACGCGCATAGCATAGAATGGGCGCGTGCTTTTTGGGCCATCGAACGTTGATTAGGATCTCTCCAGGAGCCGCACGATGAAACGATACTTCGCATTGGTTTTTCTAGTTTTTCTTTGCTATCAACCAGCGTTTGCGTTTCACCACGACTTAGGCCAGTTTTACGATGGCGAGGCCCGTCCCCGCGCTGAGGTTGCATGGATTTGGGTCGGACCGAACGTATATTTTACGAAAATCGACAACTACAGGCTCGCCATACCGCCATCGAGAATTGAGTTAATAGCGATGAAGGCCGCGGAGGTTCTTCCCGGCAAGCATGTCTTCACTTTGAGGTACATGGACGGAAGTGAGCAATCCACCGATGATACGAATGTGCAGATTGACGCGGCAGCCGGCCAGAACTATCTCATCACCGGGAAAGCTCACGTTGGATGGAAGCATGGGACTTCGAGATGGGAAGAAACAATCACAACCTTCAGCCCAATCGAGAAGGACATTGAAGGTCTGAAGAGAGAGAAATTGGAGCGTTGGGTCAGCGTGGATGGCGTTGTTCAGAGTTGGGAAAGCCGGCACGGAAAATTGGTTCTCTCCTTGCCCGAAGGCGCCCCTGCGATGGAATTCAAATGTAATTTCACCGTGCAGGCAGGTCAGAAGATAAGAGTATTCTACTTTCCGTCGTGGCCCCAAGACGCCATGGAGGTCAACTTGCTTGAATAAGGCCTCTCGGCGGATTCCGCAAGGCACATGGCTTGCGTGCATCCACCGCATGAAGCGCGGTTCGCGACAGAGGTATTGCAATTGCGACTTCAAATGGATCGAGACAGGTGAAGGATTGCGCGTGCTGTACTTCTCTATCGCTTAACTGAATTTTGATTCCTGCTCGAAAACTTCTCGAACGAGGCTCGCATTGCTGATCGATTCCCACGCCCACATTGACCACCCGCGCTACGCGGATGACCGCGCGGCGATGCTGCGGCGCGCCTGGGAGGCAGGCGTAGGCGCGGTGCTGGCCATCGGCATCGGCGAGCAGGCTGCCGGAATGGATGGGGCGCTGGCAATTTGCCGCGAGTTCAACGGACGACCCGAAAGTGGAGCGAGTATTCCGAAGCTGTACGCCAGCGCTGGCGTCTACCCGCACAACTCGACTGAGATCGACGACGCGGTACTCGCCAAGCTCGACGGCCTGTTGGCTGAGCCTGAAGTGATCGCCTGCGGCGAGATCGGGTTGGACTACTACCACGAGGGAGCGCCGCACGAAGTCCAGCGCGAAGGCCTCATTCGCCAACTGGAAGTCTCGGCCGCGCACAAGCGGCCCATCCTTATCCACTGCCGGCCAAAGGATGGAAACACAGACGCATGGGACGACCTTTTCGAGACTCTTGAGACTCACTGGAAGCCGACCGGCTTGGGCGGCGTGATGCACTGCTTTGGCGGCAACTACTTGCAAGCAGCCCGCTCGCTCGATCTGGGCTTTCTGGTCTCGTTTGCCGGGAATCTGACCTATCCCAAGGCTCAGCCGCTGCGCGACGTGGCCGCCCGGCTGCCTCTGGACGGGCTTCTGGTCGAAACGGACGCGCCCTGGCTCGCTCCGACGCCCAACCGCGGCAAGCGCAACGAGCCGGCCTGGGTGACGCAGACGTCGCGGGTCCTGGCCGGAGTTTTGGGCATCGACGAGCAAGAAATCGCCTCCGCAACCACGAAAAACTTCAGCCGACTGTTTCGTCTTGGCTCCGGCGTGGGAAACTGATAAAGGTCTTAAGTACAACAGCCTTCCAATTTCCGGGGATCAGACAAAAATGGCTCAAGAGAATTCGTTCGACATCGTCAGCAAGGTGGACATGCAGGAAGTCCGCAACGCCATGGATCAGGCGCTCAAAGAGATTCGCCAGCGTTTTGACCTGAAGGACTCAAAATCGGAGGTCACGCTGGTGGAAGGCGACAAGGAGATTCAGTTGTCCTCCGACGGCGAGTACCATCTGGAGGCCGTGAAGGAGATCCTCGGCCAAAAGCTGGTCAAGCGCGGCGTCTCGCTGAAGAACCTGACCTATGGCAAGGTGGAACCCGCGCTGGGCAAGAGCGTGCGGCAGAAGATCAGCTTGCAACAGGGCATCCCCATCGAAAAGGCAAAGGAGATCGTGCGCCTGGTCAAAGATTCGAAGAAAAAGGCGCAGGCCAGCATCCAAGGCGACACCGTGAGAATATCGAGCAAGGACCGCGACGAGCTGCAGGCGATCATCGCCATGTTGCGAGGCAAGGACCTGGGCGTCGAGTTGCAGTTCACAAACTATCGGACAAATTAGCCACCTGCGGTGGGGCAGCCTTCCCCTTGGCTCAACCAGCAAGCAGCTGCCACATTGTATGATCATGCACGAGAAACCGGAGAGCCTTGAGCACACTGGCGATAGCAACGGCAAAAGAGGTCTTCGATCTGCTGCGGGACGACTTGGTGGCGATCGAACAGGAGTTGGGCCGGGATTCGGCATCCGGCGTCAGCACCATCACAGAGATTGCTGAATACCTGCGGGGAGGCGGTGGCAAGCGCATCCGTCCCACGCTGCTGCTGCTGGCGGCGCACGCGCTGGACTATTTCGACCAGAGCGCCATCCGTCTGGGCGCGGTGGTCGAGATGGTTCATGCCGCAACGCTGGTTCACGACGACATTATCGATGGCGCCAATATGCGCCGTGGCAGGCCCTCGGCCAACACGACCTGGGGCAACGAAAAGTGCGTGCTGGCCGGCGACTGGCTCTACATGCAGGCCTTCCGCGTGGCCCTGAAGGAGAGGAGCCTGCGCGTCCTCGATCTGCTGATCGAGATGACTCAGCAGATGGTCGAGGGCGAGCTGCTGCAGATTCAGAAGCTGGGGCGGGCCGTCTCCGAGGCCGAATACTACGACCTGATCTACCGCAAGACTGCCTGCCTCTTTTCGGTTTCGATGCGCCTGGGCGCGGTGCTGGCGGACGCATCGGAGGCCGAGGAGACGAGCCTGGCCGCTTACGGACGGGCCGTCGGTCTATCCTTCCAGATCGTCGACGACGTGCTGGACCTGACGGCCACCGAAGAGGTGCTGGGCAAGCCCGTCGCCAGCGACCTGCGCGAAGGCAAGGCCACGCTCTCGGTGATCCACTCCATCGACCACGGCACCGCCGCTGATCGCAAGGCCATCCAGCGCGTGCTCGACGACCGCAGCTTTGAGAATGTGAGCCGCGAGCGAATCCAGCAGATCCTGGCGCGCAACGGATCGATCGAATACGCCATGAACGTCGCCGACCGCTACGCCGAGCAGAGCCGCCAGGCGCTGGCTCCCATTGCCGATTCTGAGTACAAGCGCGCCCTGCTCTGGGTACCGGATTTTGTGGTGGCGCGAGACAAGTAGCCGGAGGCTAGAATGCAAGACGTTTGGACCGAGGTAGACCGCTACTACGGCGATCTGCTTGCCCCTGCCGATGAGCAGCTCGAAGCCGTGCGCATGGCCAACGAGCGGGCTGGCCTTCCGGCCATCGGTGTTTCACGGCTTCAGGGCAAGTTTCTCGAAGTTCTGGTGCGCATCTCGGGCGCGCGGCGCGTGCTGGAGATCGGGACTCTCGGCGGCTACTCGACAATATGGATGGCACGAGCGCTTCCGGAAGGCGGCCGGATCGTGACGCTGGAGTTTGACCCGCATCACGCGCAGGTTGCCCAAGCAAATCTTACGCGCGCAGGAGTGGCTGACCGAGTGGATTTGCGCCTGGGTCGGGCAATCGACACCCTGCCAAAGTTGGTAGGCACAGCCGATGTACCCTTCGATCTGGTCTTCATCGATGCCGACAAGGAGAGCTACGCAGAGTACCTCGATTGGGCCTTGAAACTCTCGCGCCCCGGAACGGTGATTGTTGCCGACAACGTCGTCCGCGACGGCAAGGTCGTCGATCCGGAGTGCGACGATCCGCGGGTTCAAGGCATTCGCCGATTTGTAGCGTGGCTGGCCGCCGAGCCGCGCCTGAGCGCTACGGCGATGCAGACGGTAGGCGCGAAGGGCTATGACGGCTTTACGCTGGCCGTCGTGCTGGCCTGAGCAGACAAGGCATAGGACCGTGCTGTTCAGAGTTGAATTGCGTCCTGATGGGCGCTGACGAATTCGAAGAGCTTGCCCGCGATGTCCTCCCCGGCGCCGGAATAAAGACCATCGCACTCATCCAATTGCTCGTTGCGTTCCTCATCTTCCGATTCAAGGGCCGCTTCGAGGGCCTCGGGGGAAAAGTCCTCAGTGCCAAGAGCGTTGATTGCGCCGCTCGTGATGTTGGCCGTCTCAGTGCAACCGATGCGGACGAGAGAATCGACAATGATCGGAGTGTATTGGCCCGATGAGTTGCTGAAGAACTGGGCGAATCCGCCGTTGTTCACTTCGCGTTCGAGCGCCTCAACAGCGAGAACGACGCGCTCCTCATCGGAGAGATCCTGCTCGCCGGCTTCCGCCGCCTTTTGATCCAGCGCCTGTTCCAGCGCCACCAGCAGTGAATCGACGCGATATTCGTCAGCCAGTGCGAGCAACTCCTCGATGGTTTGCCCCGTGTAACCGTCGAGCCATTTAAGATCTGCCATCTCGATATAACTCCCACAATCGAACTCTTATGCAGCAACCAAGACCACAGCGTTTCAAGAATGCGGCATTGTGTCAGGGCACGACTTCAGTCGTGCGGAATAAACTCCAAAAAAACTCGGGCTTTAGCCCCTGAAGGACTGTTGCCAGAAGCCTCAGGGCTGTTTTTGAAACACCCAGGAACCTGCTGGCCGCTGCCGACTCAGTTTATTCGCCGCTCATCATCACGCGAAGAGCGGCGGCGTAGTTCTCCGGCAGAGCCTTTTTGTTGAGCTGGTCGTCGCAGACGACATGAACAGTCTCTCCCTCAGCCAGGAGGGTGGACTCTTCCCCTTCCGGAGCTTTGCGGAGGATGCGATAGGCGAATTTGAGGACCGAGCCCTTGAGCATGGCGGGGCTGGTCTCGATGAGGATCCGGTCGTCGTAGCGGGCCGGTGAGCGGTAGCGGCAGCGCGCCTCGATCACCGGCAGGATGCACTGGTGCTCGCGCTCCAGGAGGCTGTAGGAGAAGCCCAGCGCGCGGAGCAGTTCCACGCGGCCAATTTCAAACCAGACCAGGTAGTTGGCGTAGTAGACGATGCCCATCTGGTCGGTTTCGGCGTAGCGTACTCGAACTTCGGTTGTGACGGCCATTTAACTTGCTCTCAGTGTCTGATAATGCTTCAATTTCGTCCCCGGTTTTCCACGTGGAACGCTATTTTATCCACATTTCCTCGGGTTTCTTCGGGTTTTGTCGGGTCGGATCAACAAAGGATCGGAGTTATGCGTCGAGGTTTCCCACCTTAATCTCAAAAAACAAAGACGCGGCGAGGTTGGTGGTTCGATTCCAGGGCACAAGCGTGGTCACGGCTTCATGTGAGTGAAGATGGGTAGCTTGGTCACATCGTTGAAGATGACAAAGACGAAGAACGCCATCAGCATCACGAAGGCGGCCTGATAGATCCGTTCCTTCACGATCATGTTGATTTCGCGGCGGATGGCGCCTTCAATCAGGAGGAAAAGAATCATGCCACCGTCGAGAATCGGAAAGGGCATCAGGTTGAGGATGCCCAGATTGAGACTGATAGCTGCTCCTAGTTCAAACTTGGGACCCCAGTACTTCGTCTCTGCTGCTTGACCAGCCACGCGCGCGATTCCCACCGGACCGGAGATCTGCGATGCCGAGATTTTGTGGGTGAGAATCCGGCCGAGGACATCGAGGATGAGCGTGGAGCTCTCCAGACAGTAGTCCTTCGACTCAGTTACAGCCTCAGAAAACGACAGGGGTTCATGGTGCGAGGGAATGTCGGATGGGGGAGTGTAGGCGAAGCCCAGACGCCAAGCCGAATCGGCGTTCTGATTGGACGGGATGACTACGAGAGGCGCAATTGTCTGGCCGTTGCGACTGACCGTGAGGGTGACCGGCTTGCCATGTCCCGCCTGTAGATAGGGGACAAAGGGGTCCAAGGTGTGAAAGGCGTGGCCGTCAACGGCGAGGATCTCATCTCCCCCCCGCAAGCCGGCCCGAGCGGCGGGCGAATCGGAGGTTACCGAATCCACTTTGATCGGGCTCTGCGCAAGTTGGAGAAAAAGGCCAGTCTGGGTCGGGTCTGATTGCCTGCCATTGTTCTTATTGGGAAGCAACAGGTCAAGCGAGAAGCTCTTGCCCCCACGCTCAACTGTGATCGGCAGGGATTGGCCGGAGCTCTGGACGACGGCTCTACGAATCTGTTCCCAAGAGGGATTGTCAACGGTTCCGAGGTGGCGGACGATGTCGCCGGGAACGATGCCAGCTTGGGCGGCTAACGAGCCTTCTGCGACCCATTCAACAACGATGGGCTGGATTGACGGGACCTCGTTGATGAAGTTGAAATAGAAGACCATCAGCACAAAGGCCAAAACGAAGTTGGCAACCGGACCGGCTACGCCGATGAGCATTTGCTGCCAGCGGGGATGGGAGGTGAGGGCGCCTGGGTCATCGACGGGCGCTACTGTAGCGGTGCCGGAGGCCGCGTCGCTTATCTCGGCGAAGTTCTCGCCAGCCATCTTGACATAGCCGCCAAAGGGCAGCAATGAGACCTTGTAGTCGGTGTCGCCGTAAACGTAGCCGAAGAGCCGCGGGCCAAAGCCCAGTGAAAACGCCTCGACGCGGACCTTGAAGAGCTTGGCCACGGCAAAGTGGCCGAACTCGTGGACCACGACCATGATAGCGATCAGGACGATGAAGGCAGCGACAGCGACTAGAAACTCATGCATAGATTTGCGGTTCTTCCCTCGATAAAGCGCCCTGTTGTTCCACACCCTACGGACCAAGCCCTATCCGCGGGGATCCCGGATTCACAGCCTTGCCGCCGCGATTATGACAACAGCCCCTGAGCGGTTTGACGCGCCTCGCGATCCGCGGCAAGCACCTCGGCGATGGTGGCCGGGTGCGTCTCCGGCGTGGATGCGAGCACTTTTTCAATTGTACGCGGGATTCCCATGAAAGGAATGCGCCTTGCCAGGAATGCCTCGACGGCGACTTCGTCGGCGGCGTTGAGAGCGATGCAATGGGCGCCGCCCTTCTCCGCCGCTTCAAAGGCCAGGCGCAGGCAGGGAAAGCGCTCCAGATCCGGCTGTTCGAAGTCCAGATGGCTGAGTGCGGCCAGATCGAAGGTGAGCGTGGAGGCGGGCCGCTCGGGCCAGGCCAGCGCGTAGAGGATGGGCAACCGCATGTCGGTGACGGAGATCTGCGCCAGGATCGAGCCGTCGATGTACTCCACCATCGAATGAACCGTGGACTGCGGGTGGACCGTGACGCGCACCTGAGATGCCGTGACGTCGAAGAGACGGCAGGCCTCGATGACTTCGAGGCCCTTATTCAACATTGTCGCCGAGTCGATGGTGATCCGCCGGCCCATCACCCAGGTGGGGTGCTTGAGCGCCTGCTCAGGAGTGATGTTGGCGAAGTCTTCGAGCGGCAGTCTGCGGAAGGGCCCGCCAGAGGCCGTCAGCCAGATGGTCTTGACTTCGTTATGCGCTCCGACGCGCAGGCACTGATGGACGGCGTTGTGTTCGCTGTCGATGGGCAGGATGGGGACGTTGCGCTCGCGGGCCGCGCGAGTGAGGATTTCGCCAGCGGCGACCATGCACTCCTTGTTGGCCAGGCCGATGGGTTTGCCGGCAAGGATGGCCGCGTGCGTCGCTTCGAGACCGGCCACGCCGACGATGGCCGAGACGACGAAGTCCGCCTCGGGCAATGTCGAGCACGCGACAGTGCCTTCAGTGCCATGGACGGCTTCAATTCCAGTGACGCCGGCGGATTTGAAGCGCACTGAGAGTTGGCTGGCCAGCTCTTCGGTTGCCATGGAGACGATTTGAGGCCGCCAGCGGACGGCTTGCGCAAAGGCTTCGTCGAGGTTGCGCCCCGCGGCCAGCGCGGCGACCGAGTAGCGCTCGGGAAACTGCTCGACGATGGAGAGGGTGCTTTGGCCGATGGAGCCGGTGGAACCGAGTATGGCGAGTCGCTTCAATGTTTTGGTTTTCCTTGTATTGTAATTATCGCTCGGGAGACTTCGCCGGAGGATGCATCGCGAATCTCTCCAGTGTCAGAGACTGCCCAGGTTTCAAATTAGATTGACTAAGAGCCGCTTTCTGCTTTCTATCGCAGTCTGCAACGGTAGGGGCGGGTGACTCGTTCTCCGTGCCCAACAAGAATCGAAGTTTGCGGCATGAAGCACTCCCTTGTTTTACTATGCGTCCAACTCGCACTTCCTGATCCCTATTCCCTGATCCCTATTCCCTGTTCCCTATTCCCTGTTCCCTATTCCCTGTCTCTCAAAACCACTGATGAATCACCAGCGCATACCAGAGCACCGGAGCGGCGACAAGCAGGGCGTCGATGCGGTCCAGAACCCCGCCATGGCCTGGCAGAAGGGAGCCGGAGTCTTTGACGCCGACCGAGCGCTTGAGCGCGGACTCGGCCAGATCGCCCACCTGCGCGCCGGCATTGACCACCACAGCCAGCCCCAGCCAATACCAGAGATCCTCGGGATAAGAGAGTACGGCGGAGTCCCACTGGACGGCCAGCAGATGTGCCAGCCCCAGCAAGCTACCGGTGGCTAGCAGGCTGCCGGCCAGCGAGCCCAGCGCTCCCTCCCAGGTCTTGTTGGGACTCAAGCTGGGCGCCATCTTGTGCCGTCCCCACGCGCGGCCGATATAGAGGGCGGCGATGTCTCCGGCCCAAACCGCGCACAGCAGGAAGGCCACCAGCGAAGGGCCATTGGTCTGCTCGCGCAAAGCGGGCAATGAGATCAGAGTAAATCCGAGGTAGAGCAGACAGAAAACAGAGGCCGAGACGTCGGCCATCATCTGCTCGGCCGGCCGGGTAAATGTGCAATAAATCAGCAACCCCAGGCTCAACATGCCGAGGATGGCCGCGGTCTGGTCGGGCCACATGAAGTTACCCGCAAAGAGCGCCAGAATGGCGGCCAGCACGGCAATGCGCGGAGGGCTGGCTCCGGCTTTCTCAGCCAAACTCATGAATTCCCACGCGGCCAGCGATGCAATCAACGCTACTGCCAATGTGAAAAGCCACTGCAACCTCGGACCTAGAAAGACCAGGACAAGGGCCAGTGGAATCAGAATAAGAGCGGTACCGATTCGTTTCATGCCAAGGGTGAGGATACACTGCCGGGGCGGGTTTGGTCGGCAGGCCGCCTGCAAACCCCGGTTTTTGGTAGATCGAGGGAATGTCACGCTCTTGGGGAAGGGTCCTCAGGCGTGCTTTGCCGCCTCCGAGCTTAACCAGCGCAGAAAGGCCTCAGAGCCGCCGCGCTGGGCCATGGCTTCCTTGAGCCAGAAGCTCGATCGCTGGGCCAACCGCTTTGTATTCACTGTGGACTTGTCAAGTTTGGGTGCTTGTTCAACCACCGCCGATTCAGTTCTAGATAGTGTGCTCACGAAGGAAAATCCCCCTGCTTCCGCTACTCCACGACAGAAGGTATCAGCAATGGAGTGAATTCGTCTATCAAAAGCTGTTTAGAAGAGAACCGAAGTAATCAACTCGCCACGATCTTGATCCGGTCCGGGTCCTCTTCCACTTCGCCGACGTTGTCGCTCAAACCGCCGTAACGGCGTTCGCGGCTCTGAAAATCGGCGATGGCTTCGAGCAGATGAATGCCCCGGAAGTCGGGCCAGAGCCGTTCGGTAACATAGATCTCGGTGTAGGCGATCTGCCAAAGCAGGTAGTTCGAGAGGCGCATCTCGCCTGAGGTGCGGATCAGCAGGTCGGGGTCCGGCATGTGCGCCGTGTAAAGATGACGGTTGATGTCCTGCTCGGTGATGCGCTCCGGGCTGAGGTGCTTGTGCTTCATCTCGGCGGACAGGGAGCGGAAAGCGTCGACCAGTTCCGAGCGGCCACCGTAGTTCAAAGCAAGAGTGAGGGTGGTGCCTGTGTTGCGCGCGGTGGCCTCCTCGGCCCACAGCATCTTCTCCTGGACCTCGGCGGGCAGTTCATGGGTGCGCCCGATGTACCTCATGCGGACATTGTTATCCATCATGCGCTGTAGGTTGCTCTCGAGATAGCTCTTGAGCAGGCGCATGAGGAAATTGACCTCGGCGCGGGGGCGGCGCAGATTGTTCTCGAGAGAGAATGCGTAGAGGGTGAGCCATGGCAAGCCGATGCGCGAAGCGGTCTCTGTGACCAGTTGCACGCTATTGGCTCCCTGCTGGTGGCCAAGAAAGCGCTTGAGCGAGCGATGGCCGGCCCAGCGGCCGTTGCCGTCCATGATGATGGCAACATGCTCGGGCAGACATCCGGTCTTCAGCGTGGCATAGACCGCGCGCTCTTCCGTCGTCAGCTCATCGATGCGTAGCGTGGAAGCTGAATACAAATTCCGCCTCTAGAGTTTAGCCTCAGCCCCGGCGGGCAATTGTTGCTGGCGCCGGAAACCGAGGCATTGCATCATCGACCGTAGCACAAGCGCACCTTCGCCGCCAACCTTCCCTGACCTCGCCCGAAGGCGCAGAGTCGCGAGAGGTTCGCCGCGCGGAGTGCAGGGTCGGCCCGATTCAAAACCGGAAACGAATCGGCGCTCGCTCGCTTATGCGCTGCGACGCCGTCCGGTAGCGATGTCGCGCGCCGCGCCAAAGAGCAGCGAACGATGCAGCGGCTCCAGATAAGGCAGCACCGATGCGATCTCGGCCAGGAACGGATCGGCCAAAATCGATGCCACCTCCTCGTCGCGCAGGCTGCGGGCATCGCGCACCAGTTGGCGCACATCGACGCCCAACGCCGCCGCGACTCGCTCCAGAGAACCCAGGGTAGGGATGGCCTTGCCATTCTCGATTTTTGAAATGTAGGTGCGTGGTACCTGCATGCGCCCTGCAAGCTGGCGCTGGCTGAGATGGCGTGCCCGGCGGATCTCCTTGACCTGTGCTGCCACCTTCAACCCGGCTTCGGTGGAAGGATCGACAAGCGGTTGGTCAAGCGGGATTGGCCCAGGCTTGTGAGACTCTTCAATGTCAAGAGGCCTGCGGCACCGTCTGCACAAGGAGTTGACCGGCCTGAACTGAGTGAGCTTGCAGTCGGCGTACGTGCAGCGTACAACTTCGCGTGTGTCCACGCTAACCAGAGTAGTTGCCATAAGTGGTGTGCGGAGCGCCAGAGCAGGGCCTCCGCGGTGCTTCGAAGCACCACGTTGTATGTTACCTTCGTGTATGTGAACCATAATTGTCAAGTGAAAACTTGGATGCTTCCGAAAGATCCCCTATTATTCCCAGACAAGGACCCGAGAAACCGAAAGAATCACGAACCAAATAGCGCAACAAGGAGGCAGTTGGAAAGATGAGCGCATGCACCTCCAGCGATGCATCCAAAGGCGATCCGGACCAAGGACGTGGTTACGGACGTGTAGAGGCCTGGAAGTTACTCACCGAGTGGACGCGGAGCGAAAGCCTGCGCAAGCACGCGCTGGCCGTCGAGGCCTGCGTCGCGGCCATGGGCGAGGCCGAGGCAGATCGGCGCGGACTGACAGGCGAAGGCCGTGCAGCGCTGGTTGAGCTCTACTCGACCACTGCCCTGCTGCACGACTTCGACTATGAACGCCACCCGACGGCCGAGGCGCATCCCTTTGTCGGCGTGCGCGAGTTGGAGCGGCTGGGCTGGCCTGAAGAGCTGCGCACCGCCATTCTGGGACACGCGCAATACTCCGGCGTGCCGCGCGTCACGCATCTAGCCAAATCGCTCTTCGCCTGCGACGAGCTGGCCGGCTTTCTCACCGCCTGTGCCTTGGTCAAGCCGAGCAAGGCCATCGCGGATGTTGAAGTGAAGAGCATCAGAAAGAAGATGAAGGACAAGGCCTTTGCGCGCGGCGTGAATCGCGAAGAGGTGACCCTCGGCGCGGCGGAGTTGGGTGTGGAGCTCGACACGCATATCGCGTTTTGCCTGGAGGCAATGAAGAGGCGGGCTGCTGAGTTGGGGCTGTGAAGGCAGTTGGGTTTTATGGCTCCGGCAATTGGAACCAGAGTTTGATGGGATCGATAAGGAAGTTGTCAGCCTTTTCAGCCAAGTATGAGCCTTGGACGCAGCGACGCCGCGCAAGTAGAATTGGTCAGCGCTGGCCGTATTGAAACGGATTGTCACGGTTTGTCCGTCATACAATTGATACAGTGGAGAATCCTCAGCGACGGTACATTCGGCTTGATGCGACGTGCCAGAGTTGTCAAACCATGCGAGGAAAGAGGTCGACTGCCATTCGTTGACTGATTCTCGATCGCGAACGTTCCATATACTACTACGAACGGTTCCGATCTTGACCTCTGCCAGATTCGACGACTTGATCGTCGCTTCAGTCTGAATCCACTTGTCGTAGCCGCGCAGGCGCTCCCAAATCTCGATCAGCAAAACGCCTCCAGTGTTCCACACCCTGGTTTCACTGGTCTCGACTCTTCGAAATATGGGGAACTCGGTACCCAGATTTGCAGAGGGTCAGACATGGGGTACCCGGCACTTATCGTGACTAGAAGCTAGGATACACGCTTGACATAGATTCGTTTATAAACGATACTTCAGTCATGTACGAGATTCGTCATTACCTCGCAAAGAGTGACAAAGACCTCTTTATGGAATGGCGTCGTCAACTTCGCGACTCGAAAGCGAAAATTGCTGTCGATCGCAGAGTCAACAGGATGGAATTGGGCAGCTTTGGCGATCACAAGTTTTGCCGCGACGGAGTCTGAGAACTGCGAATCGACGTCGGGCCGGGCTATCGGGTCTACTACGCCATCGCTGGTGCGCAGGTGATCCTGCTGCTCTGCGGAGGCGACAAACGAACGCAGGATGCGGATATTGACCACGCCTGCGCGTACTGGCTTGACTGGCAGGGGAGGGCGGAGCAATGAGAGATAGAAATCACGATGAAGCAATGGCAGAGGAGTTCAAGCAGAATCCCGCCTATGCGGTGGAGTTGCTGAATGGCATCCTTGAAGATGGCGAACAGGGCGAACTGCTCATCGCGCTGCGCCAGATGGCCAAGGCCTTTGGCGGCCTGCAAAGCATAGCGGAAAAGGCCAACCTCAATCCCACCCAGCTCTATCGCACATTATCCGAAGAGGGCAATCCGGAACTGCGCAGCCTCTCCGCAATTCTCAAAGCCATGGGCCTCCGGCTGGCTGTCGAACGTGTCCGCGCGGCTTGAGTCTCTGTTGGGAATTGTTTATTGGGGTTCGTGGTCTCTCACCCTTGCGACAGAAGGAAGTCGCAAGGATGGGGCACGGGGTAAAGGGGTCAATTCTCAATCAACACACCCGGCGTTGCGGGGTTCTCCAAGTGCATTTGCTTGGCTTCAATAGCCAATACGACTTCCTTTGATTTGGCTGAGTCGTCTACTGAACAAATAGACAAACTAAATCGGTAATAGTCGTCCTCGATCGCTTCGGCTTATAGTTCATTGATATAGTCGTTCGGAATTGGCCCGACTGGGTCGAACTTAATGGATCGGGCATCAGTGAAGACCATCAGACCGTCAACAATATTTTCCTCGTTGTAATACTCCCACCGTCCCGAGGCACTTCGTACCCTTGAAATCTCGTCAACTTGGATGACAATCCGTTTACCCAATCCATCAATCGTGATGGACTTGCACGCGCGGTCACCTAGGTAGATTGTCTTCAGAAACTCCGCAGCTAGCATGAATTCCTTTCTGCCCAGGTGAAAATGCTATTGCACTTGAGTCTTGGGAACTACGAACATCATCATGCCGCTTAACACGCCTACGCCGTTGCTGTCCGGGCTACATCCTGGAGGCCGCGGGCTTCTATCTCGAAGTCGCGGATCTTGTATTTTTGGATCTTGCCTGAGAGCGTGGCTGGGAACTCGGTTACGAAGCGGACATGCGCGGGGATCTTGTAGTAGGCGATCTGGCCTTCGCAGAATTGCTTGATCTCCTCTTCTGTGGCTTCGACGCCAGGCTTGAGGCGTACCCATGCAGCGACGATCTCTCCCAGACGCGCGTTGGGAATGCCGACTACCTGCGCTTCGCCAACCTTGGGATGGGTATAGAGGAACTCTTCGACCTCGCGGGGATAGATGTTTTCTCCGCCGCGAATAATCACATCTTTTGACCGGCCGGTGAGGTGGATGCAGCCGTCGGCGCGCATGATGCCCAGGTCGCCGGTATGCAGCCAACCATCCGATTGAATGATCTGCGCTGTGGCCTCTGGGTCGCCGTCGTAGCCCTTCATCAGTGCATAACCGCGGATACAAATCTCGCCCTGTTCGCCAATAGGCACTGTCTGACCGGCCACGCTGGAGACGATCTTGAGATCGGTCTGCGGCATGGCGCGACCGACGGTCTTGACGCGAATCTCAATGGGATCGGCGGCGTCGGACATGGTGGTGACGGGCGAGGTTTCGGTCTGGCCGTAAGCGATGACCAGTTCGCCAATGTGCATCTCGGTGAGGACGCGCTTCATCAGCTCGACCGGGCAGGGCGCGCCGCTCATCATGCCGGTGCGCAGGCTGGTCAGGTCGAAGCTCGAAAAATCAGGCAGCGCAAACTCGGCGACGTACATCGCCGGCACGCCGTAGACCGACGTTGCTCGCTCGTCATGGATGGCCAGTAGCGTGGCGCGGGCGTCGTAGGTCCAGTTGGGCAGAATGAGCGCCGCGCCAGAGTTGACAGCCGTCATGGTACCGATGACGCAGCCATAGCAGTGGAAGAGCGGCACGGGGACAACGATCTTGTCCTGCTCGGTGTAATGGAATCCCTGCGCCAGGAACTGCCCGTTGTTGACAATGTTGTGATGGGTCAGAAGGACGCCCTTCGGAAGCCCTGTTGTCCCGCTGGTGTACTGGATGTCGGCGATGTCCTGCGGGTCAACATAATCCGGCAGGCGACCCTCGGCGTCGAGCAGCGCCGGCCACTCCGGCGTGTCGAAGTAGATGGTGTGCTGCAACTCAAGGTCGAGGCCGTGGCAGGCGCGGCCGAGGATCTCCTCGTAGTCGGCGTGCTTGTCTTTGTGCCAGAGAAAGAGGGCTTTCATGCGCGAACGCTTGAGAGTGAACTGGAGTTCGTGCGAGCGATAGGCGGGGTTGACGTTAACCAAGGCCACCCCGGCGCGGGCGCAGCCCATGTGCATCATGATCCACTCGACGCAACTGGTGGACCAGAGGCCGACGCGGTCGCCTTTGCGGATGCCGAGCGACCAGAGGCCGCGCGCTACATTGTCCGCGGCGGCGCTGAGTTCCGCCCAGGTGAGGCGCATGTTTTGATGGCGGGAGGCGACGGCGAGACGGTCGGGGAAGCGGCTGGCGGTGCGGTCGAGCAGGGCTCCGACGGTCAAATCGAGCAACGGGCGGTTTGGTCCGCGTGTGTGGCTGAGGGTGAGAAGGTCTTCTTCAACAGGCATAGTTGTGGCTCGAAAACAATGAACGGAAGTTTACACCCCCGCACCCGATGCCAAAATGTGACACAGGCCACAATTCAAGGCAATTGCCTGAATGGCCGAAGGCGGAAGTGGGGATTTCGTTCCGGCCCTACGGGACGGGAGTTCGTGGTGCAATCCAAGTCCCAGGGCTGCGCGATGCTTGCCCTGGGCTATTCTCTTACCCTCCCTCCGGGAGGAAGAGCTGCAAGAGATCCTCGCGATCGCCAATTAAGAACAATCCCGCGAAATCTGGAGCATTGCTGCAATTGCCCTGGACCACAATGACGATCGCGTGGCTGCGGAATTTCTATTCGCTCGGTTCCGGCGCCCCGGCCAGTTTTTTGAAGAAGGGCGGATGCTTGAAGCTCAGTTGCATCAGTTGAATGAAAGACTTGTCGGGGTGAATATCCGCGCGATAGTAGACGATCCCGCCGGCTACCCCGTAGATCAGCGCGCAAGCGAGAACAATGGGGAGGATGCCTGTAACGATGAAGACAAAGAGCTCCCAGGGCCCCCAGGGGCCTCCAACCTCAACAACCTGACCGTAGCGTGTTAGCACCCAGTAGTCGCCCCATTGATGGTCCTTGAGCCTGAAGTACAGCTTGCTTTTGTCCATCTTGGGCTTCGCAACGTCGGAGGTGATGGGGATCTTTACGCCCGCCGCCGTGATGAGAAAAGGACGGAAGCCAGTGATGGTCGTCAGCGCGCCTTCGTGATTCCATCCGATCTTGTCGACCTCGAGCACGCAGGGGCATAGATTCGACGCATAGCGGGGCAGCGGAAGACGAGGCGGGATCACGACGTAGTACACTTCGCCTGGGATCGCCTGATAAAAACCTGCTCCGGCGGCTGGATTTTCTTTCTCATCCAGCTTCATGGTCTCGCCGGGCATGACGAAGAGCTGGGCGACGACCCCTTTGTCGGCGTCCTCGATATCGACGACGGGACGCGGGAAGTTGTAGTCGTTTCTCACCGGCTCCAGGTGCAGGGCAAACGCCGGGGGAGCCAATGCGAAGGCAACGAGAACGATTAGCGCCGAGGGAGGGCTCATTGCACCCCGTTTTATCACAGGCTGGAAGAGCGGGGCAATGGCGGTGGACGCGGCACACTGCCATCTGCCTTCTGCAGCGCACAACTACTGGCCCCTTGACGTAGAATGGCAAGGCAACCGGAAAACGCTTTCAGAGGCCGGGAAATCCGCGCACTTGACCGGCGACTTCCGGAGATTTCAATCTCACTTACAGGGATGGTTCGAGATGAAGATTCTGATGCACTTTCTTTCCATGCTTCCCATCGCCATGCCGGTTCTGCTGGCCGGCTCCTTTGCCCTGATGGGCCACGCCCAAACCGTTCCTCCAAGCAAGGACCCGAAGGCTGCACCCATCATCGATGATCAAGTCCACCACTACACGATGCCGGAGGGCTCCAACCTCGCTGTGGAGATTGGCGGCCAGAAGGTCGTCACCCTCACGCGCGCCGCTGTCAGCACCACCAAGCCCGAATTCACCTCGGTCACTGTCGCGCCCGGCCGCGGCATGGAGATCCTGCAGATTACCGCCAATTTCCCCGGCAAGGGCAGCGTGAACGTGCTGGCCGGTCCCGATCTGGCCGGCGCCAAGCAGATGCTCGACGAAAAGGATGACGACTTTGGCAACCTCGGCTACCGGCTCGGCTCGGCCTTCCTGGTTCCCTACCCCAACCGGATTCGCGGCAAGCTCTCGGCCGACGGCAAGACGCTGACGACGGAGTGGCAGGGCCACGCCATCACCCTGCCGGCGAATAACATCGGACACCTGCCTACGGCCGAGCGCCATGCCATGCACGGGCTCATCCTCAAGGCCAAAACCGACGATGTAAGCATCGAGAAGATTCCCGGTGGCCAGGAGCTCGCTGGCGTTATCCATGCCGGCGACTTTGGCGGCCACTGGCCCTCGAAGACGCAACTGGTCATCAGAATCCGGCTGACCGCCGAGACTCTGGAGGCGATCATCGAGGCACAAAACGTGGGCAACGAAGATGAGCCGATCGCCATCGCCTGGCACCCTTACTTCAACCTGCCCTTTGGCAATCGCGCCCAGACCCGGCTTAGCATTCCCGCCGACAAGGTGGCCGAGGTGGACAACTACGACAATGTCTTCCCCACTGGCAAGCTCGTGCCCGTCGAGGGCACCAAGTTCGACATGCGCTCGGTCGGCGGAGCGCCGCTCGGGGATCTCTTCTTTGACGACAACTGGAGCAGTCTGCACTGGGACAAAAAAGAGGTCACCGTGCGTGTGATGGACCCGGTCGCGCACTATGGTGTCAGCATCGAGGGCCTCTCGCCGGAGATCAAGGCGATCCAGGTCTACGCGCCGCCAACCCAGAATTTTGTAGCCATCGAGCACCAGTACAACCTTGGCGACCCCTTTGGCAAAGAGTGGGGCTCGACCGACACCGGCATGGTAACGCTGAAGCCCGGCCAGCGCACCAAGTGGCATGTGCGGCTTGGTTTGTTTGTGCCGTAGGAAGCGTCCCATCCTCGCCGCAAAAAACAAAGACGCGGCAAGGGTGGGGCATCGGCGAGAACCGGTTTCGTCGTATCCCCTTGACCTGCCAATTAAAGTCTGAGTGCCCCATCCTTTCCGCAATCTGATCGCGGAAAGGATGGGAGACCGCGAACCCGATCTGCCTCCTCCCCAAAAGCCTTCGTAGCCACGCCGCCGTCCCGATCGCACGCTATCTCCTTCGCGATTGTTCCCCGCATTCAAGTCAGCCCGTATTCCGCCGATGAACCCTTTGTGTCGCTTCAGAATCAGAAAGGGCTCCCGCCATGCAATGGGTGCGCAATCTCCCTGTCTCCCGGAAGTTCATCGCCGCTTTCGGCCTTGTCTGCGGTCTCTGTATCGTGCTGGGCGCCTACACGTTCTTCACCTTTCAGGGCATCGCCGGCCGGAGCGCGATTGTGAGTGGAGAGCATCTTCCATCCCTGATCCACATCGGCAACATTCGCAACGGCGTCAATGAGGAAAGGCGAGAAGATCTGGAGTTGATGCTATGCACGACGCCAGGCTGCACCGCCGCACACCAAGCCAAGCGCCAAAGAGCGATCGCCCTGTATCAGGAAGCGTTGAGGGCAATCGAGCCGCTGATCATTCCCGAGGAGCAGGACCATTACAAGGCATTTTTATCCTCGGTCAAGACCTATCAGGATATTAGCGATCGCGGCGCAGCGCTGCTCGCCGGGGGAAAATCGGGCGATGCACTGGACTTGCTCTCCTCCGACGCCCTGATGTCAGCTCTCGATCAAGCTCTGGTTGCGGCCGACGGCGGGTTCATGGTTCACGCGAAACTAGGAGAGGAACAGGCCGCCGCCGTAGCCCTCGACAGCGACCGCGCTCTCTGGATCAGTGTCGGCGCGACTGTGTTGATTGTTCTGCTCTGCGCGCTGATCGGCTCGCTGCTGACGCGGGAGATCGCGCCGCGATTGGTCCTCGTCATGAGCGCGCTGGAGGCTTTGGCGGCCAAGGATCTGTCGGCATACATTCAGATGACCGGAACCGACGAGATCGGCCGCCTGGGAGAGGCGTTTAATGCCAGCGTGAGCTCGGTCCGCAACGTTCTGGTGTCAGTCGCAGAGGGTGCGGAAACTCTCTCAGCCGCCACCACCGAAATCAGCGCCCGCGCCGTGCAAAGCGCAGGCAACGCCAACACGCAATCCAGCAAGACCAACCAGATCGCCGCGGCGGCCCAGGAGATGACCGCGACGATCGGCGAGATCAGCCATAACGCAGAGAATGCGGCCGCTGCCAGCCGCGTCTCGGCCGAGACCGCCGAACAGGGCGGAACGGTGATGCAGGCTGCCGCCTCGACCATGGAGAAGATCGCCCAGGCCACTAGTACGGTCTCAAGCAAGATGACCTCGCTGGCCCATCGCTCAGAGGAGATCGGCAAGGTGGTCAACGTCATTCAGGAGATCAGCGAGCAGACCAACC
>CAZGHZ010000034.1:0-40956 GCA_964525655.1 uncultured Occallatibacter sp.
ATGATTGCAAGCGGGACGCGCCGCAGCAGGAGCTTTGGCAGGGGCCGGATCCTTGCCGACATGACGTACCTGGCGGTGTTTGCACGGCGCTATCCGCTGAAGTCCGAAGTCGATCTCATTCTTGGCAATAGGATGATGCATATTGAAGGCCGGAACTCTGTCATCTTTCAGAGTCCCGGGGACTGTAGGCAATCGTCTCCAACCCCTTCGGTGCCAGAATCCGGACTTGAAAGGGCCAACGGGTGGATTGGAGAACCGCAGCCGGTGTCCGGTACGATTCCCGAGTCATTCACGTGACTCATTCAGGCTGAATGTGCGGTTTCGAGTCGTCGACCGGTGATACAGGTCACTGTTCACCATCAGCCTGACCGCGAATCATTCAATCTGTACGGTTAGCGCCCGCGCCTGTGGAGGCGATTCTTGAACCGGTCCAGATTGCCGCTCTTGCGCAGGATTTCGCAGATCTTTTTTCTGCTGCTCTTTCTTTGGCTGTTGGTTTTTACCTCGATAAGCCTCTTCATCAATGGAGCGAACGAAATCAAGCTGCGCGCGCCGGTTCGGCTCTTTTTCGAGTGGGACCCACTGGTGGCGCTAGTGAACGCGCTGGCCAGCCACGCTCTCTATCGCGGCCTGCTGTGGAGCCTGCTGATTCTGGTGCCCACCCTCTTTCTGGGGCGGTTCTTCTGCGGCTGGATCTGCCCCATGGGTACGCTGCAACACTTCGTCGGCAACATGCCGTCGGAGGCGAAGCGGGGCAAGCAACGGATCGAGGCAAATCGGTATAAGCGCTGGCAGACGGGCAAGTATGTTGTGCTGCTTGCAGGGCTGGTCGCGGCGTTCTTCGGCTCGGCCGCGATCGGCTGGATCGATCCCTTCAGTCTGCTGGTCCGGTCTTTTGGGCTCTCGATTTTGCCGGCAATCAACGCTGCCGCGAGCGCTGCGCTTACTCCACTTGAGACAAGCCCGGTTGCGGCGATCAAGACGACGGGCCAAACGCTGCACACGATTCTGCACTACACGCTGCTCGACCTTCGCCAGCCGCACTATATGCAAGGCCTGATTTTCGGCGTTCTGTTTCTGGCGATTCTCGCACTCAGTTTGCGCGTGACCCGGCTCTGGTGCCGCGCGATCTGTCCGCTCGGCGCGTTGCTGGGCGCGCTTTCGCGCTGGTCGATTCTGGGGCTGAGCAAAGACGCCGCGACCTGCAACAAGTGCAACCGCTGCCTGCTCAATTGCCAAGGCGGCGACGATCCAATCGGCGGCGTGCCATGGCGCAAGTCGGAATGCCTGATGTGCATGAACTGCGTGGGCAGTTGCCCGCACGACAGCTTGCAGTTCAAATTCTTCCGCCCGAAGCTGGGCAAGGATGCCGAGGTCGCTACACCGAATATCGGCCGTCGCAGAGCGATCACCGGCCTGGTTGCCGGCGCTGCGATCGTTCCGCTGATGCGCGCCAACACCGGTCTGGGCAAGGGCCGCAACGAGAAGCTGCTGCGTCCGCCGGGATCGCTCGATGAGTCTGAATTCCTCTCGCGCTGCATCCGCTGCGGCGAGTGCATGAAGGTCTGCCCCAACACGGCGCTGCATCCCACGCTCGAACAGGCTGGCATTGCGGGGCTTTGGACGCCAACAGTGGTGCCGCGAATCGGCTACTGCGAGCCGAGTTGCGTGCTCTGCTCCGAGGTATGCCCCACCGGCGCAATCTGGCAGATCACGCCGAAGGAAAAAGGCTGGGTGGTTGGCGTGGGCCAGCAGAATCAGCCGATCCGCCTTGGGACTGCATTTTACGATCGAGGCCGCTGCCTGCCCTGGGCCATGGCAACCGAGTGTATCGTCTGCGAGGAGTGGTGCCCGGTTTCGCCGAAGGCAATTTATGTCGAGGAGGCCGAGGTCATCGACTCGGCCGGAAATACAAAGACGCTGAAGCAGCCGCGCATCGATCCGAGCCGCTGCGTGGGCTGCGGGGCTTGCGAGTTTGCATGCCCATTGCAAGAGCATCCGGCGGTTTATGTTACCAGCATTGGCGAAAGCCGTTCGCCGGGTAGTCAGATTCTGCTTAACAGAAAGTAAAAGGGGAGAAACGAGCAGTGAAAGTTCAGTTGAATTGGAAGTGTGCTGTTGCATTGATGATGGTTTTTGCCGCGGCTGCAGGGACTGGTTGCAAGAAAAAGGCTGCCGATCCGTTTCCGGCATCGAACGCGATTGCGGGCTGGGAGAAGACAGGCGAGACGCGCGTCTTTGCGGCCAAGGATCTTTGGCAATACATTGACGGCGATGCCGAGCAGTACATTTCGGCTGGCGTGGTCTCCACCTCGACCTCCGATTACAAATATCAGGGCCAGTTGGAGGCGACAGTGGACGTGTACACCATGGGAGACGCGACGGGTGCACGCAAGATTCTTGAAATCGGGCAGACCAACGAAGCCAAGACTGTTCAACTGGGCGATGCGGGCATCGCCTATGCGCAGAGCGTCATCTTCCGCAAGGGGAGGACGCTGGTGCGCATCGTTGCCTATGAGTCCACACCCGGAGCGCCGCAGGCGCTGCTTGAGTTGGCGCGCGGAGTGGAAGCAAAACTGTAAATAACACGCAGGCCGGAAACCGGCAGCGTCGATCGAATGCGAGGACCGTGATGAATAGCCGCCGTGATTTTTTGAAGACAACAGCAACGGGAGCTCTGGTGCTGGGCGCACAGAGCAAGCTCGGCCTGGCCGCAATGCTCGACAAGAAGGCCGAGGCAGCCAAGTCAAAGGTTGTAGTCGCGCGCGACGCAGCGCTGCACGGAAGTGACGGAGCGCTGGACGAAAAGCGCGTGCAGGCGCTGCTGGACCGCGCCCTCGCCTCGTATACCGGGCACGACAAGCCGGTCGAGGCGTGGAAGCTGATCGTGCCAGTGGGCAAGGTGATCGGTATCAAAGTCAATGGGCTGGGCGGCAAAGGAATCTCGACTCATGCGACGCTGGTGATGGCCGTCTGCGAGCGGCTGCAACAGGCCGGAGTGAAGCCGGGCGAGATCATTGTCTGGGACCGCAACGCGCGCGACATCCAGGCTTGCGGCCTGACCATCTCGACCGATCCCAGCCGCGTTCGCGTTTTTGGCAACGATTTGGCCGGGTATGAGGAACAAGGAGTGGCCTTTGGTTCCGTGGCAAATGTGAAGCTGGCGAAGATCCTCACGCGCGAGTGCGCAATGGTGATCAATCTGCCGATTCTCAAAGACCACGAGATGGCGGGCGTTACCTTCTCGATGAAGAATATGTACGGCGTTGTCGAGAAGCCGAACGAATTGCACGCAGGCGGCTGCAATCCGGCCGTCGCCGATTTAAACTGCATTCCGGCAATTCGGGAAAAGGTGCGCTTCACCATTGGCGATGCGATGAGTTCTGTTTATAACGGCGGGCCGGGATTCCATCCCGAACATCTCTGGCAGCCCAACGCGCTCATCGTGGGAGAGGATCGCGTGGCTGTCGATCACACCGCATGGCAGATGATCGAGCGCAAGCGCGCCGAGGTGGGCATGCCGACTCTCGAAACGGCCAAGCGCCCGCCGCGCTATATTGCAACTGCTGCCGATCAGGCGCACAACCTGGGCGTCAATGATCCGCAGCGCATTCATTTGATGGAAGTCTAGCGAACTCGGGGTGCCCCATCCCTGGCGCGTCGTTGTTTTTGCGCCAAGGGCGGGGTACTTAAAACTTTGAGCGGGGAGAATCCCAATGGCCGGAGAGATCGATCGCAAGCCGGAAGAGACATCAGGCGGCGCGCAAGGCATGACGCGGCGCGAGGCTATGCTGCAACTGCTGCGCGTCGGTGGCGTGGCGGCCGGCGCGGCTGGCGCGGCTTTCTGGCTCAGCGAGCGAAGCACCCGGCCGGTTCCAGCGCAGGCTCAAAAGGCGCGGCGCGATCATCGCATCGCGGCGGGTTCGCAGGACTTAGCGCTGCCGGTGATGACCGTCATCCAAGGCGGCGAGCCGCACGCGCTGGTCGATAAGGCGCTTGAGAATCTTGGCGGCATCGGCCGCTTTGTCAGCCGCCAGGATGTGGTGGTCATCAAGCCAAACATCGCCTGGGACCGCACACCGGAGCAGGCTGCCAACACCAATCCCGATGCTGTCGCCGCAGTGGTGCGCCAGTGCTGGCAGGCCGGAGCCAAGCGCGTCATTGTGACAGATGTCAGTTGCAACGAGCCGCGGCGCTGTTTTCAGCGGTCAGGCATTCAAGCCGCTGCGCGAGCCGAGGGCGCCGAGATCATTCTCCCCGATCCTGAGCTCTTTCGCGAGGTCGACCTGGGAGGCGTGGTGCTGAAGAGCTGGCCTGTTTTTGCACCGTTTCTTGAGGCCGACAAGATCATCAACATGCCGATCGCCAAGCATCACGCCCTCACCGGCGTCACTCTGGGCATGAAGAACTGGTACGGCATCCTGGGCGGCCAGCGCAACCGCCTGCATCAGCAGATTCATCAGAGCCTCTGCGATCTGGCCAACTTCATGCTGCCCACGCTGACCATGATCGACTGCTATCGCATTCTGCTGCGCAACGGCCCCACCGGTGGCAACCTCGAAGACGTTGCGGTCAAAAAGACGATGGTTGCCGGAACAGATCCGGTGGCTCTGGACGCCTATGTCGCCAAGGCGTACTGGAACCTCGACCCTGAGCATCTGCCTTATTTGCAGATGGCAGCCGCGCGCGGCTTGGGGATTGTCGACTTCGAGAAGTTGCAGGTGAAGGTTAGCCAGTTGGGATAACGGAAATGGTAGGTTGAGACTTTTCCGAGCCAAGGCATTGCTATGGGAGACCTGAAATTCGAGGAATTCGCCGAATTCATCCGTGAAAGTTGCCACTTGAAGTGGGATGAGCGCATTGAACCGGATACGCAGTTCGGGCGCGATCTTGGCGTCGCCGGTGATGATGGCTCGGAGTTACTTGAGGCGGCGGAAAAGCGCTATGGTGTTACCTTTACTAGCGAGACCTTCAACCTTCAGCCGAACGAGTTCCTTTTCACCCCGGAGGCTTCCTTGTTCGACTTCATCTCGATGTTCATATATCGAAAAAGTAAATTCCGGTCCTTCACGGTTGGTGAACTGTTCGAAGCGGAAAGAAGAGAATCAGCAAAAAGCGCTGTGAAGGATTTCTAAAAGTTGACAGGTCTACGCAGAGTACACGGAGTTTTCGCTCAAGGTGGGGAATTGGCCGTGAGTCAGCCCCAGATTCGCGCCATTTTCAAACGAAAGCCGGCAACGGGGGCGGTGCCTTCGACTTCCTCTGGGTGATCGAGGACTAAGGGGGCTTGTCCGGGCGCGAAGATCGCGACCGTGCCGCCGAAGGGATCGATACGCCAGGCGAGCCGTACACCATTGGCAATCCACTGCGCCATCTTGGCGTCCAACTCCGGCAGCGAGTCGGAGGGCGAGAGAATCTCAATGAGGAAATCGGGCGCGAAGGGGAGAAATCGCTCCTGTTCGCGCTCACTCAACGTCGCTAATCGGCTCGATTCAACCCAGCCCGCATCGGGCGAGAGCGTGGAGCCGTCGGGTAGATTGAATCCGGCATTGGGACTGACGACCTCGCCTCGCCCGTCTGCCTCGGCCCAGGCAAAGAGCTCATGCACCACATACGCTTCGCGGCGATTGTTCCTGTAACCGCTTGGAGTCATCACGAGAATCTCTCCTGATGCCAACCGCTCCACCTTGCAGGGCTTATTGGCCTCGGAAAATGCCATTAACTCATCGTCCGACAAGGGCATTGGAGGGCGCAGCCGCGCTGGCAGGGCAACATTTTGAAGAGCGACCTGCATGGTTTCGTCCCCCTCTCACGACTGAGAATCCGCCCCAAAAATGGGGCGCTATCAATAGTGTAGACCGACTCTAGTGCGGACACCAGAGACCATGCGCCCTGTTCCCTGATAGTGTCTTCCAGATAACCCATCCGTCTCCAAGAATCTTGCGCTACAATGTCTACATTACTGACAATTTGGGGGATGGGAATGAGAGCAGGACCTTCGATGGTCGTCAGCATGCGTCTGCCGACTGAGAGCGCGAAGCGGTTGCGGCGCATGGCTAACCGGCATGGATGGACACCGAGCGACGCCTGCGCGCGGCTGGTCGAGGAGGGGCTGCGGCGAACGGAGTTCGCGTTCATCGACTTTCGCGATACGCCGGCGGGGCGGCAGGCGTGCATCCAGGCTAGTTCGCTGGCCGTCTGGGAGGTGATGCAGCTCGTTCGCGCGTACAAGGGCGACGCCGCGGCGGTGGCCAAGCACCTCGCATGGCCGCTGGTGAAGGTGCAGGCGGCGCTGCACTATGCCGAGGCGTTCCCCAAGGAGATCAACGAGGTACTGGCGGATCATCATGCCCTGGATCTCGTGGCGCTGAAGCACATGCTGCCGCAGACGGTCGAGTTCGCGCCGAAGAGACCGGAGAGGCGCTGAGATGCTGAGACTGCTTCTCGATGAAGGCATCTCACCGGCAGTGGCAATGGGCTTGCGCCGTCGCTGCCACGGGATGGAGGTCTTCGCGATGGCGGAGTGGGAGGGCGGCAACTTCGTTGGGCTGCCGGACTCTGTCTGTCTTCGCGAGGCCGCGGTGCATGAACTGACCTTGGTGACCTATGACCGCGGAGCGATCTCGCCTGTGCTCAAAGAGTGGATGGAGGAAGGGATAACGCACGGTGGCGTGATCTTCGTCGATGAGAAGACGATTTCGCCGGCAGAGACTGGACAGCTGGTTTCTGCTTTGGCCGGATTGGCAAAAGAGCCTGGAGACTGGGAGTGGACGAACCGAATTTCGTTTCTGCGGGATAGGTGCGATACAGCATTCCCTATTACGAGTAAACTTCAGAACCGCAAGCGATCTTTACCTGACCTGAGACGCCGTTGGCCCGACAATTCGCGCTAGGTCGATCACCCTGCATTCGGCAGTTGAACCGTTGAATCCTCTGCAACGATAGATCATCGCTTTAGGATTTTGTTGTTCAGGTTGGCCTACCCGGCGCAATGTGTCAGGCACGCGCAGGCAAAGAAGGCATCGTATCGGGCCATGGCTACGCTCAATGAGTACTTGATGCCGGTCGAGAGTTCTGAAGACGTCAGTCAAGTTCAGTCACGGGCAAGGCCCTGAATCCATTCGCAAGTGGATAGTTGCTCGGCGTGCGGCAGACGACCGAGCCAGAAGCAATCCGCGATTTGCCTACGATGTTGCGCACAAAGTCGAGGTTCGCCGTGTCGCCTGCATCCGGCATCTCAGTCCACTTCGCTTCGAAGAGTTCCAGGCGTCCACCCGCATCGACAACAAAGTCCACCTCGCGGGTGCGGTCGCGCCAGAAGAAAAGGCTGCCCGCGCGGCCGGCGCGGCGTTCACGCTCGCGAAGCTGGGCAAAGACGAAGGTCTCCCAGACCGCTCCAACAAACGGCGATTGCCGTAGCGCCTCCTCCGAACGGATATTGAGCAGTGCGCAAAGCAGGCCGGTGTCGGTCAGGTAAAGCTTTGGGCTCTTGACCATGGATTTTGCCTTGCCTGAGAACCACGGCTCAAGCAGAACTGCCTGCCCCGAAGCCTCGAGAATCGTCAGCCATTGGTTCGCCGTGGAAGGTGCGATGCCGGCAGCCCGCGCCAGATTCGCCTTGTTCAACAGGTTCGCCGAGCTCAGAGCGCAGGCGCGCAGGAACCTCTCGAAGTCACGCAGGCTGCCGATGTTGGTCATCGAGCGCACGTCGCGTTCGAGATAGGTGGCCAGATACGAGTTGTAGAAGGCCGCCGAATCGATCTCCAGGTTGACATACAACTCCGGGTAGCCGCCGCGCACCATGGCCGATTCGATGGATGTTCGCGGCCAAGCAGATTGAATCTCCGCGAACGATAGTGTTTCGAGTTCGGCAATGTCGGCCGTGCCGGCCAGCGACTCCGAGACGTTCTTCATCAGGGTGAACTTCTGCGATCCGGTCAGCAGAAATTGGCCGTAGCGCGAGCGATTGGCGTCCACAGCCACTTTGAGATGCCGAAAGAGTCCCGGCGCATAGAGCACCTCGTCGATGATCACCGGAGGCGGATGGCGCTCGAGGAAGCGGGTTGGCTCCTTTTCCGCCAGTTCGGCTTCCGATGGGAGGTCAAGGGAGACGAGAGAATACTGCGGGAAGAGATGAAGGAGGATGGCGGTCTTTCCGGTCTGCCGGGCGCCGGTCAGCACGGTCACCGGTCGGGTCTTAGCGGAACGCAGCAGGCGGGTTTCGATGGCGCGCGAGATCCACATATGCAGAATATACGATACAATCGCATTTATTGCACGATATTATCATAGCTTTTAGTTAATCATCGAATTACCTTATTGCCAGAGCTTCGATCGAAGCGGGTCCCAATTCCGAACCCACCCAAACGCGGAAAAACTAACCCCACATTCCATGTTTTTCCGAAGCAATTCGATTGAGTGCCAGGCGCTGCCGGACTAGGGTCCAGGTGTGGGCGACTCCCTTGCCATCAGGACCATGCAAACGAACGACTCAAGGCTACCGGCAGAGCTGACCGGCCATCTGACCGAGGTTGCGCTGGGCTGCCAGCGGATGCTGGAGGAGAACCCGTGCCATCCCGAGGCGATGGTGGGCATCTGCCTGGTGGCGCTGGCCAGCAGCCAGTCAGAGGCTGCGGTCAAGATGGCCGAGGCCGCCGTGACCGTCGCGCCCTGGATGGTCGCAGCGTGGGTCGCGCTGGGTCAGGCGCTCAGGGCCGCCGGACGCAGCGAGGACGCCGAATTCGTCTACGGACACACTTTGCGCCTCGACGGCGGGAATACGCTGGCTCGCATGGGCTTGGGCGAACTGCTGCTGGCCGCCGGACGTCCCAAAGAGGCTATCAAGGAGTTTGAGCTGGCCCTAAGCCTCCAGCCGGTTCTTGTACCCGCTTTGATGGGTCTGGGCCATTCGCTGGCGATGCTGGAGCGCAACGAAGAGGCGATAAGACGATACCAGCGAGCTCTGGCGCTGAGGCCAAGGCTGCCCGAGGCCGAGTTTGCGGCGGGTTTTGTGCTGGCGCGCATGGGTAAGCCGAAGGAGGCCGAAAACCGTTATCGCCGGGCGCTGGTCTTGCGCCCCGACTTTGCCGCCGCCTGGGTCAATCTGGGCTGCCTGCTGCGAGATCAGGGGCGCGAGGCCTATGCAGAGGCTGCCTTTCAGCGCGCCGTCGAGTTGCGGCCGAAGCTGATCTCGGGCTGGGTCAATCTGGCGGTTTTGGAGCGCGAACGCGGCTGCACTGTCGAGGCTGAGGCGCACCTGCGCAAGGCCTTTGCCCTCAACCCCTCGCAGGTAGAGACACTGGTGGCCTGGTGCCAGCATCGCGCCGCCGAGGGCGACGTAGCCGGTGCGTGGAGATGGCTCCAATGGGCCCTTGCGCGCGAGCCTGAGAGCGCGGAGGCCGTGAATATGCACGGTATTTTGCTGCACAAGGGGGACCGCTTCGTCGAGGCCGTCGAAGCGTTTGAACATGCGGAGGCTCTCGGCAGCCGCGCCGCCGCCTCGAATCGGGGAAACTCTCTGCTGGACCTGGGCCGGACCGTAGAGTCATTGCGCGCACACGAAACGGCGGTCGAGCGCGATCCCACTCACCCCGGAGCGATCTACAATCTCGCGCTGACACGTCTGCGCCTGGGCGACTGGGAGCAGGGCTGGCCGGGATACGAGGCCCGATGGCGCTTCCGCGAGGTCCATCGCAGCCCAAGAGTTTTTTCGCAACCCCGCTGGCAGGGCGAGACCCTCGAAGGACGGCGGATTCTTCTCCACGCCGAACAAGGATTAGGCGACACCATCCAGTTCTGTCGTTACGCGACCCTCGTCGAAGCTCGCGGCGGCGTAGTCATCCTTCAGGTTCAGGAGCCGGCGGAACGGCTCATGGCTTCGCTGGCCGTGGTGCGCGCCGGGCTGGCGAAGACGGCGCTGCTGGGCGCAAGCCTGCCCGAATTCGATCTGGAGTGCCCGCTGCTGAGCCTGCCCGCCATCTTCGGAACCACGATCGAGACGGTTCCCTGGCCGGGTGCATATCTTGGCGCCGACCCCGCTCTGGCCTTCGAGAAGCGGATGCGCGCTCCCCACGTCCGTCCCAGTCCGGCTCATCCGCTGCGCATCGGTATCGCCTGGGCAGGCAATCCGCGCTATAAGGCCGACCACAAGCGCTCGATCGAACTCAAGACCCTGCAGCCTCTGCTGCGCATCTCCAGCATCACCTGGATCTCGCTTCAAAAGGGGCCGGCAGCGGAGCAGTTGACCGCCCTGCCCGGCGATGTCTTTGTCTGGGATGGGTCGAGCCACGACCGCAATTTGGCCGAGACCGCGGCAATGGTGGCCACGCTTGATCTTGTCGTCACAACCGACACCTGCATCGCCCATCTGGCCGGAGCGATGGGCAAACCGGTCTGGATTCTGCTGCCCAATCTGGCCGACTGGCGCTGGATGCAGGAGACCGAGACGACTCCCTGGTACCCGACGGCCCGATTGCTGCGCCAGCGCGAGCCGGGCGACTGGGCTTGGGTTGTCGAGCGAGTCGTCGGGGAGGTCTGCGAGCTGCAAGCATCCAAGCGGAAGGAACCGGCCCGAGTAGCAGGACGAGAGCTGCAGCCCTCTCGGCTCACACCGGCATAGATATTAGAGCCGCAAATAAAGATCCTAAAAAGTGCTTGACTTTCCGTACTCTATTAAATAGAGTACTCCTATTAGAGGATTTCTCTAAAGAGAAAGAAAGCCTCGGAGGAGATGAGAAATGGCTGACAACAACGAAGAACTGAATCTGAAAGACAGGCTGAGCCTGATCGAGAGCATGATCGCCGAGGGACGGCGCACTACGGGAAGCTGGGGCTGGACCTTCGTCTTCTGGGGGGTGGCTTACTATGTCGCCATCGCCTGGACCGCCTTGTACCATTGGCCGTGGGCCTGGCTTGTGACCATGGCCGGCGCCTGGGCGGTGTGCTGGATCATCATTCGGCAAAAGCAGAAGAATATGCCGGAGCGACGGCCAGGAACCACGATTGGCCGGGCCATCTTCTCCATCTGGATCGCCATGGGAGTGTCGATGGGGTTGCTGTTGCCGTCGCTGGGCTTCAGCGGCAGGTTCAATCAGAACATTTTTGTGGCGGTGGTCGCAGCCATGCTGGGCGTTGCCAACGGGGCCTCGGGCATGATCATCCGATGGAAGGCGCAGATTGCCGCCGCATTCGTCTGGTGGGTGGCAACCGTGGCTGCGTGCTTTGGCACCGAGAGCCAATCCACGGTCGTGTTTCTGATTGCGATCTTCCTCTGTCAAATCGTCTTCGGCGGCTATGCAATGAGCTGCGAGGCGCGCGAGCGCAGGCTGGAGGCCCACCATGCCTGAGCTGCCGGAGCTGAATCCTGTGATCCACGGGAAGCTGCGCCTGGCATTGCTCTCGCTGCTCAGCGGTGTCGAAGAGGCGGAGTTTACCTGGCTACGCGCGAAGACCGGTTCGACCGATGGCAACCTGGGCGCGCAGTTGATGAAGCTTGAAGAGGCCGGCTACGTGTCGGTCGAAAAGAAGTTTGTCCAACGCAAGCCGCAGACGCTTTATCGCATGACTGAAGCGGGCCGGACGGCGTTTACTGAGTACGTGCAGGCTCTGAAGCAGTTGCTGGGGAATGCAGTGGTCAGTGAATAATGACCGGAGAGAACAGAGATCAGGTCGGGCGTTCGCATCGATCGAATCAAAGTCCTTCCCGGCGAAGCATCGGACTGGAGAATGAAATGAAAGAGGCAGGCGGAATCCTCGGTCCTGGGGGACCGGATTTGCTGGTTCGAATGCGAGGCAGAGCGGTTGGAGCCATCGTCTGCGCCGGGTTCGGCGCCTATGCGCTGTATTGGTGGACCGAGGCTGCGATCCGGGGCGAGCGAAGACCGTGGTTCGGTGCAATCGCGGCGGTGACGGCAGTTCTTGTGGTTTGGGCGATTGCGAACCTTGTCGCGCTCCGTCACGCGCCGAGAGTTGTCTTGGACAAGCAGCTGGTGAGGTCTTACAGAATTGGATACGGCCTGATCGTGGCGATCGAGGGCGCCGCGATATCGGTTGGAGGGCCGATCGTAGGACATTTCCATCGGCCAGACCTTTACGGGCAATGGGTAGGCGCGGTCGTAGGGCTGCACTTTTTTCCTCTCGGCAAGCTATTCAAAGTGCCACTTTACTATGGAACGGGCGCGGCCATTTCGTTGGCTTCATTTGGTTCGCTCCTGATTTCTCAGAACGACCTCCGTTCCGCCATAACCGCAGGAGGAACGGGCATAGCCCTATGGATCACCACGGCCGTAGTCCTTAGCAAGAATCTGGAGAGGCTGCCTGAGAGGACGGCGCCTGTCGTTTCGCGCGGCGATTGACAGTGCTTTTCGGCGCGAGCAAAGTTGCGACCTTCACGAGACTTCGTGTGACGGTGACATCACGATCAGGCTCTGCCGGACCCGCTCCATGATTCCCAGGTAGTAAGCCAGATTGTGGATCGTGTTCAGCGTCCCGGCGAGCGCTTCGCCCGATTGCATCAGATGGCGCAGGTAGGCGCGAGAATAACGGCGGCAGACCATGCAAGCGCAGGCCGGGTCAGGCGGACCCTGGTCTTCGGCGAAGCGCGCGCCCTTGATGTTGAGCCGCCCTTCGCTGGTGAAGAGCAGGCCGTGGCGCGCGGCGCGTGTCGGCAGCACGCAATCCATCATGTCGACGCCCATGCGCGCGTACTGCTCAATCTCGTCGGGATAGCCGACGCCCATCAGGTAGCGCGGCTTGTCGGCGGGCAGCATGGGCAGCACCTCGGCGATCATTTCAAGAGTCAGCTCACGCGGCTCTCCGACGCTGAGGCCGCCGATGGCGTAACCGTCAAACTCCATCTCGACGAGACGCTCGGCGCTCTCGCGGCGCAGATCGCGATACATTCCGCCCTGAACGATTCCGAAGAGGCTCTGCGTGCATCCGTCGAGTTCCTCATGCCACGGCACCTCGTGACGATGTGCGCGGAAGTATTCCAGCGAGCGCCGCGCCCAGGTCATCGTCAGCCTCAGGCTCTCTTGGGCGCGGCTGCGCTCGGCGGGGTACTCGGTGCACTCATCGAAGGCCATGCAGATGTCTGCGCCGAGAGCGATCTGCACATCCATCGAGTGCTCGGGAGTGAAGAAGTGGTTGCTGCCATCGAGATGCGAACGGAAGCTGACGCCTTCATCGCTGACTTTCCGCAACGCGCTGAGGCTGAAGACCTGAAAGCCGCCGGAGTCGGTGAGCATGGCGCGCGGCCAACTGATGAATTTGTGCAGGCCGCCCATGCGTCGTATTGCCTCGTGACCGGGCCGCAGATAGAGGTGATAGGTGTTGCTGAGAATGATCTCTGCGCCAAGGTGCTCGAGAGTCTCCTGTGGAACGGCCTTGACTGTGCCGGCCGTGCCCACCGGCATGAAGACCGGCGTCTCGACCGCGCGGTGAGGCAGGCGCATCCGCCCGCGCCGCCCGCCTGCGTCGGTTGTTGCGAGTACATTGAAGTCGAGGCTCACCAGTCGATTCTATCGGGCGGGGCTCGGTTCAGCGGCGATTGGTAAACCTGCGAAGTGTTGGTCAAAAAAAGAGAATCTCCCGCAGGGGCTAAAGCCCGGCTGATTCTACTGCGCATTCGGCACGACTGAAGTCGCGCCCTGACACAAAGCAAGTCAATTTGGGATTCGTCAGGGGATTTGGCAGACGCCGGACATTCTTATACACGTTTAAAACTTGGGTATTCATCAAGCACCGCCTATCGCTTCTCTCGGCCCAGTCGCACCAGAAATCCCGCGCGCGCAACGGCAGGCATGGCCAGCGTAGTTGTTGGGGTCTTCGAGACCTCGATCTGACGATTGAAGAGATTCTCGCCAGCGGCAAAGAGCTGCAAGCGCTTACCGAAGTCGCGCGAGGCATAGGCATCGAGGCGGAAGTAGCCGTGGAGCATGAAGGCGTTCGCATCGTCGTCGTATTGGCGTCCGCTGAGTCGCGATTGCAGGCTGAGCGTGCCGATCCGCTGCCGCGAGGCGCGCAGATTCATCGTAGCCATATTGCGCGCTACTTCGGGAATCCAGTTACCGAGATCCTGACTGCCTCTGCTCACAGTCGCGTGAGCGTATTGGTAGCCGCCATCGAAAGCCAGCCAACGCAGAGGCTCAAGCTCGTAATCCAGGGCCACGCCGCGGCTCTCGATCTGGCCGAGATTCTCCCGCTGGAGCAAAATCGGCGAACAAGTTGCGCATGTCGTAACCGCGACGATGGGCCTATTGACTTGCGTGAGGAAGTAACTGGAGCGAATGCCGCCCCAGCGCCATTTGGTGGCAAGCCCGGCCTCCCAGCCTGTGGCGCGTTCGCTGAGCAGCGAGTCGTTGGGGTCGGTCAGTTTATTGCCCACCTGTGTCGACCGGTAAAGTTCGTTGGGCGAGGGCGCGCGAAAGGCGCGGAAGCCCGATGCCGAGAGAGCCCAGTGATCGCCGAGCTTGTGGGAGAGGCCCAGCCGCGGATCGAAGACCGCCTGGTTGAATTGCGGGGGCTGCGTTGAGGATGGCGTCCAACTTGACCCGTTCCATACGAGCCTCTGCCCGTCGAAGCTTTGAAAACAGTCGATGCGGGCTGAACCAGTCACGCTCCATGCCTTGCGCACCCACATGAGTTCTACGTAAATCGCGGAATCGCGCTGATGGTCGTGCAGGTTGGTCAGCGCGGTGGAGCTGCCGTAGCTTTGCTCGCGGTCCCAGATGCGCACGTCATGCAGATCGGCTCCGGCGACCAATAGCAGTCGCGCACCGAGCGGCTGGTTCCAATGAATCGCCGCGCCGAGCTCGTTGTCGGGGGTTAGCGAAAACTTGGTCGGCACCTCGCTGTCGCGCAGGGTCGCGGGGTTCGCAATCTGCGAGAAGGTCTGACGGTAGTGTTCGCTCGTGCCATAGACTCGCGCGACAAGCGAGCCGCCGCGCGGGGCCTGCCAGTCGCCGCCCGTTGAGTAGCGCCAAAGACGCGTCCCGTTGGTCTGGTCGGGGGTGCCGTTGCCGCGCGCTTCGTTGAAGCCACTGCCGCGCAGTATCAGCCGGAGCGGGCCGCGCACATGCTCGGCGAGGAGCATCGCATTCTGGCTGTGAACCTTGGAGGCGATGTCCACAGGCCCGCGCTGCCATGGCGCTTCCTGAATGTAACCGTCGGTTCCGATCATGCCTCCGGCCGCCAGCGCGCCCCAGGGGCCGTGTTGAGTCTCAAGGAGCAGGCTTTCGTCGAAAGTGCCTTCGCCGCCGTAGCTTGATCGCAACTTGGCCGAGTCGGCAGCCGGACGCGCCGAGATCACGTCGACCACGCCGCCAATGGCGCTCGAACCATACAAATCGCTCGCTCCGCCGCGCACCAGCTCAATGCGCTCAATCGAAAGCTCAGGCTGTTCCTGCCAGTGAATCCAACCGCCCACAGGATCATTCAGCGGCACATCGTCTTCGGTGACGAGCGTGCGGCTGGCCGAGGTGGAACCCAGGCCGCGCAGGCTGATGCCCTGCGAGGTCGGATTGGCGACCAGCGAACTCGATCGGCGGAAGAGCTCGACGCCCGGCAGTTGGCGCAACTGGCTGTCGAGAGTGATTGAGGCCGTTGTGTCGAGAGCTTCCTGGGAGAGAAGGCGCGTGGTCGCAGGGCTCTCCAGTGCGCCCAGCGGCGCGCGATAGGCTGTCACCGTGACCTGTTCAGCCTGAGCGGCGGGCTCCAGGCGGATCACCGATTCGCCGGTGAGTTGCAGTACCTTCTCTGAGAATCCCTCCGCCGCCACGCTCACTACGCACGCTGCAGCGCAGTCGAAGGTCAATCTGCCATCCGCGCCAGTGCGGCCCAGCCGATCTCCGGCGGCATTCGTTACAACTGCCCCAGCAAGCGCGGCACTCTGGTTATCCTCGACCGTGACCGAGATTTTCAATATCACAGGGCTCTGTGTGCAGATCCGCAACGGGGTAAACATCACCCCGGCAAGCGCCAGCGCGCCAGCTATCGCTTTGGATCGGAAGCGCCGCATCGGTTTCGCCTTGGCCGGTCTCGCGCAGGCTCTGGAGCAATTGTGACACGGTTTTGCCGCTAACGGGGTCAAGTGCTTGTGGAGCAATTTCGTTGAGAGGGACCAGAACGAAGGCCCGCTCGGCGAGCCGCGGATGAGGAATTGTGAGACCGGGGTCGCTGATTTCCAAGTCTCCGAAGAAGAGTATGTCAAGATCGAGCGTGCGCGGGCCGTTAGCGATGTTTGCCACCCGGTCGCGGCCAAACTGCTGCTCGATTGCCAGCAACTCATCGAGCAACTCACGCGGGGTGAGCGCCGTCTCCATCGCAACGACAGCGTTGACAAATCGCGGTTGGGAGGCGAAGCCCACTGGGGCGGTGGAATAGAGCGACGATCGGCAGACCACACGCCCCAGCGATTCGAGGCGCAGGGCCGCCGCTGCCAGGGTTACCTCTGGCAGACCAGCCGAGCTGGCCAGGTTGCCGCCCATTCCGATGAATGCCGTTCGCATGACTCAAGGTTACTTCGGCTCGGGTAAATAACTGAAATGGGAGCAATCCGGGCCGATTACATTCTCATCGACGGAGTGCACATCTTCTGCGCAGAGACTTATACTAAGGCTGCATCGTCCTGCGCAGAGAGGGGTTCCATGGCGGACAACTCCGACCTAAAGATCAGAAAGGCCCGATTGGCGGCGGGTTCCCTCATGATGCGCAAACAATTCCGCGAGGCCATCCCCCACTTTGAGCAGGCCATCCAGCTTCTTTCGGAGCGCAAGAAGCCGATCGCGATGGCCGACATGCTTTGGCGCTCAGGCCAATGTTACAACCAGATCGGACTGGCCGACCACGCGGCCCTTCGCCTGCAGGCTGCATTGAAGATCCTGCGCGATTATCCAGGCCATGCTCACCTGCCTTCCGTTCTTCTGGAGATCGGCAACGCTCTTCGCAAGAGCGATCCCGCTGAGGCCGAACGCGCCTACAAGGAAGCCGCTGAAATTCACGTGGCCAGGAAGCAGCTCGAGCTGGCCGCAGCCGCGTGGGTCAATCTCGGGATCATGTATTCGGAGCAGGAGCGTTTCGAGGAATCGTTGGCGCACTATGAGAAGGCCCGCGATGTGCGGGAGCGTGCGCCATCCATCAAGCCTGCGCGCATCGGCGTGCTGCTGAACAATATGGCGAACTGCCACCGGCGCATGGGCAATTTCGAGGAGGCCCACAATCTGGCCGACCGGGCAGTCGAGTTCCTCTCGCAGAACGGAGATCCTGGCCCGGCAGCGGCCTACGGAACGCGCGGACTGATCTACCTCGACAGCGGCAACGATGAGGAGGCCGTCGAGTGGCTCCAGGAGTCCTACGCCGAGCGCAAAAAGGCCTCCAGCCCCAACTTCGAGACGATCGTAGAGAATCTCGAAAAGGAGATCGCCGCGCTCAAGCGGCTGGGCAGGATGGAAGAGGCGGCCCTCGCCGAAGATCGTCTGGCGCTGGCGCGCGCCGCGATGAATGAAATCCCTCAACCCGGGATCTGGTAGCATCCACTATGGAGATTCTGAACATGGATGCCCTGACCAACGCGAACCTCGGCGCCCGCCGCAATGAAGACATCGCACTCGATTTGCTCAAGTTTGTAGCCGCCACAGCCGGCGTGGGCCGTCCTGCCGCGCCTTCCACCGGCTTCAGCGGCTCGGGCGCGCCCAAGCCCGAGGAACACGTCGCCCAGTTGCTCGACCTCTACGCACGCTGCCTGACGGTCGTCGAAGGCAAAGGGACGGGAACCGAGGCAGCGCTATAACCGACAAGTCCACTCTTCGCGTTGCTGTTGCCGGGGCGGGCTCCTTTGGCAAAAACCATCTTCGTGTCTATCGCGAGCTTGAGACCGCCGGACCCGAGGTCGCCGGAGTGGGTGTTGCCCTGGTTGCCGCTGTCGAGCCGGACCCGGCGCGCGCGGCCGAAAAAGCAGCAAAATACTCCATTCCCGTCTTTGCGACAGTGGACGAACTGCTGGCCGCGAACTTGAAGCTCGACGCGGCCACCGTCGCCGTTCCCACCGTACATCATCACGCCGTTGCTTCGACGCTGCTCGATGCGGGCCTCGACTTGCTTGTCGAAAAGCCCATCGCCGCAACGCTCGCCGAGGCCGACGATCTGATTGCGCGCGCGGAAAAGAACAATCGCATTGTGCAGCCTGGCCACCTGGAGCGCTTCAACCCCGCGGTCCTGGCCATTCAGCCGCAACTGCGCCGGCCCATGTTCTTTGAGGCGCATCGACTCTCGGTCTTCACGCCGCGCGCGCTCGATGTGGATGTGGTGCTCGACCTGATGATTCACGATCTTGACATCGTGCTCACTTTTGCCGCCTCGCCGGTGCGCGAGGTGCGTGCCGTCGGCCTGCCGATCCTGTCTCCAAGAGTAGACATCGCCAACGTTCGCGTCGAGTTCGAGTCGGGCTGTGTGGCCAACTTCACGGCCTCGCGCGTTTCAACGGAACGGGTGCGCAAGTTGCGCTTCTTTGAGCCGCGTCAATATGTCTCGATCGACTACGCGCGGCAGGATCTGCTGGTGATTCGCGTCGATGGCGCAGTTGGTGCAAGCCTCCCCGCCGACATCGCCGCCATGATTGCAGCCGGCAAGGCCGATCCTGCTCTGCTGGCCAGGCTGGCCAATGCCGGAGCTGGCGGCCCCGCGCCAGGCCTCTCCTTCGTCAAGCCGCCGGTGACGCCGGGCGAGCCGCTGCGGTTGGAGATCGCATCCTTCCTTGAATCCGTCCGCACCCGCCGCCAGCCTCGAGTCACCGCGCGCCAGGGCCGCGAAGCATTGGCTCTGGCGCTGGAGATTCAGGCCTCGATGGCCGCGCACGCCAAGCGCGCCGGGCTCGAAGACTTCTTCAATCCCGGCGCGTAGACCGAAGTTAATTGAGGCCGCAATGCTGGCAGACGGCGAGCATCACTCCGAAGGTGAGGCGATTGTCACCCCGGAGTGGTGAGTCGAAGGGGAAGCGGTGCTGGTATTCAACATACGGCGCTCCCCAGTCATCGGACTATGTATCCGTCAAGAGCACAGCCATCACCTTGGCGCTGGAGTAGCCTCCGAACGGGCCGCCGCCCGCCCGGTAGCCAACGCCAGGTTCGGCGTAGAGCTTGAGAAATTTGATTTCCTTGTCCTCTCGGAAACGTGGAACTCTGAACAGCGGCAATTCGGCCGAGCCTTCTGTAGAGAATCCGCTCTTCCCGTGGATGCGATCGTACTGCAGGTCGAGGGCGAAGGGCCCCCCAATCTTCACGCCCGCAAAACTCGTTGGCTGATGCGAGGAATCCAACCCTCCGCCGCCTCCAGCAGCTAGAAGAAGGCTAAGCGGCCCTTGCGAATAGTCGAAAGGCCGGTCTCGCCGCACAGCTCGAATGTCTTCACGGTTGAATACCAGTTCCTTCTTCCGCTTTTCGCGATAGCGATCTCTAAGAATGCTGATAGCCAATCCTCGGGCTTGATTTGGCAATACAGCTTCTCTGTAGTGCCCCTTTGAAACTCGCAATGGGTCCACTTGTGTGTTTCGACCGGAATCCACACTCGAGGCGAGAGTTTCTCGACGGCCTGCCAATCCAAAGTCTGAGCTGCAACTCCTGAAACCGCCATCTGCGCTGCAAAGATCAAATGAGCAACCTGCTGGTTTTTCATACCAGCATCATCATCCAGAAGCGCCTGAGAATGATGGGTTGTTTCGAAAGTGTCACAGCTGAGCGTGGCCTCGGGCCTTAAGTCAGCACCTAAAGATTGAGCGCTCTCCCCATCTTGAAGAGCGCAGGAATGGTCGCCACCAGCAATCCAGCGACTACTACGGAATAAATCGCGGCCTTCCCGCCGGAGACGTACCCTTCCCTGAGAGCCATCACTACCAGCAAAGTGAGCACTGGTAGGTTCAAGGCCACGGCCGTTGCGACTCCCGGCATGTAGCTTCGCCTTGCCACGGTTGCTGCAAGGTGCGGAATGACGACGTTGACCAGCGTCACGATCATCGATCCAAAGGTCAAATAGGTCCAGACGCTCTGCCTTCCCGATTCCGCGCTCAACCAAGTCACAGCGAAGGCCAGCGCCGTCAAGACTGCCACGGCAAATCGGAAGACACCCGGCGACACTGGAGTCTTCCAGAAGCCAACCCGTTTCGACCAATCGGGAAGCCAGATGGCCTCTTCCGTGTTGTGAAGAGTCACGACAATCGGAAAAAGCCATTCGAGCGTCCGGAAGTTCACCACAGTCTCCTCGCTTGAGGCATTAGCCTCGATACCCCTCATGCAATTCCCAGCACGCTGTTGAAGGCGCCCACGATGTACTTCCAGACCAGATAGTAACCAGCCAACGCAGCCAGAAAACAAGGCGTAATCAGAGCGTAGGGCACCTCGCAGGCATTGAACCAGATCGCGCTGTGCGAGCCGAGCACAAGCACACCCAGGCAACTTGCAGTGGTTGCTCCCATCGGCATCAGCACAAGAGGCAAGATAGCTCCGTGAAGGCCAATGGGCAGATGCGTGTGCTCGTGCGAGCCAAGCCAGAGCATGTTCCACAGCCCAAAGAGCGAAGGCACGACAGCCATGGGAAAGATCAGCGCCTGTTCGATGGGCACCGGAACCTTCAGCACGATTCGCACCACGATAAAGACCGTCAACAGCACCGGCAGGATCAGCGTGGGCACAAAGATGCCGGCCAGATAAGCGCGAAGATACGGATGTGTGTTCATAGCTTCCTCCAGTTTCTGCGAGCGCTCGCCCGCGGTTTCACAGGTAGTAAAGCAGCAAGGGAATCGCCGACGGAAATGACGCGACGAGCACGACCAAACCGGCCGCGAGAACTCCGTCAAACCAGGCCCAATTGAATCCGGTTTGACTTACTGAAACCTGCACGGCGGAAGCCTCATCAAGCCGCCGCTGCATCGCAGGCCACAGGTCGCCCGACGGCCCGCTCTTTGCATCCACCTGCGGCAGGGCCGCTTTCAAGAGTTTCTTCATCTGGTCCCGATCGTCTTCATTCATGGCGTGATTCCTTGTTGTTGCAAGTCTCTTCTCAGCAAGCGAAGCGCGCGGAAGACGCGCAGTTTTACGGCGGCAACTGAAATTCCCAGGGCCGAGGCGATAACTCTGTGCGGCTCTTCCTCGATTACCGCGAGGGTAGCCGCGATCCGCAGTTTCGGAGGCAATCGTCCAAAGGCCTGCGCGGTCTTCAAACGAATCTCCGCAGATACAGCAGGGTCGGAGTTAGCCGGAGCCGCCAGTTCGCTGCAGGCTTCAGCGCCGACCTCATTCTTGCCCCGCCTCGCGCGCAGCCAATCAAATGCCGCATGAGTAGCAATGCGCCGCGCCCAGCCCTCGAATCCATGCGCTGTCTCGAAGCGTGCGTGAGCCCGATGAATGCGCCAGAAGCTCTCGATGGTCAGATCCTCGGCCGCTGTCGGGTCGCGAACGATTCGCAAGATCCACGAGTAGACCAAGCGCTGATGCTGGCGAAAAAGCGCTTCGAAGGCATCGGCATCGCCCTGGCGGAATCGGTTCAGGACGTCGCTTGGCTCGTTCTGCATCCGTCCTTCCCCTTTCTACTTATCCTTACGGTGCTGTCACTGGAAAGGTTACATGCTATCTGGAATAGCTCGCATGTTTTTCTTCATAACTCCGGGAACACTTTGTCAAGGGCTGGTGTCTATCTAAGTACAGTGGTTCCGATTGGGATTTGCGGAGTGCCAAGAGCCCCGCTCCCCGCGTCGAGTTAGCGCGTGCGAGCGGCTAGCCCGCTCGTGTCTGAACATGGCCTCTACCTCCCAGGCGGCGCGGCTGAATTTGAGTTCCCTGGGAGGCACGCCATGTTTGAAGACTCAACCTTTGAATCCGCGGGCAGAATCCGCACGCGCAGCCGCCGATGGATGATTGCTGCTTTCACCTTCAATGCCTCCATCCTGCTGGCGCTCGTCCTGGTTCCGCTGCTCTATCTTGAGGCGCTGCCGCCCCGGGCCGTTCCCATGCTGATCACGGTGCCGCCGGCGCCGCGCGTGGAAGAACAGCAGCCAAAGCCTGTTGCGCAGGCACCACATCCCCCGACCGAGATTGACAGGGGACACATCTTCGCGCCATCAAGAATTCCCCCAAGAATCATCTATACCTCAGTCCCAGAGCAGCCTTTTAGCCCCGATGTCGCCACCATGGAGCCGGGAGTTCAGGGCAGCACGATCTATCCGATTTCTACTGGGGCTAAGCCACGCGTCGTCCACCAGTCGCCGAGCGGTCCGATGAACGTCCCATCGAGGGTCGAGGAAGGCCTGTTGATTCACAAGACGATTCCGATCTACCCACCCATCGCGATAGCCGCACATATCCAAGGCACAGTGTTTCTTGCGGCCACCATCTCCAAGGGCGGCACCATCGAGAATCTGCGCGCGGCGAGCGGTCCGCCGATGCTGCAACAGTCCGCGCTCGATGCCGTGCAGAGCTGGCGCTACAAGCCCTATATGCTCGACGGCCAGCCCGTCGAGGTCGAGACCACGGTCAATGTGGTCTTCACTTTGGGACGGTGAAAAAACCATCCGTGCCCCATCCATTCGCCTTCCTATTGGCGAATGGGTGGGAAACAACGAACCTCAACCCGAATCTCTCATAGGAGATATGGGTTTCCACTCAGTGGCCATCGGGTCTGGCAGCATTGAGGCCGGCAAAGACGGCTTCGTAGCGGCCGCTCTTGGCGGCGAAGCGCAGGCCCTTCACATTCTCCACGCAGATCTCGGGCGGGGTCGGCTGGACTTTCAGGATCTGCATCACCTCGGCGATGAATTGGTCCAGAGGCATGGCGCGCGGGTCTTCAGCTCCATTCATCAGGTGCGTGGCAACGTAGGGCGGGATCAACTCCAAAACTTCGATCTGCGTCGCCCTAAGCTGGTAACGGAGCGACTCGGTGTAGGAGTGAAGCGCGGCCTTGGTTGCGCAATAGGTGGGAGTGAGCGCCAGGGGAAGAAAAGCCAGTCCTGAAGACACGTTGACGATGACAGCGTCTGGTTGCTTCTGCAGGTGGGGCATCAACGCAGCAGTCAGCCGGATCGGGCCGAGCAGGTTGGTCTTGACGATCGCCTCCGCATCGGCCAAATCGGGCTGCTGAGCGAGCAGGTTCTCGGGACGCATGATGCCGGCGTTGTTGACGAGCACGTTGAGCGCAGGGAACTCGGCGGCTGTCTGCCCGGCAAAGGTCTGGATGTCGACGGGATCTTCAATGTCGAGCGGGAGAGACTTCATGCCGGGGTTGGCGGCGGTGGTCTCGTCGAGAACCTGCCTGCGGCGGCCGGAGATGATGACCTGGTTGCCCAGCTTGTGCAACTGTTCGGCAAGGCCGCGGCCGATGCCCGAGCCGCCGCCGGTGATGAGAATGGTGTTGCCGGTGAGTTTCATAGGAATTCAAGCCTCCAAGAAGCATGATAAAGGCCGCGGTTGAAGATGAATGCCGATCTCGCTTTCTGCGTTGCATCGGTGCCCGGAAAGCCAGCGTTCATCGGCGTTCATTGATACGACCATTAAGAACCTATCCGTAAATTGAGAAAGGAGTAACGCCGGTCTCCAGACCGGGGTCCCCAGCAGCGGTTTGTGCTCGCAGGGGTGGGAGACCGGCTGTACTGGCGGCGTCCACGCCGACAGATGTCGCCTATGGGTCTTGAGACCCGCAGGACAGCCGACCCGGAGGTCAGCGCTACCAATTCACGAATAGTCTCTAGGCCTTACGGCCGAATCTGCGCAACGCCTCCTGAAGGCCGTCTTCATATGCGTCGATGATCTTGTCCCAGGCTGGGTTCGCGGCTTCATCGATCTGCTTGCGCTTGGGGTCCGCTTCGAACCAATCGATCGTTCTCTGAATCCCCTGCGCAAAGGGCAACGTGGCGCAGTAGCCGGGGACAAAGCGCTTGATTTTGGTGTTGTCAAAGACCGCGCTGACGGATTTATCCCCGGTCAGCCCGCCCAGGTTATCGGGAATGCAGGCGCTTAGAAAATCCGACGGAATGTGAACGATCTCGGCCTCGACGCCCGCGGCATGGGCCGTGATGCGATAGAACTGATCCCAGGTCATCACCTCGTCGCTGGTGATGTGAAAGGCGTGACCGATAGCCTGCCGATGGCCGAGCAAGCCCACCAGCCCTCTCGCAAAATCGCTGTTATGCGTAATCACCCACAGCGATGTGCCGTCACCCGGCACGATCACCTTCTTGCCCCGCCTCATGCGGTCGATCACGGTCCAGGATTTCTGCCAGCTATTCACTGCCAGTGGAATCTGTGTGTCGCCAAAGGTCAGCGAAGGACGCACGATCGTGATAGGAAACCCCTCTTCGCGATAGGCCTTCATCAGCCGCTCTTCGCAGGCGATCTTGTCGCGCGAATACTGCCAGTAAGGATTGGCCAGCGGCGTCGATTCAGTGATGAGATAGTGCCCCACCGGCTTCTGATACGCGCTCGCCGAGCCGATAAAGATGTATTGATCTGTCCGGTCGCGAAAGAGGCGAATGTCGCGCTCCAGTTGCTCCGTCGTAAAGACCGTCCAATCCACCACGGCGTCGAAATGCCTGCTCCCGAGCGCCTCCGCCACCGCAGCCTCGTCGTTGATGTCCGCTGCGATTGTGGCGACGCTTTCAGGCAGTTCGACCGCGTGCTGTCCGCGCCGGAGCAAAGTCAACTCAATTCCGCGTTCCGCGGCCAGCCGTGTCGATGCCGTGCTGATGATTCCGGTGCCGCCGATGAAAAGGACCTTCATGTCGCCTCCGACCATCATGATACGGCAGGAGGGAGGACAGTTCGGTAGGACATCGAGCTAGCCTCCGCTTTGCGGGATCGCAGGTTAGCGAGCTCGCGCTATTCCTTCGCAAAGGCAGCAGCCGCATTCTCCAATTCCGCGTCCCAGTGTTTCGGCTGATAAATGCAGCAGGGCTCCTGGGCCAGCGGGTCGCCCGTCACGGCATAGGCGCGAGCACGCGAGCCGCCGCAGATCTCCTTGTACTCGCAGGCGCCGCATTTTCCTTCGAGCTTGCTGGTGTCGCGCAGCGATTTGAAGATCGGCGCGTTGCGGTAGATCTCGCTGAGCGGCGTCTCGCGAATGTTGCCGGCGTGAATCGGCAGGAATCCGCTCGGATAAACATTGCCCACATGCGAGACAAAGAGAAAGCCCTTGCCATCATTGACGCGCCGCGTCGCCCAGCTTGCCGTGCGGGTCTGCGCGTCGGCGGTCGGAGCGCCCGGTTCGTAGGCCTGAGTGGCCACGGGCCTCGTGCCGCCCGGATGTCCGTGTCCATGCCCAATCTTGCGTTCTTCGAGATTGTGCTGCAGCAGATAGCGCCGGTAGTGCATCGCCTCGGTGGTCTTGATCTGGAAGTTGACCCGGTGCGAGAGCTCATAGATCTTGCCGAAGACGCGCTCGAAATCCTCGCCGCTGAGCAGGTCGTCGAGCTGGCCCCGACCAACGGGAACCAGGAAGAAGACGTTCCACATAACAATGGCCAGCTTCTCGAAAAGGGCGCAGAGGCTGTCGAGGTCGTGCGCATTATGGCGGCTGATCGTGGTATGCACCTGAATCGGAATGCCCGCCTCGTTGGCCCACTCGATGGCTTGAATCGTTCGCGCCCATGCGCCGGGTAGTCCGCGGAAGGCGTCGTGAATCTCCGGCGTCGAGCCGTCGAGGGAGATGCCCAGCCGCACCAGTCCGGCCTCTTTGAGTTTGAAGATCGCCTCGCGGGTCAGAAGCGGCGTCGCGCTCGGGGTCAGAGCCACCTGCACGCCCTTGCCGGCGGCATAGCGGATCAACTCGAAGACATCTTGACGTTTCATCGGGTCGCCGCCCGTAAAGACGAAGATCGGCACGCCCATCTCAGAGATCTGGTCGATCAGCGCCTTCCCTTCGGCGTTGGTCAGCTCGTCGGGATGCGCGATCGGCTGGGCGGCGGCGCGGCAATGTTTGCAGGCCAGGTCGCAGGACTGTGTGATCTCCCAGATCGCAAGAAAGGGGGTTTCGTCGTAGTTCAGCCCGCCTCGGGCTGGAATGTTATGCATCGGTTGCATGAGACCTCCTGCGGAACTGGGGTGGGGAGGGCCGGAAGCGGAGCCGGCTCGGGGGAAGAGATGCCTTCGGTAATTCAACAAAAACCAGGATCGTGCCGATAAGATGTTTTTCCCTGTGTGGTAGGGAACCAACATGCAAGCTTACGGCAGAGCCCCTTGAATTGGAAAGCTGCTCTGGAGCACCTCAATTCTGCTCCAGAAGAGCACCCGAGGCGTTGGATGCGCTGTGATTTATATCACATCATCCGGCTCAATCCCGGGCCTGATCCTCCTCCCGTCGAAGTTGAGCCCGCATCGGATGCGCGAAGTGCCCTCCGCTGAATGGCTGACTAGAAGATGCTCCGCTGTGGGCGAAGCGACAAGCCGAGAAGGGCCGGATCGAGGTTCTTCGCGGGTGATTCATCTCACTGGGCCTTGTGCCTTCGGACACCGCATTCCGATGGCAGGCAGGTTAACGTATTTGCGCACGATCAGGAGGTTCCCATGGCGTCTGCACTCAAGCCGGGTTGGAGCAAGCCCTCCACCATTCTTTTTGCCTCTGAAATTCCCGCCAACGAAAAGTCCTTCACCTTCGCTCTAGCCCAGGCTGTCGAGTTTGGCGCGGATGTGATCCTCTTTCACGCCTACGACACGCTGGTGGTTGCTGCGTCGGAGACTTCGGGGATCCGCTACTACGACTATGCCGCAGCCGCCCAGGTCGAGATTAAAAAACTGGAGCCTTTGGCCAAACGCGTCCGAGACGCAGGGGTCAAATGTGAATTGGTCGTGCGCCCAGGACTGGCCGCCGATCAGATCGCGGCCTTTTTGCGCGAGCGGGAGGGCAAGCAGGAGATTGACCGCATCGTCATGGGCACCCACTCCCCCGGCCCCATCGGCAAACTGCTTTTGGGCTCGGTGGCCGAGGCGGTGCTGCGCATTGCCAGAGTGCCGGTCTGCGTCGTCGGTCCGCAGGTCGTTGACGGCAAATACCGCAACTTTGAGACGCGCACGGTCCTCTGCGGCGTCAGTCTCCACGAATCCTCTCGCGTGGTGGCCGCTTTTGCCGCGGAACTGGCCGCTGAGCAGAATGCGCGCTTGATCCTTCAGCATGTCATCCGCGACCAGGATCGCCGCGAGACGCTGGCAAGCCGGACGATCGAGCAACTGGAGGCCGAGATCGTCTCGCTGATTCCCAAAAACCTTCAAGGCAAGTTCGCGGCGCAGGCCGTCGTTGTGCCGGGCGACCCAACCGAGGAACTGCTCTATCAGGGTCATGCGCAGCAGGCCGACATGATCGTCCTGGGAGCGCAGGGAGCCTCAGCCTTTGCCGCCGTTGCACGCCAGGGGGTGGTCTACAAAGTGCTGGCGCACTCCAATTGCCCTGTGTTGACTTTGTCGCCGGTGGTGCTCGCGGCCTCGGGGGCCAAAAAAGAAAAAGTGCATCAACCCGAGGTCTTTCTGGCCGGGGTCTTTTAAGACGAAGAGCCAATCCGTAAATTCGTAGCGCTGACCCCCTGGTCGGCTGTCCCGCGGGTCTCCAGACCCACGGGCGACGTCTGGCGGCGTGGACGCCGCCGGTACAGCCGGTCCGGAGGCCGGCGCTCCATTCCCCATTTCAATTTACGGATAGTTTTTAAGCCTGAGTCAGTTGCCCATTGCCGTGGAGGTGGGTATCCGGGTTCGGCTCAACCTAGGGTCGAACGATCAGTCGAGCGCCATCCGAGACGCACGTTTGCGAAATAGTTCCATGAAGCGGCGGCCAGGATAGCGATGCCGTTGGCAACGTAGCGATTCATCCCCAATAAATTGAACTGAATGTTCAAGAAAATCACGCTAAGAATCATTCCCAGAAAGCAGACCGCGTTATATTTCACGAATCGGCGGGGTCTATTCCGAAGCGAATGAGCTCTGGGCACGAGATCCGCGAAGGTCCACGTGTCATTCCACAAGAAATTATTCACGACGGCGAGCTCGGTCCCGATGATCTTGCTGCGAGTAAGGCCCCAGTGGAGGGTTCGTGGATCGCTCAGCAGATAGAGAGTGGCCATATCGACAATAGCCCCGGTAAGTCCGACGGCGCAGAATTTCACAAAGCGGGAGCCGCGCAGCCGGACCCAGCGCAGGCGCAGGAGATGCTCCAGGTACTCGAAATAGATGGCCATCGAGACCTTGCTTTCGCCTTGCTGGCGTTCTTGGAAGACATACCCAAGTTCGGCGATAGTTTTAACTGTGCCGCGCGCTAGAACCTCAATCAGGATCTTGTATCCCTTGGGGTTTAGAACGCGGCCGGCAATCGCGCTCCTTTTCACCAGGAAGTACCCGCTCATAGGGTCGCTCACCCGGCCCACCACTTCTGGCAGAATCACGAGGCCGATCAGTTGCGCGGTACGTGAGATAACTCGGCGAATCAGGCTCCAATCTCCCACTCCTCCATCTTCGACGTGACGACTTCCAACGGCCAGATCGGCGCTCTCCAGCACAAGCTTTGCCAGGCCAGCCACTACTTCAGGGGGGTGTTGCAGATCGGCGTCCATTACGCCGAGAATGCGACCGCGCGCGGCCTGCCATCCTCGAATTACCGCTGTTGCCAGGCCCTTTTCCGTAGTTCTCCGCATCACCCTTAGCTCGGGAATCGCCTCGGCCCGATCCAGCGCCAGCCGCCAGGTACCATCCGGGCTATCGTCGTCGACAACTACGATTTCAAATGTGAGACCCGCAACTGAGCGCAGAGTCTCGCTCACCAGTTGGAGCGTTGAACGGATGTTGCGAGACTCCTGGAAGGTGGGGAGAACGATGGTCAAATCCAGGCTGCCGTCCGGCGGACAATCCGGGACCACATAAGGTCCGGAGGGCGGATCGATCCATGCACGCGAATGGACGGGGTCGAGCGAAGGGTTCATTTGAGAAGAATACCAACTGGTCCTGTCCCGGGGGTTTCATTTCGAGGATGCCAACAAGCCCACCCGACCTCGATCCTTTCTGCTCCATTTGCTACAGTCCGGCTTGTCACTGCGGGCGTACCGTCAAGGAGCAGCCAATCTCGGAGGCAAGGCAAAATGAATCAACAACCGAACGAAGCGCAGGACCGGACCGTACACGGCCATTTCGGCCGCTTCGCAGCCGCGGCCTCTGGCTGGCTGGGGTCAACCTGGGCCTTCGCGGGCGCTGGCGTGGTGGTTGTGGCGTGGGCTGCCACCGGCCCCATCTTTCATTTCTCAGACAATTGGGCGCTGGTGATCGGCACGGGAACTTCCATCGCGACATTTCTCATGGTCTTCCTGATCCAAAACACCCAGAATCGCGACGCGCGCGCCATCAACCTGAAGCTTAACGAGTTGATCCGAGCCATGGACACGGCACGCAATCAACTGATCGACATCGAGAGGCTGAGCGATTTGGAGCTGGATGCAATGCAGACTACCTACGAGAAGATCAAGACAAACTGGACAGAGCGCCAGAAGCGAAACCCTCGCGACTCTCCGGAGCGATGAAGCGGAAGATCGCCTCCGCGCCAGGACAGAGCCTGCCGAACTTTGCAATGCGGCTCTGATCTACGGCGTTTTCTCAATGCGCGATCCTGCGTACGGCGAGCGCATTGGGACATCCGTCCCATTGTGGCTGGTTCCCAGAGCCGATTTCGTCGTATTCTGTTGTTCAGGGCACTCCGATGAAAACATTTACTCTCGACGAAGCGCAGTCTCTGCTCCCGGTGCTGGAGTCGCTGCTGAAGCGCGCCATCGAAGGCAAGCGCGAGGCCGAGGAGGTCGAGCAGGGCCTCTCTGAGATCGCTCGCCGCATCTATCTCACCGGCGGAATGCGGGTAAACGTCGAAGCCGTCGCCAAACAGCGCGCCGAATTGGAATCCCTTGTGCAAAAGGCTCGCGAGAGCATCGCCGAGATCGACGCCATAGGCGTACAGGTCAAGGATCTGGAGACCGGCCTGCTGGACTTTCCCTGCCGCATCGACGACCAGGTTGTCCTGCTCTGCTGGCGCATGGGCGAACCGGCCATCGAGCACTGGCACACGACCGACACCGGGTTCAAGGACCGCCAGCCCGTCGATGAGCGCTTTCGCCGCCGCTCCGCCTCCGGCGGCCGGCCTAACTAGGGCGTTGAAGCTCAAGAATCCTTTCCTGGTGCACGATCATCTCTTAAGGGAAACACACTGTGCAAAGCGAGTCGTGCCTCTGTGGGTTCTCCACGCCTTTATCATCATCGGAACGGCCTCGGCCCCTCGGTTCGCACACACCATTAATCTAGTAAACCGCCAGGAGTGTGCATGCTGACCGTTGGAGAGAAATTCCCTGCCTTTGAACTGACCGCCGTTGTCGATCTCGACCTGAAAAAAGCCTTTCAAACCATCACCGACCAGAGCTTTGACGGCAAGTGGAAGGTCTACTTCTTCTGGCCCAAGGACTTCACCTTTGTTTGCCCGACTGAAATTGCCGCCTTCGGCACCCTGAATGCGGACTTCGCCGAACGCGGCGCGCAGGTGCTGGGCGCCAGCATCGATTCGGAGTTCGTTCATTGGGCCTGGCGCAACGAGCAGCCCTCGCTCAAAACCCTGCCCTTCCCCATGCTCTCCGACATCAAGCGCGATCTCTCCGAGCAGTTGGGTATTCTGGACCCCAAGGCCGGCGTCAGCCAGCGCGCCACCTTCATCGTGGACCCGGAAGACACCATTCGCTTCGTCTACGTCACCGATCTCTCGGTGGGCCGCGATCCGCACGAGGTTCTGCGCGTCCTCGACGCTTTACAGAACGGCGGGTTAACCCCCTGCGGCTGGCAGAGGGGCGAAGCCACCATTCAGGTTTAAGCGATTCTTACAACGAGAATCTGGGTGCCCCACCCTCGCCGCGTCTTTGTTCTTGCGGCTAGGGTGGGATACCACGAACCCAAACCATCTGTGCTCTGATGTTTCCTTCGAGCAGGGCCGGATCGATCACGCTGGCGGCTCCTATTTCAGCAACAGCCCCAACACGGTCGCTGCAATTCCGCCAACCGAGAAGACCAATCCCGCGTACCAATACACGCGTTTGTGTGTCAGCAGTGTAATCGATGTAATCACTAGCCCGATCTCCAGCAGCACCTCGCCCAGATCGAAGTGCTTGGCGCGGCCTTCGGCCTGTTCGACCTTTGCCTCCAGCGCCTCGGCCTTTTCCTGCTCGTCTTTCAGATCGTCGGCCCATTTGGCCTGGTGGTCGGCATAGCCCTTGGCGAGCTTTTTGGCTGCCGATTCGTCCGCAACAGTTACCACACCCAACAGGTCGGCGGCCAGTGCTGTGTCGTTGGCGCGAATCTTGTGGGCCTGGTAGTAGCCCCACATATCCGTGGCCCTGTCCTGGTCGAGAATGGCTTCGGTGTGCGTGCGATGTCCCAGCACGGTGACCACGGCCACCAGCACGGCCAGCACAGTCATGGTCAACGCGACCGGTCTGAGCGAGTCCGAGTGCCCGGCATGCTCGGCGTGTTCCTGCAGTTCTTGCGCTTCGTTGGCTTCCATGGGGAACTCCTTCTCTCTATCTTCTTTTGGGATTACTTCCGCTTCCAGCGCACTCCGTCCTTGGAGTCTTCCAGCACGACGCCCTTCTCCGCAAGCTCATTGCGAATCTGGTCGGCGCGGGCAAAGTTGCGCTGCTTCTTGGCCAGCGTCCGCTCTGCGACCAGAGCGTCGATCGCCTCGTCCGTCAGTCCTTGTCCGACCAGCAACTCGGGGGCCACGTCGCCCATTCGGCCCGCCTTCTCCGCCCATTCGAGGGCGCGCTGTGTGGGTTCGGCGTCGCGATCCTCGATCACGTCGAAGACCGCGTCGAAGCTCGCCAAAACGCTGAGAATCGCGTCCCGGTCGCCGGTCTTCAGTTGCCCCTGGTCCATCGCAGTGTTGGCCGCGCGCAGCAACTCAAAGATCGGCGCCCGGGCCTCGGCGGTATTCAGATCGTTGCTAAGCGCGGCCAGATAATCGGCCTTTGCCTTCTTTGCGGCTTCCTGAATTTCTGAATTCTCGCCTTCCGCAAAGCTCCCCGCCGTCAGTCGCGCCTTAAAGGTCCGCAGCCTCTCAATCGCCGCCGTCGCCTCGACCAGCCCGTCAAAGGTGAAGTTGAACTGATGCCGGTAAGGCACCGAGATCAGCGCCAGCCGGATCGCCGAGGCCTTGTAGCCCTTCAGCAGCAGATCGCGCAAGGTATAGAGATTTCCCTCGCTCTTCGACATCTTCCGCCCGTCCACGAGCAGGAACCGCACATGCATCCAGTGCCGCGCAAAAGTCTTGTGCGTCACGCTTTCGCTCTGGGCAATTTCGTTTTCATGGTGGGGAAAGACCAGATCCTCACCGCCGGTGTGCAAATCGAAGCTCTCGCCCAGGTACTCCATCGCCATCGCCGAGCACTCGATATGCCAGCCGGGCCGCCCACGGCCGATCGCCGTATCCCACGAGGGTTCGCCGGGTTTGGCCGCTTTCCACAGCACAAAGTCGCGGGCCGAGTCCTTCTCGTACTCGTCCACGTCCACCCGCGCGCCGTCTTCTAATCCCGAAAGGTCCTTCTTGCTCAGCTTGCCGTACTCGGGGAAGGCGGCCAGGCGGAAGTACCAGGAACCCTCGTCGGTTTGGTAGGCGACGCCGGCGGCGGCCAGCTTTTCGATCAGCTTGACCATCAGGGGAATGTGCTCGGTGGCACGCGCAAATCGTTCGGGCCGCTCGATCCGCAGCGTTTCCAGATCCTCAAAAAAAGCCTGCTCGTAGTGCGCCGTGTAATCACCGAGAGGGACACCGGCAGCGGTCGAATTGCGGATGGTCTTGTCGTCCACGTCGGTAATGTTCATCACGTGGCGCACCTGGACTCCGGTCAGCTCCAGAAACCGTCGCAGCACGTCCACTTGCAAAAACGTCCTAAAGTTCCCGATGTGCGCGTAGTCGTAGACCGTCGGCCCGCAGGCGTACATCCGTACAGCCTCGCCGTCGGAGGGTACGAGCTCGTCAAGTTGTCCCGTCAGGGTATTGAAAAGGCGCAGGGTCATCGATCGAACTTCTTGCTCACAAGTGCTCAGGGAATCCGGCAAGCCCACCGGGTTTAAGGCCAATTCGATTGTAGCAGCGGGGGATTCTGCCGCGAACTGCGACGGAGAAGCAGTAAACTGGACGGCGTTCCTCTCATCGCCCCAGAGCCAGCGAAGGATCGGCGGAGAGCGAGTCTTGCGCGAAATCTCCGCTCAAGAATCGCGGCCAGGCGGCGGCGGCGATCATCGCGGCATTGTCGGTCGAGAGCGCCAGCGTGGGGAAGGCGACGCGCAGCCCGCGCCGTTCAGCCTCGGAGCTGAAGCGAGCGCGCAACTCGCGGTTGGCGGCCACTCCGCCGGTGACCAGAATCCGGCGCGCGCCCAGCGATTCGGCTGCCGCGAAGCTCTTCTTCATCAGGTCGCCGACCACTGCGCGTTGGAAGCTCGCTACCAGATCCAGCACCCGCTGATCGCAGAGCGCGAGCGCCTCTTCCTTCGATTGCGGCGGCCGAGATGCAAGAAGCAGATCCTTCGACTCCGCTGCGCTCCGCTCAGGATGACAGGATATTGATGGCGAAAAGAGCCGTGCCGCCCTCGCCTGCGCCTCGCCTCGCAGATCGTTCAGCTCGACATAGCGCAGCACCGCCGTCTTGATTCCTGAAAACGAGAACATCAGCCGCGGATCGAGCTCGGCGATCGGAGCAGTCAGGGCCGCTTTGGTCCGCGGAGCCATGCCGCGCAGATGCACCTTGGTCTTGATCTGCGAAAAGGAAAACGGCACGGCCTTCGGATTGCCAAAGCGGGCCAGCGTGTCGATCCATGGGCCGCCGGGATAGCCGAAGCCGAGCAGCTTGGCCACCTTGTCATAAGCCTCTCCGGCAGCGTCGTCCACCGTGCGCCCAACCAGAGAGTAGGACCAAGTCTGGTTCTTGGCACCATGCGCCGGCCGCGCCAGATAGAGGTGTGTGTGCCCGCCAGAGACGACGAGCGCAAGTGCGGGTTCGTCATCAAGAGAATCATGCCCGTGCGGCAAGCACCTCTCATTCAGCAACACAGCGTGAATGTGGCCCTCAAGGTGGTTGACTGCGATCAGCGGCAACCCCTGCGCGAAGGCCAGCGCCTTGGCGTAAGTGATGCCCACCAGCAGCGCGCCGGCAAGCCCCGGCCCGGCTGTCACGGCGATCGCATCCAGATCGCCCAGCGTAATCCCAGCCTCGATCAGTGCCCCGCGGACCACCGGCACTATGGCTCGAAGATGTTCCCGGCTGGCCAACTCCGGCACCACACCGCCATAGCGCGCATGGGTAGCGATCTGGGAAGCGACCACCGACGAGAGCGTGCGCGCCCCGCGCTCGACGACAGCCGCGGCCGTCTCGTCGCAGGAGGATTCAATACCAAGGATCAAGCCGCGCGTGCTCATTCTTCAAGTTTAGCCGCTCGAAGATTGGCCGTGCGACGGATTACTCTCAAAGGAGGCCATGCTGCCCACCACATGCCAATCCGATGCCGCCCTCAAGATCATCGCCACTCTGCGCGCCGCCGGGTATGAGGCTTATTTGGCCGGCGGCTGCGTGCGCGACCTGCTGCTGGGCCGCGAGCCCAAGGACTACGACGTAGCGAGCAGTGCGACGCCCGATGTGGTACTGGCGATGTTCCAGCGCACCTTTGCCGTGGGAGCGCACTTTGGCGTGGTGCTCGTTGGCACCTGCGGTGCGGCAGACGCGGGTTCCGCGGCCAAAGACGAGACGGGCGCGGAGACCTCCAAGACAGAGTATGGGATCACCGAAGTCGCCACCTTCCGCTCGGATGGCGCATACTCCGATGGCCGCCATCCCGACGCGGTTCGATACACCCCCAGCGCCGAAGAGGATGTCCGCCGCCGCGACTTCACCATCAATGGTCTGCTGTTGGACCCTGTGCGAATGGCAGATCCGAAAGAAGCAGGTCCTTCGACTTCCCCATCACTTCGCTCAGGGTCCGCACAGGATGACAGATCACTCGCAATTGGAGAGAATCTCCGCTCCGCTGTGATCGACTTTGTGGGAGGATTGGCGGATCTCGATGCCGGCATCGTGCGCGCCATCGGCCAGCCTGCCAAGCGCTTTGAAGAGGACCACCTGCGCATGCTGCGTGCTGTTCGCTTTGCGGCCCGCTTCGGCTTCGAGATCGATTCCAAGACAAAGATCGCCATTCGCGCACTCGCTGCAAAGACCAAGGCCGTCAGCCGCGAGCGTGTCCGCGATGAGTTGACCAAGATGCTCACGGAGGGCCACGCCCGCCGCGCGTTCGAGTTGCTCGATGAGACCGGCCTGCTCGCCGAGGTGCTGCCGGAGATCGCAAAGATGAAGGGCGTCGAGCAGCCGCCGCAGTTCCATCCCGAGGGCGATGTCTGGGTGCATACTCTTATGCTGCTTGAACAGCTTCCCGCCGACTGCTCCTTCACGCTGGCCTGGGGCGCTCTGCTGCACGATGTGGGCAAGCCGCCGACCTTTCGGCGCGCGCCGGACAGGATTCGCTTTGATGGCCACGTCGAGGTCGGCGTCGCCATTGCCGCCGAGATCTGCCGCCGCTTCCGCTTTTCCAACGACGAGACGCACCAGATTCTCGCGCTGGTTGAGAACCACATGCGCTTTGCCGATGCGTCGCGCATGAAGGCTTCGACCCTCAAGCGCTTTTTCCGCCTTGAGAGCTTTCCTGAGCACCTTGCCCTGCATCGCATGGACTGCATGGCCGCCAGCGGCAATCTGGACCACTGGAACTTCGTTCGCGAGCGTTATGAGGCGATGCCCGCCGAGGCAGTGCGCCCGCAGTCTCTCATCACCGGCCGTGAGCTGATTGCCGCGGGTTACAAGCCGGGTGCGGGCTTCAAGGAGATGCTGCGAGCGGTCGAGGATGCGCAACTGGAAGGCGCCATCGCTACAGCGGACGAAGCGATGGCTCTGGTTCGCGAGCGGTTTGGGGGAGGGAGTTTCTCAGGCTGATCACTAAGGTCGCCTGAGCCACGCAGGGGAATGATTTACGGATTCCTTTTGGCTCAAAATGGAAGCCTCAGGCGGCTCTCTCCATCTGGAAAGAGCCGCCTGCGGAGTGCTCGTCCGGTGCAAACCGACTGTTGACCGCTCTAGTGGTACAGCTCCGTCGAGGCCTCATAGCAGCAGTTGCCGCCGTCGCCGTCGAACCCTCCAGTGACCAGCACATCTCCGTTGTTCAGCAGAACAGACGATTGATCCTGGCGCGGGATGTTCATGCTCGCCGTCACGGTGAAAGTTCCGCTCGATGGGTCGTAAAGTTCTGCGCTGGCGATGGAACCGGTATGGTTGCCGCCTGAGATCAGCACGTCGCCATCAAGCAGAAGATTGGCCACCTGAAGAAAGCGGGATTTGTTCAAGCTTCCTGTCGGGGTGAACTTTCCCGTCGAGGGGTTATAGACCTCCGCGCTGGCCAGCCAGATATTGCCGCTGTTCTCACCTCCGGCAACCAGAACATTGCCGTTTTCAAGCCGGGTCGCGGTAAAGGAAGCACGAGCTGTATTCAGGCTGCCGGTGAATGCGAAAGTTCCGGTGGAAGGGTTGTACAACTCCGCGCTGGCCAGGTAGGTAGTGTTGTTGCCGCCTGCCGCAATCAGCACATCGCCATTCTCCAGCAGCGTGGCCGCGTGGCCGCCGCGCGCTGCGTTCAGGCTGCCAGTGGCGCTGAAGGTTCCTGTGGCGGGGTTGTAAAGCTCCGCAGTGCCCAGAACGCTGCCATTGTTGGCTCCTCCCGCCATCAGCACCATCCCGTTGTTCAGCAGCGTCGCCGTCTGACCGCACCTTGCTGTCGTCATGCTGCCGGTCACCGTGAACTTGCCGGTGGAGGGGTTATACAACTCGGCGCTGGCCAGGCAGACGACTGAGCCGCTTGCGTCCGTCCCGCCTCCGGCAATCAAGACCTGCCCGCTCTCCAAGAGAGTGGCCGTGTGGCCATTGCGTCCTGTGTTGAGGCTTCCGGTGCTGGAAAACGTTCCGGTCGATGGGTTATAGATCTCTGCCGTTGTGAGGTTGTAGTTGCCACGCTGCCTGCCGCCGGCGACCAGTACCTCGCCGTTGCTGAGCAGAGTGGTCGATTGGTTGCCTCGCGGAGTTTCCATGCTGCCCGTGAAGGACCAGGTTTGCGCTTGGGCCGCCTGGCCCACACTAAGAATCGACAAACACAATCCCAACCAGAATGTTGCCTTGCTCTTTTGCATCGCTTCACCCTTCCGGGCGTTTCAGGATTCCGCAATTCGCCGAAGCTCGCAATCGCAAGGATTCGGCATGCAGAGACGCCCTACGGGCAGAACTATAGGCTCTTGAGATTTGAGTCGTTTGCGATCGGTCAAGTGATTTGTAACGTGTTTGTCAGTTTCTTGTAAATTATTGCAAGAACCGGTTCACATGGGTTGAGTTGGCTTTGTGATCCATGGGCTGAACCGGCGGGCATGAGCATTCCCCTCACTTCGTCTCGGTCGAAAATCGCGCTTTCAACTCCCGCCGTAGCAGCTTGCCGTTGTGATTGTGCGGCAGGCCTCCAGGTTCCAGAATCCAGATTTGGCGTGGCGCTTTATAGGCAGCGAGATTCTGACAGCACCACTCCAGCAATTCACCTTCGCTCGCCTCAAAGCCTTCGCGCAATTCGACGGCCGCAGCGGGGATCTCGCCTTTCTCCTTGTGCGGCAGGCCGAAGGCAGCTACTCGGGCCACCGCGGGATGGGCCGCGATGGCCTCTTCCAGCTCGCGAACGTATACCGAGTAGCCACCCGACTTGATCACATCCTTCATGCGCCCAACCAAGCGAATCATGCCCAAACGATTCCGCGTTGCCAGGTCGCCGGTGTGCAGCCATCCGTCGGCGGTCAGCAAGGCATCGCCTTTACTCTCCGCTTTGATAGAGTCTTTCCAGTAATGCGGCTTCAGTCCGCGCCGTCGAATCTGGCACTCGCCCTCCACTCCCGCGCGCACCGGCCGGCCGTCCTCGCCCGCAACCCGGATGCGGAATGGCGGAACAGGAAAGCAGAGGTCGCCGCTGCCGGGCAGAAACGACATCTCGAAGCCCATCATCGCCAGGCCGCCGAGCTCCACCATGCCATAGCCGTTCACCAGTACCGGCGGAATGCGCCGCCCACCCGGCAGCCGAAGCAGAGCTCCATACTGCCGCAACCTTTGCCGAACCTCCGCAGGCAGTTGATCGCTCGCCGTGAGCCACAGCCGCACGCTCCTGAGCCGGGCGGCCTCGGGATTGCTGTTGGCTAATCGCAAAAACATCGTTGGCACGCCCACAACGCTGGTCACGCCGAGGCGCTCGATCATCTCCAATGCCGATTCGGCATCAAAGTGATCGAGGAAGCAGCCGCGAATTCCGGCCATCAAGCCGTAGAGCGCGATGCTCACCGCCATGATGTGCGACCATGGCAGCGCGATTAGCGCCAGATCCTTGCGTCCCAGAAACATTCCGACCAGCACGGTGGACGCGCGCGCCCCCAGCAGCGCCGTGCTCGACAGAGCCGCGCCTTTGGGATAGCCGCTGGTGCCCGAAGTGTGAAAGACAGCCACGGTTGCAGCAGGATTGACCAAAGCTGGCGGGAAACCGGCTCCGCCCTGTTCTTTCCCAACGGGAACGCGCAAAAAACCATCCAGGGTCTCCGGCTCATCGTCCACTTCAATCCATGTCCGCACATCGAGCGCTGCGCGCTCCTTGATGCTGCGTTCGAAGACAGCTTTGTCGGTGACCAGAATATCCGTGCCACTGTTGGCCAGAATGCGGCGCACCTCGGCCAGTGAAAGCATCGGGTTGAGCGGGACAGCGATGCCTCCGGCGCGAATGATCGCCAGAAACCATCGAAAGCACCGCACATCGTTGGTGCGATAGATGGCCACTGGTTGGCCTGGCCTTAGATGGACAACGCTGCGGAGGAAGGCATCGATCGAGCAAATCTCGGCGTGCAGTTCAACGAGGTGAAAGGGCTTGCCGTGCTCGACGGAGATCTCGCTGTCGCCATTTTGTCGCAGCAACTCATCCACCAGATTGGCCACTGTGACTCTGCGGTCGCGCGAGAGCCGAAAGCGCCGAAATATGTTCATTGCGCCGAGACCGGTTTGCGGCCCCAGTCGCTGGCCACGCAGTAGTTGAAGAGGCGGTCGAGATACTCCATCACCGGCGGCGGAGTCACTCCGGCGGGTTCGAGCAAACGCTCTGCGTTGGTCGTGTCAAACTGCATCTTCATCGTGAAGTAGTCGCGGTAGGCGCGGCCGTCGCGCAGTACGCGGCGCTTCTTTCCCCACAGGGTCATGAAGAGCAGCGGCCGCACCACTGCGAAGAAGAACTTCGGATCGACAAATCGCGGCTCCGGCCCGTGAAAATACTCCATGGCGCGCAGCGCGATCTGGTGGATCGTTGCGCTGCCGCGCGGTCCGGCACAGAGGTGCACCACGTTGCCGAGCGCAGCCTTGTCGAAGGCCAGCCGCGCCACGGAAGCAGCCACGAAGTCCACCGGCACGATGTCGAGCACCGCGTCCGCGTAACCGGGCACTGTCCGCCACAGCCCGCGCGCGTAGATCTTCAGAGGCCAGTACATCATCTTGAAGCTCGACGTTGCGCCGGTGCGCGAATCGCCAACGATAATGCTCGGCCGCAGAATGACGCCGGGCAGCGAACCCAGCCGCGAGCGAACCAGCGCCTCGGCCTCGGCCTTGCTCTGCTCGTAGCTGTTGCGGTAGCCCTGGCCCACGGCCAACTCGCTCTCGCGCACCAGGTCGGAGCGCTCGCCCGCCACGTAGGCCGTGCCGACATAGGCCAGGCTGCGCAGTTGGCGCATAGCGGCAGCAAAGTCCAGCACGCGGCGGGTGCCTTCGACGTTGATCCGGCGGGCATCCTCCAGCGTGTGATCGAAGCGCACCGTGGCGGCGCAGTGAATGACGCGCGTCGTTTCAGCAGAAAGCTGCTTGTAGGCGTTGGGTTCGAGGCCGCAATTGGGCAGATCCACATCACCGGCGTAGGCCTGGACCCGCGCCCGTTCGCTAGCAGGCACAATCGCATCGGCGCGCTGCTGGCCCGATTCGCCAGGTTTCGTGCGAATCAGCAGAGCCAGCCGGGCCTGCGGCTGGCGTTCGAGCAGTTCGCGCGCCAGCCGCGAGCCAAGAAAGCCGGTCGCGCCGGTGACAAGGATGAGTTCTTCGTGATTCAACTGAAACCGGCCTCAATGCGCGAACGATTCGAAGGCCGGTAAACAAAGGCCTTTTAAGTGCCCGGGCGGCGAACAGAGTCAATCGCAATTATAGTCCGGTAGTGGGTCATCACGTCGGAGCTCAAGCGCGGCTCCGCTCAGTGCTTGGTCCAGCCGTACATGCCTGCTTCAAAACTGCGGCGGTCGAGTCGCGGCAAGGCTCGCGCCACCTTATGAGGGAAGAGCGGATAGTGCTTCGCCGCAATCAGTAGGTCGGTCACGCACCAGACATCTTGCTCCGCGGTCATCCAGTGCAACCCATCCACACGCTTCAGGTTTATCGGTGCTGAATAGGAACGCAAAGTGCGCTCGCCGCGCAGGTTGTAGTAGCTTTCAAAGTAACTCAGCGCCAGCTCGCGCAGCGTGCGGTAGACCGGCGCGCGGAAACGCAACCCGGCGAAGTTCGACTTGGCAATGCCTCCCCACAGGCCGCCTTCGCGATAGATGGCGATCACGTGATCGTCGTCGTGCGCGGCTTCGAGATCCATCAGCAGTGGTTCGCGGCCGTTGACGCGCAGCGCGGCAGCGGCCAGCAGCGCTCCCTCCAGGCAGTGACCTTTGCGCTCGCGCAGCACGCGATGCGGAGACCCCGCCGTGTCTGCATACTGGTAGGTCAGCTCGTCAATGAACCTCTGGATCTTCGCCGGCGTCTTCAGCGCTCGCAAGACGCGCAAATCTTCTGCCGGTAAGCCGAAG
>CAZGHZ010000035.1:0-40609 GCA_964525655.1 uncultured Occallatibacter sp.
GTCCACGTACTCGCAAGGGTGTGGGGGTTCGAGTCCCTTCTTCGGCACCAAAAGCTCTCATTCTTTCAGTTTGACAAGAAGATGGCCGCTCGCGGGTGGCCATCTTTTCTTGGTGCGCGCAACACGATTCTGCGGGTCTTGAGTTTCAGATTCGATTCGCCGGGAAATTGCCCACCAATTCTCCTGCGGCGACGTGCTGGCCGGCGAGCACGATGGCGTGACTGGCGATGCGCGCCGCGGGGCCGATCACAGTGGGCGTCAGAATCACTTCGCCGAAGTCATGGGCGGCGTGGCTATGCGAGTATATCCGCGCAAAAGATCCGATCACTGCGCCCTTGCCGATGGTGATTCCGCCGCGGTCGTTGAGCAGAGCGCGCTGGCGAATCGTGACACCCTCCTCGATGGAGAGGTTGTAGCCGAAGGTCAGGTCAACTCCGTGGTAGATCTTCACCCCCGCGCCGATGCGCGCGAAGATGTGTCGGCCCAGCATCGAGCGGAAACGAACCCCCAGCCAATGGTTGGTTCCAATGGGCGAGCGGTCGAACATCTGCCAGAACCACAGCAGCGGCTTGCGCTTCGCGAACTGCTCGGGGTCGGCGTCGGCAAAGTGCTCGGCCTCAAGCGTCACGTTCTCCGGGTCCAGCGAAAGCGAGAGCACATTGCCCGGCAGCTCCGAAGTGAGCGTCAGGTTGAGCTTGCCGCCATGCGGGCGGCCCAGATAGAGCTGGCAAAGCTGGTCGCGCACAATCTCGGCGCGGCGCTCCGGGGCCTGATGGCGCGTGAACTCTTCATCGAGAAACTGGATCCAGCGGCGATAGACCTCTTCGGCCTCGGGTGCGGGGTGGGGGACGCTGCTCTGAGTGTTTTCCATACGAATTGGAAGATACAACATGAGGCCGGGGGGCGGCGAATGGGGTGCGCGGAGTTGGGGCAGATCCCGTTCGGCGACTGCGTTTTCCGAACGCGGGGAACTAAGATCTAAGCATGATAAGCGAGAAGAGTCGAACGGCCTTTCGTGAAGAGCCACTCTCCCGTATTTCGGCTGCCACTCGTGTACGCACAATCGAAGAACTGATTGACAGGCCCCCTGCCGACGTCGTCCGCCTTCGCCAATCCATTCAACAGATGGTTGCAGCGCAGTGGCAACGGTACGTGCCTCCGGCGCTGGCCGCGGTTCCCCTGGAACAAGGCACAGCCAAAGCCGTAAAGATCCGATTTCTGGCAGAGATGTATTTGCGAGCCTGCTACTCGATGATTGTCGTGAGCGATCGCTGCCCGCTGCTCCTACGCGTGCAGATCCGCTGCCCGCGATTGCTGCATTTGCCTCGCGCTATTGTATTATCTGCAGGTCCCAGGATTTTCTCGTTCTTGGGTTGGCTGCTTCCGGCGCGCGTTCATCGGCAATTGGCGCTGATGGCTACCATGATCGGCCTGATTGACCAGTTGCTTGACGAAGCCACGGCGAATGGTCCTGAAGAGGCTGCGCAGATTGCCTCGCTTCTCACTGCTGTGCCTGAACTTCACTCTCCTCTTCAGGCCACATTACGGACTCTCGTTCGCAGCCTGCGAGAAGATGAAAGCAGTTGGCAGGCGAATTACTGGACGATCGTACTACTGCAAGCGACCCAGAGGTATTGTCAAGAAGAAGCACTGGCTGCGACAAGGCAAAGGGATCCGACCGGAATGGGATTTCGCTCGGCCGGTATTGAAGCTGCAATCAGCGGCATGTGGTATGTGGTTGGTCCGTTCCTTGGCCTTGATGATGACCTCGAGGCCTTTCACCAACAGGAATGGAATGCCGAGCAAAAATGGATGGCCGATACCTCTCTCCTCATGCAGATGATCGATGACTGGATCGATCAAGATGAAGACCTTGAAGTACGGTCAACCGCGGTACTCAGCGGTGATTGGCATCCTGTTGGAATTCAGAACCTCTACCAGAAAACCATCAACGATCTCACCATGCTCCTTAATCAAAACAGAGTGCGAAACGATACGGTTAGAAGATTGTTCGTGGATCTGTACACGGACTATATTTATACAGGTCTGGACGCAATGAAGTGTGGAATTGCACTCTGACCCGATCTTCTGGTTCCCTTCTACCTCGCGCTGCCTGCCGAGGTTTCCTTCGGCCCGAACAAGAACTGCACCCCTAAATAGGCGATCCAATTCGGCTCGCTGTTCTCTCGCGTCACCGCCTGGATCGCGCGTCCGCCCAGGAAGAGCAGGCGCAGGTGGCCGGCGCGGTCGAGCGTCTTCCGTCCCCCTAGATCCAGCGTCAGCTGGCGCTGCTTGGGGTCTGCGCCGATGCGGTTCGCGTCTTGTAAATCGTAAAGCTCGCCATAAAGCTCAAACCGCTCGCTGAACTCGTGCCCTGCGATCAGTCCGCGTCCCCAGCGGCTTGGGACGAGCTTGTTGCCGAACCAGCGTCCCACCTCGCCGTCGAGGCCAACCTTCCCTAATTTCGCTGTGAACTCAGCAGGCAGATAGTACTGAGGCCCATTCTCGACGATTCCCCGGCTCACCGCGCTGGTGGGATTGTTGATCAAGGCCTGCGGATAGGTGCCCAGCGAGAAGTTCATATTCTCGTCGGACTTGGGCTCGCCGGGACGATGGTGCTCAAAGTAACGCCACTTCACGCCGATCTGCGTTTCGCCCAGCCCGGCGCGCGTCGTGTTGTGCGCGTCGGTGGCCACGGCCAGCGAGGGCGAGTACATCAGTTGAATCCGATCGCCCCAGCCGTAATTTATATCGATATTTGGCGCCTGGTAAGCGGACTGGCCGGGGTTGTGATTACCCACCAGGCCAAGATTGATCTCCCATTGCCGGTTGCCCGGCGTGCCGGGGTCGTCGGTGATAAAAGGCGGCCCTCCCTGCGCGCGAATCAACGATGCGCTTCCAGCAACCATCAGCATCAAAAGTCGGGTGAGTCTCTGCACTCGATTGACAGGGCGCTCCTTAGGTTGAGTTAGCGTGCGCAAGAGGCGTCTAAACTCAAAATAGCATTCTCCGGCCAAGCCGGTCGTTAAGATCATGCGCCATCAGACAGCAACGACAACGAAAGCGATTCGTCCTCTTCGTACTTTCGGCCAACAGCGGGCTCAACAGGAAGCGCTCCGTCCGCCGATTTTGGATCAAAGCGGAGACGGATCGCGATTTCGCAGCATCAGGGTGCCGATCACGATCATCCACACGGCCAGGGGGAATCCGCTGGCGAAGGCCTGAGCGGCCAGGCAGGCTGGGTTGTAAAGGCCGAACATATCGACGTGGTGAACAAACATGGTGGGAACAAAGGCCAGGCAGGCGAGAGCACAGGCATAGCCGACCCAGGCGGACCACCTTGGAAGAACACCGCTCAAAAAGGTAACGTAACTGAGGATGGCCATAAAGAACGCCATGAGCCAGAGGGCGATGGAGCCGTACAAAAGCAGCGTGCTCTCCAGCATTTCGCGGATGATGACGCCGTTGGCGGGAGGATTGAAGGCGTCGATGACGATGGAGGCCTGGAGGGAGTCGGCGACGAAGGTGAGAGTGACGTAGATCAGGCCGGCACCGAAGAAGAGGCTGGCGAGCCACTCGTGTTGCGGATTGGCCTGGCGAATGAGGTGACGGACGCCGGCAAAGAAGACCATGATGAGGCTGAGAATGATGAGATCGAGGAAGACGCAGCTCATGATGTTGGTGGCATTGCGGGCGGCGAAATCGGCGAGCTTGTCTGATGCTGCCAGGCCGGGGAAGGGCGTGCGGACGAAGTAGAAGGGAAACTCGATGAAGAAGGTGGCGATGCAGGCCAGCGCACTGATGCCGGAGATGTCGTAGATTCTCTTGTCGGTCATGGAAGCATCCTTTCGTGCTCGAAAACGCGAGATGGAATCAGGCAGGTGGATAGAAGAAGATTGCGCCAATCATGGCCAGATTGCAGGTTGCATGGGCGATCATGGCCGCATACATTGAGCCTGTTCGCAGGCGGCAGAGGGTAAAGACCGCGCTGACTCCAGCGAGAAGCAGAACCATGAGCGCCCCGGAGACGAGGCGCAGGTGGAATCCGGCCGCGTCATGCCAGAGTCCATGGACATGCAGGTGGATGAGGCCGAAGGCGAGCCCGTTGACGACAGCGGCGAAAAAAGCATTCCAACGGCGGGCAAAGGATTGCTGGATGAGGCCGCGAAAGAGCAACTCCTCGCCGATCGGGGTCAGAATCATGGCCGGGAGAACCATAACCGCAAAGATCGCAGCGGGAGGCATGACGGCGCGCAGTTGAGCCAGTTGGAAGCTGTCGTAAATGCTCACGCACCAGTTGTCGGGTGAGACGCCATAGATTGCCATGCCGGCTGCGTAAATCGCAAAGCCGCAACTTGCCCCAGCCAGGGCGCAGAGGGCCAGAGCGAATGGCGTGTTGCCCTTCTTACGCAGACCGATCTCGCGCCGCCCCTGTCGCGTGAGCAGGAGGAACGGCAAGGCCCACATCGCCAGACAATGAACCAGAAAGAGAATGCGAGCCTGCGGAGGGCCGACGACAGCATAGTAGCGAACGGCAGCAAGAATCGCCAGCACCAGAAGCGAAAACAGCCACGGAGCTACAGGGATTCGGTTCCACGGGGCGCGTAGGAAACCGTCTTGCTCGGAGGCTTCAGCCTTCATGGTGATCGGTCCCTTTCGCAGGTGAGTGCTGCTCTTTGTGAGGTTAATGACGGATACGAGCGCCACACGCTTCCGGTTCCCGAATCAGTTCCAGGACCCGCCTTGGCCGCTTTTCAAAAATGCTCGCCCATCCCGTGCCCTGCTCTGCGATACTGGTCTGTTATGCCCATCGAAGACTTGCAGCAAGCTGCACAGAAGATCGCCGGATTCCTCGCCACCCTCAATAAGTTGGGCGGCCTTCGCCTTAAGTACCGCATCACCGCGCCGGACGGCCCGCTTGACGGCGAGGAGCAGACTCCCGCGCTTTGCATTGAACTGGCCGGGCCCGACGTGCCTTTGGTCACACAGCACAACGGCGAGCTGCTGCTGGCGCTCGAAACTATCACCGCACAGATTCTGCGGCTCGACCAGCGCGAGGGCGGTCTCGTCAGCTTCGACGCCGACAGCTTCAAGGCTCTGCGCGCCCAGGAGCTGCGCATGACCGCCGAGACCGCCGCGGAAAAGGTCATCAGGTCCGGTGTTCCCTACGCCTTCCCGCCGATGAACAGCCGCGAACGCCGCCTGCTGCACATGGCCTTCCGCGGCATCGAAGGCGTCGAGACTGCCAGCAACGGTGAAGGCCAGGACCGCTTTCTTGCGGTCTATCCCGCGGGCAAGACCAGCCTGCCCGTAACCGCACCGGTCAAGCCCAGAGGCTTTGGGGATCGCGGGAGAGGTTCTGGAGATCGTGGTCGAGGCCAAGGAGATCGCGGACGCTTCCGGCGCTAGCCGCCTGTGGTGGGGCAAAGCGCACGCTTTCCGCTCGCGAGAGGTTCGTGGCCTCTTGAGATTACCGGAGTCGACGACAGTGGATCCGGGTCAATCGTCTCCCGCATCTCAGGATCGAGATGTGAGACACCCAGATTGATGAAGGCGGCAGAAGTGGGGAAGCTACTGCGCGGCCGTGACCTCAATGTAATCAAGCACAGCTTGGTCAGGACCGTCGGGAGTGCCTTCCACGCGAATGACATCTCCGGGTTTCAGGTCTACGCTGCGGACGGTATAACGTGTGGAGTTATCGCCGTGGGGTCGGCGCGAAGGTAGCGTAGCTTCGGCGGCCCACGTGGCGAAGGACTTCCCGTTTACCTTCAGCGTGAAATGCGCGACTCCGCCTTGCAAATCGAAGTATTGGACGGCGATGTTGTAGCGGTCTGCCGGGCCTGACCAGTTCCATTCAGCGGCGCATTCCCTCATCCCTTTAAGGGCCAAGAGATGTGGTTCCTTAGTGCCATTCACAACATGACTGAGGCCGTTCCCCGACACTTCGGGCGGATCCGCGGGGTCAAAGATGGCACAATAGGCAGCTTTGCCGCCAGAGGCATCCTCCCACGGCTTGACTTCAATGATTTTGTAGCCGGTGAGGTTGGCGTCTTCGGCCTCTAAACGGCCGGGATAGTGGCCTGCGCGTCCCTGCTCGTCGGGGATTCCGCTGAGCCGAAGGAAATATTGCACAATCGCGTCGCGCCAGACGATGGCGTGGCCAGCCTGATAGACAAGGCGGGCGTGCACGTCTTCGTAGAGTTGCTGATCGATGCGGCCTTCGAGCGTGGCCCATTCACGTGCGAGCTCGGCGGCCTGCTCCGCGCCTTCGTAGTGGCTGTCGTAGATGTACTGGATGACAGTTTTTCCGTCGTGCAGCTTATGGGTGTACGGCATGTGATGGAAGAAGACGAGCAGATCATCGGGAGTGGTGGCGAGCGACTCGTAGAGCTTGGCCACCTCAGGCGGATACTGACCCGCATAGCCGGTTCCCGTCGCGATGCTGCGGTCCATGCCGACGCCGTCCTTGTCGGCGCGGTGCCACTGGCCCCAGCCGTTGTTTTCGCTTGCCTCGATGTTGGGGCCATAGTGGCTGCCGGTGATGTCGGTGAGCGTCTGCATGCCCAGCGGGCCGGTGTAGTTCACATAGGCCGGCCAGGATTGCATCAGCATCTTGTCGACCGTGCTGACGACTTGAGGATCGTTGCTAATCGTCTGGCGTGCCCATTCAGCAGCTATCTCTTCCGGGGCGAGATTGGGGTCCCAGGCCAGGCGGCCAAAGGCGTAGAGATTTGCCAGAGCCAGCGGAGAGCCGAGCCAGCCGTCGCGGCCAACACTGGCAACACCGACCATGCCGCCTAGCGTGCGATTGAAGCTCCTTCCGGCGATGATTTCTTTAACGGGCGTGGAGCGGCCCTGGGCGCGCAGGTCGAAGTCGAGAACCTGCTTCCACATCGGGGCAAGATAGACGAGATGCCGCTGCTGGCCGGTATACTCCTGCGTGATCTGGAGTTCCATCGCCGCGCTGGTCTGCTCGAGGCCGGCGAAGAGCGGGGAGACCGGTTCTTGCGCCTGAAAGTCGATCGGGCCTTCCTTGATCTGAACGATCACATTAGCTGCGAACGTGCCGTCGAGGGGGTGGAAGATGTCATAGGCGGCGCGGGCGCGGTCGGCCTTGGGGTCGCGCCAATCGAGATGGTGGTTATAGACGAAGGCGCGGTAGAGAACGACGCCTCCATGCGGCTCAAGCGCGGCAGCCAACAGATTTGCGGCGTCAGCGGGCGTGCGGCCATAGCTGGCGGGGCCGGGCTGGCCTTCAGAGTCGGCCTTGACCGTGAAGCCGGCGAAGTCGGGGATGAGTGCGTAGATCTCGTCGGCCTTAGCGCTCCACCAGGCTCGAACGGTAGAATCGAGCGGGTCATAGGTCGGGAGGCCGCCGATCTTCTGCGGGCTGGCGATGGCAACGCTCAGAGCCAGCCGTACACCCCACGGACGCATGGCGTCGGCGATGCGAGCCAGTTGCTTGATGTGGTCGGAGTCGAGCAATTGCGGGGCGGCATTCACGTTGTTGACATTGACGCCGTTGATGCCGACCGAGGCCAGTAGACGGGCGTATTCGGCGACGGGAGCGAGGTCGTCGCGGACGTTTCCGCCTTCAAAGAAGATGGAACGTCCGGCGTAACCGCGCTCTATCGAGCCGTCGGGGTTGTCCCATTCGTCGACCCAGCGGATGGGCATGGCGGGGTGAGAGCGGAGATCGAGATGAGTGAGGTCCTGGCCTGTTGCCAAAAGGCGGAGTAGGGCAAAGACGCCGTAGAGAACGCCGTGTTCGTCGGAACCAGTGACAAACAGCAAGGTGTGGTCTTTGATCTTCGTCCAATGGAGCCCGTATCCCTCCGGGCCAAGATCGGGGATCGCCACTTCGGGAAAGGCCTCATGCACCTCTTTTGTGGTGCCCACGACGGTCTCGCCTTCAAGGGCCTTGTCGCCAATGTAGGAGGAGGCGCCCGTGAGGCCCTCGATTCCAAGTTGCAATTCCTGAGCGGCAGAATGCACCAGAGCGCTTTGCCCGAGCGTTCGAACCTGAAGTGGAATCTCAGTCCGGCCGTGATAGCCGTGGTGCCGCAGCCAAGCCTGATCCGCAGTCTGAGCAGCGCCAGACCCGCCCGCCAGCGCCAACGCAAGCACAACTCTCAATTGAAAATGAAATCTTACGCGCATCATGACCGCCTTCCGGTTCGCTCTTTCGCCGCTCCACCGTTTTATCATTCCGGGGCGATTGTCGAACGGGAAGGCACATCCTCACTCGCCGGCAAAGCATGGTCAGGTGTTCACCGATCGATAGTGCTAAAGCCCCAGCTAGTTCACGGTGAGCGTGAAACTGGTGCCATTTGTAATGGCGGTGACACCGTTGCTGAATTGACCGGTGACGTTCACTGTGTAGCTTCCAGCCGGGGTCGGCGGATTGGGGACCGGGCCGTGGTGTTCATATTTGTAACGGGGATTGCAGCCGGTCGTGCCCAGCAAAGTCACCAACCCAACCAGCACAACGAGCGAGAGCCGGCTCAACCAACGGCGACGGCGCACTCCCCAGGCCACCCCGCCAAGCCCCAGAGTGCCGGGCAGCAGAAACGCCCATGCAACGGGAGTTGAGCTCCTGAGCGGACGCGCCCCCTGGGGAATCGAGGTGGTCGAGGCGGCGGAGGTCAGGATGAGCATTGAACTGGTAACTCCCCCATCCTGGCCCGGCAAGATCTCGAGATTCTCTGGCGTGAAGCTGCACGATGCCTGATCGGGCAGGCCCGAGCAGGAGAGCGTGATAAACGCGGGAGCCGTCAATGCGGAAACGAACTCCTCTGAGGGTACGACGGTGGCCGTGGCTGATCCAGTCTGACCGGGGGTGAGGGTGAGGGTAGACGCTGAGCCCGGCGTCAGATTGGAGGCGGTCACCACGAATTCGGAATCGCATTGTGAACTTATGGTCAGGGCCACAGGCGCGGAGGCCGAACCGGCGAAGGCCACATTTCCGGCATAGACTGCGCTCAGAGAGTGGGCGCCATCTGCCAGGTAAAAAACAAAACTGGCCTTGCCAGTAGAGTCGAGTACCGCGCTGGCCAGTTGAACGGGGGCGCTGCCCGCTTCGTCCATGATACTGACGGTTCCGGCGGGCACTCCCGCGTTGCCGGTCACAGCTACCGTGAGGTCGGTCAAGGCCAGAGTGAGTTTGGGCGTCGAACAGGCTGCCGATGCGCCGGGTTGGCTGGTCAGCGTGGTTGTCGTGTTGACGCCTTGCGCCTGCGACGCACCAACGGAGAGCGCGGGGATCGCCAGCGCAACACAAAATCCTCGAACCAGTTCGAGCCGCAGATCGCGGCAAAGAATGCCTCTCACGTGCACCTGCTTCAGTAGTCAAAAATCGTTCGGCGGCGGCCTGCCGCAGCCCATCATCTATTGTATCCGGCGAGGGCGCACCGGGGCGATTGCGGCCTCATACCCGGACTCTGCTTAGACGCGATTGCGGCGGGTTAGTGTCCATCAGGCAGGCCGGGATTCTACAATGAGGCACCATGATCGCTCACTTGCGCGGAAAGCTCATCTACAAGCAGCCCGGCCAGGCCATCGTCGAGGCGGCCGGGGTGGGGTACGACGTCACGATCTCCATTCCGACCTTTACGGCGCTGCCCTCGGTGGGCCAGGAGGCCGCGCTGCACATCCACACCCAGGTCAGCGAAGACCAGATCGCCCTCTTCGGCTTTCTCGAACGCGAAGAGAAGCGGCTCTTTGAGCGGCTGATCACCGTCAGCGGCGTCGGCCCCAAACTGGCCGTGAAGATGCTGAGCGGTCTGTCGCCGGAGCGAACCGTGCAGGCCATTCGCGGCCAGGATCACGCGCAGCTCACGCGCATTCCCGGCGTGGGCAAGAAGCTGGCCGAGCGGCTGGTCGTCGAACTCAAAGATAAGCTCGACGACTTTGCCGTCGCACCTGTTCAATCCTCTGTCCGCGGGGCAGCGGTGGACGATGTCTTGTCGGCTCTCGTGAATCTCGGCTATCAGCGCCCCGCCGCCGAGAAGGCCATCGAACAGGCCGTTGCGAAGGACGTCGCCCTAGCCGGGGATTTCGACGGGCTCTTCCGGGGGGCGCTGAAGGTGATCAGATAGGAAGGCTCAATATGGGTTGGCAGGTCGCGGTTGCTTTGGATCCAGAATTGAATCTTGATTCGCTCCGAATTCTCATCGGTCAGATGCCGGTGTGGGCGTCGGTTACACATGAGCGCAAAGCTGCACTCAATGAACTCAATGAGGAGTTCAGATTGTTCTGGGTTCCTGAGCCCGCTTTCACAATTTTCACCCCCGCCTTGTCTGATAACCCAGTCGCCAGCCTCATCGATTTAATTCCCACCATCGCAGAATATCATCCACGGTTGTCCAGCTTGAGCGTGTTTGGACTCGAACCTACATCACAATTGCGAAATTGCTTAGCGAAGCTCGACTATGAACCTGTTCCCGACACCGATTCGATTTACTCGGACCGTCTGAGGTTTGCAAAGCCACTTAGTCGCATATCATCGATAACTCGAATCCTCCTCGATGCAAGCGGCTGGAAATCATGCGACGATTTCTACCAGGCGTTCTTTGAGGCCGTCGGCGCGCCTTCTTGGCACGGACGAAACTTTAATGCCCTCGATGACAGTATCGGAGAGGGAGGTATCAACGCAGTTGAAGTTCCTTATAGGATATCCATCAAAAATGCAGATTCGAACAACGACGCTATTTCAGCGTTCATTCGTGATTTCGCTGATCTAATCAAGAACTTGCAAAACAACGGGTGTCCCGTTGATTTTGTCGACGAGCGGTCATAGCGGACTCCGAGTTACACTTCTCTTGCCATGGTCTCCAAGAAGAAATCCGCACCCAACGCACCCGCCGCTCACCTTCGTCCCGAGGGGCTTGCTTTTCTGCGCAATCTTGCGCGCAACAACGACCGCGAGTGGTTCACGCCGCGCAAGGCTGTCTTTGAAGCTGAGCTGAAAGAGCCGATGCTGGCCATCGTTCGCAAGGTCAACGAGGCGATGGAGAGCTTTGCGCCGGCCTATGTGCGGCCCGCCGAGAAGTGCCTCTTTCGCGGGGCGTTGGAGGTGATCAGGTAGATCCGAGGTACGCGGCGCGGTCATCCTGAGCGACCGTAGGGAGTCGAAGGATCTGCAGTTGCTTTTCTTGCGGTCGGTTGTTCATTCGATCGAGTGCGCGGCTGTAGTCGGCTGGTTCCAGGTCGTACCAATCCCGGCTCAGGTCAACCCAGGCTGGATTCGATCCCTCAATCAGGGCGATCTTCTTGGAACGCTTCCAGCCCTTCAACTGCTTCTCGCGCTCGATGGCCGAAGTGATCTCCCCGAAGCGTTCAAACCAAACCAGGCGATCGCAGTTGTAGCGTGCGGTGAAACTGTCTTCGTGCTCGCGCCATTTGTGTTCGAATACGCGCTTGTGCAAGTCACTGGTGACGCCGATGTATAGCGTCCGGCTGCGGCTGGCCATGATGTAGGTGAAGCATGCCTGCTCGTCCATCGAGCGCATTCTATCTCTGGCTGGTCCGGTTGTGATAGAGAAAAGCAACTGCAGATCCTTCGACTCCCTACGGTCGCTCAGGATGACAGCACCAAGAGTTCATGCATGATCGGGCATTTGCAAAATGAGTCGGGACTCAGGCGCGGTACACTGCATCTGTTATGACCACCAAGAAGAGCACAGCCAGCAAAAGCGCCGCAACCGGCAATTCAGCCCCCGCCCACCTTCGCCCTGAAGGGCTAACCTTCCTGCGCAATCTTGCGCGCCACAACGACCGCGAGTGGTTCACGCCTCGCAAGGCTGTCTTCGAGGCTGAACTGAAGGAGCCGATGCTGGCCATCATCCGCAAGGTCAACGAGGCGACGGCGAGCTTTGCGCCGGCCTATGTGCGGCCCGCCGAGAAGTGCCTCTTTCGCATCTATCGCGACACGCGCTTCAGCGCCGACAAGAAGCCCTACAAAACGCATGTCGCTGCATGGTGGATGCTTGAGGGCCTCAAGAAGACCTCCGGCGCCGGATTCTACTTCCACGTCGGCGCCAAAGAGACGGTGATCGCCGCAGGGGCATGGATGCCGGAGAAGGAACAACTCGCCGCCATTCGCCACTGGCTGCTCGATCACCACGCGGAGTTTCGCAAACTGCTTCAGAAGCCCGCAGTCAAGAAGGCCTTTTCTGAGTTCGAAGGCAACGCGCTGACGCGCCCGCCGAAGGGCTTTCCGTGCGAGCATCCGGCAATGGATCTGATTCGATGCCGTCAGTGGGGACTCTCCACCACACTGCCCGCTTCGACGGCGCTGGAGGCCGGCTTCGCCGCCACGCTCGCTCGTTACTTCAAGTTGGCTGCGCCGCTAGTGGATGCGCTGAACACACCGATTCTTGCCTCTCTGGCGCCCAAGAAGAAGGTGCTCTTCGGCTTGGAATAGCCATTGCGATCCCACCGTAAAGCGATTTTGGGAATTGTGTAGACCGAAATCTTGTAGGTTTTCCACCCATTCCGCAGAAAGACGCGGAATGGATGTGGCACGGAAGTCTACAGTAGATCCGAAAATGCCACAGCTAGCCGAAAAACGACTGTGCGGCGAGGGTTGCGCACCCAGAGCCTTTTTCTGTTTTGCGGCTTGGCGGAGCCCGGTCAAACCCAGCCAAAACGTGTAAAACAGGCCAAAAATGGCCAAATATCGATAAAACCACCACAAAATCCTAAGATTTTTGTGGAATTCGCTGTTTTTTCATTGACTTTGCCTAGATAAAAGTCGCATTGTAACGAACGACGGGGTTTCTGAACCCGCATGAACAAAGGGTTTCGTGCAAGTGTTGCCCTGGGTGGCACTCCCTCCATGCGGTATCTGCCTCGCAAAGAAAACAGAAAACTCAGGCAACACCGGCGCGCCCTAGGGTCCGCCCAAAAAGGAGAAAAGCACAATGGCAACTGGATTGACCAAGACCGCCCTCATTCGGCTTCTGGCCGAGAAACTGGAATTGACCAACAAGCAAGTCGCAGCCTTCCTGGATCTGCAGGCAGAGACCGCCGTAAAGGAAACCAAGAAGAACGGCGTATTTGTAATCCCCGGCATCGGCCGCCTGGTGAAGGCGGAGCGCAAGGCCCGCATCGGCCGCAACCCACAGACCGGCGCCGCCATCAAGATCAAGGCGAAGACCGTGGTGAAGTTCCGCGTGGCCAAGGCCGCCAAGGACGTCATCGCCCCTGTAAAGAAGTAGCCGTTCCGGACTGCGGACAACAAACGGGGAGGAGCCTGCCGGCGCTTCCCCATTTGATTTTTGCCTCAGGTTTTCTAAAGCGGATTGGCCGCTACATGTTCGTCTGCCGTGTCGCCGAGTCGAGGTGCATTGGGCATCAGCGCATGCACGACCAGGGAAATGCCGAGGCTGACGATGATCGCGCGCACCATGAGCCGGCCGTCATAGCTCCAGGATAGAAAAGCCATGGTGATAAAGACGCCGATGGGGTTCACCTCAGAGGTCATGGCGCGAAGCCACTGTGGCTTGCGGCCGGTGGGCCGGATGCCATCGGGCCATAGTTTCACGCGAAGCCGCGGAAAGAGGCGTGGAACGGCGCGCAGATAATCCTGGTAGGGCTGACCAAGTTGGTGGGAGAGAAAGGCTTCCTCGCCCAGGATCAGCCGCAGCAGGAAGGCCGTGAGCAGAATCATGGAAAAAAGCGCGCCGGTGGGCGGCATCACAAAGGCCATCGCCGCGAACATGCACCAGGACCCAAGGTAGAGCGGATTGCGCACGTAGCGATAAGGCCCGTCGGCCATCACGACGCCGGCCTTCATCTGGCCATGCAAGACCGTGTTGGCTCCGAGCCACGCAGTTCCCCAGATGCGCAGGACGACCGCCGTGGCGGCGATCAACGCAGACAGAACGATAACAACAGGGACAGCAACACCGAATTGGAACAGACCCAGACGCGTGAGTCCAAAGGCTAGCCACGCCATCAGTGAAACGCGTTTCCCAATGCCCAATGGCTCAATCCACGGCGCCCAAAAGCCCAGCGTGATGATGACCGCCATGATCGCCACGCGCAAGCGAAACTCAATCTTCGTTGCTCCCATCGATCCCTCCCTGCGTCATGATCTCGGCTACAAGACAAGATTACCGTCAACGCGGCGCGGCTGCGCGACCCTCCCGACGAGAGGCTGAAAAAAGGGATGGAGGGTGTCGCAACGAGGATGAACCGGAGCCGGAGTAAAATTCAGTTTTATAACTTGAGCGGAAGCCGTCGAAGGTGAGCCTGGTAAGCCGCATTAGGAGGAAAGCATGAAGCGAGTTTTGTCGGCCGTGATTCTCGCGGTCGCGGCATGGTCGTGGAATCTGTTGGCCGCGGCTCAGGTTGTCTCTGACAAGGTCCCACCGGCTCCTGTCCCAGCCGCTGCCTTGAGCCTGGACGATCAGTTTCTCGAGGCCGCGCAGAAGGGCGATGCGGCAGCCGTTTCGCGGCTTCTCGAAAAGGGTGCGAAGATCGACGCTGTGAGCCCCAAGGGAGGTTTTACGGCGTTGATTGCCACTTGTGCGATGGGCAAAGTCGAGGTGGTCAAGCTGCTGCTCGAAAAGGGCGCGAAGACAGAGATCAAAGACAGTCGGGGCGACACGGCGCTGCATTATGCAGTGATGGTGGCCAACGTCGCAGAGGTGAAGATGCTGTTGGCCAAGGGAGCCAACCTTGACGCGCAGGAGGAGAGCGGCCTGACTCCGCTGATGCTGTCGATCGTCTCCGGCTCTGAGGATATCGTGAATTTGCTGCTCGATCATGGCGCTAACACCGAGGCCAGGGACAAGAATGGCTTTACCGTGCTGATGGCGGCTTCCAGCGGCGGCTTGGTCAACCTGATGGAGTTGTTGATTGATAAGGGCGCGAAGGTTGACGCCAAGAGCAACGATGGCACAACGGCGCTAATGCTGGCGATGAAGAACGAAAAGACCGACGCGGTGCAACTGCTGCGAGATCACGGCGCGGTTCAGTAAGCCGGTGCGCAACAGCTATTCCGTCCGCAGCGACTGCATCGGGTCGATAGATGCGGCGCGGCGCGCGGGAATCCAACTGGCCGCGAGAGCCACGAGGATCACCAGAGCCGAGCTGCCGGCAAAAGTGAGCGGATCGGTGGGCCTGACGCCATAGAGCATGGTCGATAGCAGCCGCATGGTCGCGAACGAAGCCGCAAGACCGATTCCCGCTCCAATGGCGGCCAGCGTCAGTCCCTGGCCCAGCACCAGCCGCAATACATCCCGTCGCTCGGCGCCCAGCGCCATGCGGATGCCGATTTCGCGGCGGCGCCGGTTCACTGTGAAGGCAACCACGCCATAGAGTCCTATGGCTCCGAGAAAGATTCCAAGCGCTCCCAGCGCACCGACAAAACCCGCAGCCAGCTGGTCGGCCCAGAAAGCCTGCTGCATCAGATAGTGGACGGTGCGGACCGAGACGGGTACATTGCGATCCGTTCGTTGAATCTCGCTCAGTATTCTTGTCGTCAGCGCCTTTGAGTTCCCCTCGGCATCGATGATAAGCGTTCCCTCTCCGCTGGGCTGTTGAGCAAAGGGAAAGTACATGTAGGGTTCCGGGGTCTCATGGATGCCGTCGACCTTGGCGTCCTCGGCAACGCCCACGATCTGGCAGGCCGCGCCGTCGGCCAGGATCTGCCGGCCGAGAACCTCCTGGCCCGGCCAGAAGCTCTCTGCCATGGCTCGGCTGACGATTACGACCCGGCCAACTGAAGGAGCATCGGCGGAGTTGAACTCGCGCCCCTCGATCAGGCGCGTTCCAACGGCACGGAAGTAGTTGCCATCAACCGTGTCGAATTTGACAGGAACGCTGAGCTGCCCCTGCGGCAACTCCACTCCCGGAATGGAAATGCGTTGCTGCATTCCTCCTCCAGAGTCCGAGAGCAAGACTCGCCGCGCCAGGGCTGCATGGCTGACTCCAGGCATCGCCGCGGCTTTCTCTTCCACTTGAGCGAAGAAGGTTGCGCTGCGTTCCGAGCTATATGCAGCGATCCCGGGAACCATGTCGAAGTAGATCAGTTGCCTATGCCGGTCGAAGCCGAGAGGCAGGGATTGGCTGAAGAACAGGCTGCGCACCACCAGTCCCGAGGCCGTCAACAGCACTACCGATAGCGCAATCTCGCCAAGTACGAGCGCGTTGCGCAACGTCCAGCGCCGTACTCCTTTGGCTGCAGCTGTTCCTTCACCCTTGAGAGTCGACACCTGACTCGTCCTGGAAGCCTGAATAGCCGGCGCCAATCCAAAGACCAGAACCGACAAAAAGGCGACGGCCGCTGTGAAGACGAGGACCGATACGTCGAGGTGCAGATCAAGCCCGAGCTCAACCTGTGCCGGAGGCATCACCGCCGGTTGCAACCGGAGAAGTCCAACCGCCAGAAGCAGGCCAAGCGCAGCGCCCAATGAAGCGAGCAGCAGGCTCTCGGTGAGCAATTGACACAACAGGCGCATTCGTTGTGCACCGAGAGCCAGCCGCACGGCGATCTCTTTTCGCCTCGCGTCGGAGCGAGCCAGCACAAGGCCTGCTACGTTGGCGCAGCAGATCAGCAAGACTAATCCAACAGCAGTCATCAGGATCAGTGTTGGAGCCATGGCTTCGCGGAGGCGTTCACGCTCTGAGATCAGGCCGATGTTCCTGGCTTTGTCGATGGCCGGGTAGGTCAGGGCCAGACGGCGTCCAAGTGCGTCAAGCTCAGCCTGCGTCTCTGCTGCGGTCACGTCCTGCCGCAGGCGTCCGAGCACCTCAAACTCGCGAATCTTCCGGTCGGTGTGTTGGGTGGATTCGGTGGGAAGCCACAGGTCCGTAGGAACACCGCGTTGAAGACCGCGAAAACCCGGCGGCGCAATGGCGAGAACCGTGAACGCGCGGTTCGTAAGCCATATTTGCTTACCGACCAGCGACGGATCCGCATTGAAAACCCGATGCCAGAGCGAGTCGCTGATCACCACACCGGGCTCGCTCGCCGGTTGCGACTGCGCGGAGAAGAAGCGGCCAAGTTGAGCATCGATTCCCAGAACCGAGAAGTAATTGAGAGATACGATGTCATCCAGCACCGTCTTCGACTCCCCTCCGACGAGGAGTATCATTCCCCGGCGCGAGTAGGCGAGAATCCCTTCGAGCGATCTGCTTTGTGCGGCAAGATCCAGGTAATCCGGGTAAGAAAAATTGACCTCCTCGCCCTGCGGTGTTGTGGCGATCAGCCTGGCCATGCGCTCTGGCTCTCTGGCTGGCCATGAACGTAGCAGAGCTGCCTGCGCAACTGTGAAGACGGCCGTGTTTGCTCCAATTCCAAGCGCGAGCGTGATAACGGCGACCGCCGTGTAGCCGGGATTTTTGGCGAGGATTCGCAGGCCAAACCGAATGTCCTGCCACAGTGTCTCCAGCCGAGGCAACGTGCGGCGCTCACGATAGGCCTGCCTGGTTTGCTCCGCGCCGCCTAAGGCGATCAGCGCCTGGCGGCGGGCTTCCTCGGGAGTGAGGCCGGCGCGAATGCCTTCGTCGGTGTGCAGGTCGATGTGGCACTCGAGTTCGGCGGTGAAATCTTCGTCGACTCGCTTCATGCCGAGGCCGCAGAGTCGAATACACAATGCTCTGAGCTTGCGCATTACGCCTCCTCTGCGGGAGCGAGGAAGCGCGCCAGGATCGTTGTGGTCTCCTCCCATTCCGCCGCCGCCTTCTTCACCTGGCGCTGGCCTGCCTTGGTCAGCTCATAGAATTTTGCCCGGCGATTATTTTCTGAGACGCCCCACCGCGAACGGATGTACCCCTCCTGCTCGAGTTTGAGCAGCGCCGGATAGAGCGTGCCGTAGTTCAACTGCAGCCGGTCGCCGCTGGTCTGTTCGATGCGCCGCGCAAGGCCATAGCCGTGCTGCGGCCCCATGATTTCAAGGGTGCGCAGCGCCATCAGCGCCAGCGTTCCCTGCCAGACGTCGGATTTGCCGTCTATCGCCTACTCCTCTTGCTAACCAATAGGAGAAGCATAATCCTTTCTCTATGGGAATGCAATAGGAGGAGCAAGGTCTTCGGTTTGCGTCACTTCGACGGGTCGACGAGGGCCTGATCGACGACGGCGTGGCTCTTGTACTCAAGGCTGTGATTGTCGGGGCTGCTCATGCGCTGGATCATGCTTACGAAGACGATATCGTTGGTGGGATCGACCCAGAACCATGTACCTGCGGCACCATCCCAAAAGAACGTGCCTTTGCCGTCGGAGAGATTCGCCTCCGACGGATCGAAGATCACCGCGCAGTCGTAACCGTAGCCAAAGCCCGGCCGCATCACCGACAGGCCGATGCCGAATTCGCCGGTGAACAGCGAGGCTGGCACATGGTTCGATGTCATCAGCTTCACCGTCGACGGAGCCAGGATGCGCGCGCCATTCAACTCGCCGCCATTGGCCAGCATCGAGGCGAAGCGATAATAGTCTTCAATCGTGGTGACGAGACCGCCTCCGCCCGAGGGCATTGTCGGCTCCGTTGCGTAATCGGTTGGCGTGCCACCGCCTGCCGCGTCTGTAGTGATTCCGCCGTTGGGAGTGCCTTTGTAATTCGTTGCAAACCGGCTGCGCCTCTCTGCGGAAACATAAAAAGCTGTGTCCTTCATGCCCAGCGGCACGAAGATATGGTCGCGCATGAAGTCGGGCAGCGGTTGGCCCGAGAGTTTCTCGACGATGTACCCCTGGATGTCCATCGAACAGCTATAGGTCCATCCCTTGCCGGGCTGATAGAGCAGCGGGAGCTTCGCCAGCTTGTCGATCATCTCCTGCAACGTTTGCGAGTGCATGACATTCGCATCTCGGTATGCCTGGTCAACCAAGGTATTGCCCATGGAGCCGTAAGTAAAGCCAGCCGTGTGCGTCATCAACTCTCGCATCGTGGGCGCATGATCGGGATCGACGAGAATCATCTTGCCCTCCGCATCGACTCCCTTGAAGACCTTCAAGTGTGCGAACTCAGGAATGAATTTTGAAATCGGATCGGAGGGAAGCCACTTGCCCTGTTCGTAGAGAATCATCATCGCTACGCCGGTAACCGGTTTGGTCATTGAGTAGGCGCGGAAGATCGTGTCCTTGGTGATCGGAGTATTGGTGGCGATGTCGCGCTGGCCATAGGTCTGGTACTCCACCACCCTGCCGTGCCGCGCGAGGATTGTCACTGCGCCGGCTAGCTGCTTCTGGTCGATCTCACCCTGGATCAAGCCGTGAAGTCGTTCCAGCCGCTCGGAAGAGAAGCCCACCGTCTCGGGCTTGTTGACCGCAAGATCGATCATGCGCTGCCCCGGCTGTTGTGCTGTGCATTGAATACTCAATGCCAAGGCCGCCATTAGCGTGGCAGTAATCGTGTTTCTCAGTGTCATGGCTATCCCCGGTGCCGTTCTTTCGGCGTTTGTAGGGATTATAGCCTCGCCTCTCAACACGGCACTTTAGGTCCGGCTCGATCCGCCTCTGAGTTCAACTCCAGTCTCAGCATCTACACTGTTTCCAGCGCATGAACATACCCGATTCAAACAGTGACACCATCGCCGCCATCTCCACTCCGCCGGGCCGCGGAGGCATCGGAATCGTTCGCCTGAGCGGTTCGCAGGCGGCATCGATCGCCACGCTACTGGTGCGTTTGCGCCAGCCAATCGAGCACGGTCGGGCGCGACTGGCCGATGTTCTGGATGAAAAGTCCGATTCGGATGGTTTGCGAATCGACGAGGCAATCGTCACTTTCTTTGCTGCGCCGAATTCATACACATCAGAGGATCTGGTCGAGATTGCGGCGCATGGCTCGCCGGTGGTGCTTGAAATGCTGTTGTGGCGCGCTCTTGCGCTCGGTGCGCGGCTGGCCGAGCCGGGCGAATTCACCCAGCGCGCTTTTCTCGCCGGCAAACTCGACCTGACGCAGGCCGAGGCGGTGCGCGACCTGATCGCGGCTCAGACGCTAACCCAGGCCCGGTTGGCCGCCAGCCAGATGGGCGGCGCGCTCAGCCGGCGCGTGGAGCCGCTAAAGCACGCTTTGGTTGAGCTTGTCGCACTGCTCGAAGCGGGCATAGACTTTGCCGAGGATGATGTGGAAGTGACTCCCCAGGCCGAGATTGCCCGGCGCATTGGGGAGCTGACACCGCCGCTCGCCGCGCTCGAAGCCTCATTCGCACGCGGGAGGATCGTTCACGACGGACTAACGCTGGCTATCGTGGGTAGGCCCAACGCAGGCAAGAGCTCGCTCTTCAACAGGCTCGTCGAGCGCGACCGCGCGATTGTCGCAGCAACTCCGGGCACCACGCGCGACACAGTTGCCGAGCAAATCTCTCTCGATGGAATTCCGCTGGAACTGGTTGACACGGCCGGCCTGCGCGAGGCTGACGAGGAGGTAGAGCAGTTGGGAATCGCTCGCAGCCGCGAGGCACTGGCCGATGCTGCTCTGGTGGTGGTGGTGCTGGACGCAACCGAGCCGCTCAACGACGAAGAGTGCAGGCTGCTGGCTGCCGTCGAAGGCCGTCCCGCCGTTGTGGCCGTGAATAAGAGGGACTTAGTTGAAGCCGGCAGGCCACTGCCCGATTGCGGCGGATTAGCGATGCTGGCCACTTCGGCACTTACCGGCGACGGCATCCCCGCGCTGCGCGAGCGCATACTTTCGCTGGCCACCGGCGGAGCCGCAGCCGAGCCGGGAATGCTAACCAGCCTCCGACACCACCAAGCCATTGCCGCGGCCCTGGCGGCCCTGGCTGACGCTGCGCACTCCAACTCCGCCTCCATTCCGCACGAGATGATCCTTCTCGATCTCTACAGAGCGCTGGGAGCGCTGGATTCTCTAACCGGGCAAACCACTTCCGACGACATCCTGAACCTGATCTTCTCCACATTCTGTATTGGAAAATAGACCGACTTCTCGGTTCGTCTCATTGATGTTAAATCGTTAGTTATCCCATTGTAAATGCAGATGTTTACGTCCTACTCTGTCTTCGGAATCCAAACTAAGCGCACCCAATTCTGGATTGCAGGTTCCCGGTTTAGCAAGGCCGATGGGGGCGGTATCTTGCTTGACGTGACACCTGGAGACGCCATGTCGTGGGTCTTCCGCTGCAGGCTCAATAGCAAGCGGGGAAAGATGGCTTTGGGGCGCTATCCCGATCACGGTGCAGTGGTGAGTGATCGGATCAACCGTCCGTTCCGCTGGCGGGATCGCCGGCTCTTGATCCTCGAGAGAGTGGGGCCGGTTCGCGAAGCGCCTCAAAACCCACCCTTGCATTCCGTGTCTACTTGTCCGCTGCGCTTCCATCGGAGTTGAGCGCCTTGAGACGCATCTGTGCCAATTGATAGCTCGAGGTTGGAATTGCTAAACCTTCCTTGGGTTTTTCCAGCTTGCGATAATCGGCGATGGCGATCTCGCGTTCGCCATACTGCTCGGCGATGCGTCCGAAGGCGTACCAATAATCGTCGTTCGGCTCGTCGAGGTTCAGGTCGTCCATGCCGCGCAGCAGCAGATCGTGGGCTTCCTTGGTCTTGCCGATTTCGGCGTAGAGGCAGGCCAGGGTGTGCAGGATCGCCGCGTTATCCTTGGCCAGTTGGGTGGACTTGATCGCCATTTGAATGTCGGCGTCCTCAACCTTGCCAGTGAAGAGAGCAAACCAGGCTGAGCCATTCAAGAGGCTGGCATCTTCCTTGCCCCGGTCGATCAGTTTTTGCGCCCAGCCGCGGGCAGCAGCGAAGTTGCCCCGGTTGGCTTCGATTCTCATCTTCATCAGCAGCGCATCCTGGTCCCCGTCGAGCAGCTTGAGTCGCGCATCGGCCAGCGCCATGGCATCGGCGAAGCGGTTGAGTCCCAAAAGCGCCTCCACGTTTTCGCTGAAGGCCAGCTTCGACTCCGGCTCCTGCTTGAGCAGCGCCGATGAACTCTCAAGCAGTCCGCTGAAGTTGTCCACCGTCGAGTAGCCGTCGGCCAAAGCCAGCAGAATGTTGGTCCTCTCGCGATCTGAGGCCGCATCCTTCTGGGCATCTTCAAGCAGCGCTATTCCTTGGAGCGCCGTGGGTTTGGTGCTTGCGAGCAGAGCTGCGGCGGCCAGACTCATCTTACGTGCATCGGCGGCCTGCCCCTTGGTCCAGAAACGGGGAAAGACCGGTCCGCCGAGAGGGTCGTCGCCGCCCTCGAGATGCTGGTCTTCGCGCAGCCAGTCGAGCAGAGCTTTGGCAGCCTGCAGATCGCCGGCCTTGATCCGGTCCAGCATCTCCAAGGCAATTGAATTCGGCTTCTCCTCGCTGTCGAGTAGCTTGTATTGTCCGTCTTCCTTGACCACAAAGAATGTCATGTTCATGCCGCCGGGAATCTGCACCTTCTCGCGATAACCGGCCGTGTCGTTGCCTTCGATCTTGGGATCGAAAGCCCGAAGCAGGATGTCGATGGTCACATCCAACGAATTGTCTTCGCGTGCCAACTGGCTGTTCAACAGCTTGCCGGCTTGCAGGTCCTTCTTCATCTCCTCCGCATCCTCGTTCTTCATCACCGCCAGCGCATTCCTGCTGGAGAGTGCTTCGAGCTTGGCCTCGGTAAGGCTGGTGTCCATGGTGAGGAGGAAGGCGCGCTTCACCAGGTCTGCCGGAGTGTTGGCAAAGTGCAGATCTTCGTGGTGCTGGGCATCGCGCAGCATCGACGCCAGCCCCATCGTCTGCGCGGCGTTGTCTCCGGCGGCGCCCGCCTCCATAAAGTCGGCGGCCAGCGGATATTGGCGGATTCTCATTAGCATTTCACCCGCCGTGCGTGCGGTCTCTTTGAAGGCGTCGTCGCCGCTGGCTCGCTTGTTTGCCTCGGCGAGGCCGGCTTTGCTGCCGTGCAGGATGGCCTCGCAGGCCGCCAGCAGGGCGTTTGGTTGAGGGTTCAGGGAGAGTGCAGCCTTGACGGCTTCTTCGGTATCGCCGCCATAGAAGAGCGCAAAGGCGAGGTTGTTCTTCAGGTCGAGGCTCTCGAGCTTCTCCTGACCCAGCTTCCGGTACTCGGCGATCGCCTCCTTCATCTTCGATTGGCCACTATAGCGGCGTCCCACCGGGTCATATTCCAGCAGAATCGCAAGGTCACCCTGGGCGCCATGGTCGTCGGGGTCAAGCTTGATGGCGGCACGGTAGGCCTCGGCCGCGCCGTCGAGGTCGCTGCCGGCGCGAAGAGTGCGTCCCACCAAGTCGTGCTTGAGAATCTCCGCAAGGGTCTTCTCTGCCAGCGCGGAGTTTGGATCGAGCTTGACGGCGAGCCGAGCCTCGGAGCGTGCCGCTTCGCCCATCCCCGCCTCCAGCAGCACTTTGGCTATCTGCAAATGGTGCACGGCCTCTTTGGGGTGGAGCACAACCAGGCTGCGATAGTCGGCCAGCGCCTCCTTCACCTTGCCTTCATGGAGGAGCGCCGCGCCGCGCGGCTCAAAGTTGACCAGAATGGCCGGACCTTCCATCAGCTCCGCTATCTTGTTGCGCAGCTCGGTCGCTTCGGCCGCCGTGTAGCGGCGCTTGACCAAGTCAAAGACAAGGCGAGCTGCCACCACGCCGTCTTTCTCCGTGTTGAACTCCTCGGTCAGCAGCGCGGGACCGATAGGAATCGTCGCGTTCTTGGGCAGTTCCTTGGACACAAACCCGGCCGGCGGCACGATTCTGTAGTCCCACTCGACGCTGGATGCTTCGTTTAACCACCAGTCCGCCGTCCGCAGCTTCCTGGGCAGCTCCGCGCCGTCTTTCTTCTTCTTTTCGTCCGCGTCTTCTCTGCGCTTTAACTCGTCGGGCAGTCGCTGGAAGAGAGCCTCCAGGCGAATAGCGGCCACTGCGCTGTCTAGATCTGTATAGCCGCGCTTGGCCTTGTCGCAGATAAGCTTCAGCTCAAACTCTCGCGAGAGATCGGCCGGATCGGTGCGCTCCGCGGTGGCAAGCGACTCGGCAAGATATTGCGACTTCACGTAATTGGTGAAGCCCTCCCGAGCCTGTTTGTCGGGTTTGTCGGCAAAGTCGGCGCGGTAGCGCGACTCGAAGATCCCCTTGGGCTGGCTTCTCTCGGTCACCGTCGCCGGACCGTTCTCGCCCAGGGCGATCTCGCGGAACTCAAGCACCACATTGTCCTTCGAGGTCGATTCAGGAGTTTTGACTAAGGCCGTCGTCTCCGGGCGCGCAATCAGCGCCAGCCTGCCCTGATCGTCGGACGGCAACTGGCCGAGACGCGCATAACGGTCGGTGGCGTCGATCCACAGCGCGGGCTCTTTGCGCTTTGGATTCCCCGGCACGTAGACGATCGCATGATCGAAGATCCCCATGCCCGGAAGATCGGCGGGAACATCCATCCGCGAGCCGGCGTTGAGCAGCGCCACATACGACGGAATTCCTGCTGCCCGCAGCATTGTCACCAGCAGCGTTGCCTTGTCTTTGCAGTCGCCGTACTTCTTGCTCAGCGTATCGGCCAGCTCGTGCGGCACGAGCGCCGACTCGCCCAACTCGATGCCAGTGTAGCGAACCTCGCGGTCAAGGTAGTCGAGAATCGCGCTTTCTTTTTCCGCGTCTCCCACCTTGCCGGCGATCAGCTTGTCGACGATCGGCTGCACAACTGCAAGATTGGCGCGGCTGTCCACGATCCTTGCGTATTCTGCCGCCATCGCCTGCCACGATGCCCCGGTGGAGAATTCGACCTCTGGAAAATGCGGCAGATCCGGCGGGAGATACGGCTCGCGCGGCTCAAACCCATCCATCGATCCCCTTTCAAACGTGATTGACACGCGCCCGTTGGCCTCGGCCCTGACGGGCTTCAAATCCGGCAGCAGCAGGGTTCCGAAACGGAGAGGAATGGAAGCAGGAGCATCGAGGACAACGCGGCTGTGCGCAACCGGAACCAGCTCGTGGCCGAAGGTGGTTCGCCCAACCCAGCCTGCGGCGAAGAAGGGCTCCGTCTCGCGAACGATGAACTCCTCTTCCACCACTGCGCCCGGAGCGATAGCCGGAAACGGCGCGCGCAGCCTCTTGCCGTCGCTGTAAATCTTGTAGTCGCCTCCGCGAGCCGGTTCCTCGGTAATCGCGCCCTGGTCGAGCATGTGCACCGAATAGTCCGGCGCGATGACCCGCACTCTGATCTCCGGCCGGGCCTCATGCCAAGGTTCCCAGCCCACCGAAAGTGAATCCCATCCCTCGGCGCCTTTCTGGTTCAGCACTTTGTAGACGAAATGCCCCGTATGCACAACGCGCCCGGCCTCATCGAAGGTGTAAGTCTCGTCGACGTAGAGGATGGCTGCAACCGCGCCCTCCGGTGCCGCCACAGCCGAGGCGGCCTCATACAGAGCCTTCGGCTCAACAGAAAAATGCGACGCATTCCAGGGCTCAACGGCCAGTTGCGCAAGGCAAAGACTCGCGGAACAAAAGGCAAATATGGCGCAGGTCAAGAGGCCAGCATGGGAACGGAATAAGAGAAAAGGCACGGCGTCACCTGTGGGAGCAATATGCTAACCACGGTAAACGGACTGAATGGGATAAGCAAGCCGCTGCTCAGACGCGATGCGGCAAACAAAAATGCTCATACTCCGTCGTCGATTCGGTGGAAGTGCGGTTTCCAGATGGCCCTGTATCCGATCCCTGCAACCCCGTTGCACAAGCTCTGTCTTCTCGGATCGCGCATGATCGCTGACTGGGCTGTGGTACACATCCGCGAGGCGCGCTTTTTCGCACTGTCGAAGCGGAACCGAGGATCGATCCGTCTCAACAAGAGCGACAATGGTTCGGCAGAAGTCACAAGTCAGCCGATCAGGGGCTTTGCCATAAACCAGCAGAACACGGCGACTGCATGACCTAGAGTCATTCCTCGACAGGACGCCAGCCCTTCACCTGCTGGTCGATCTCCGCCCTTTGTGCGGGGTTGAGCCGCGCTGCCGCCGCGGTGCGAAGTTCCGTCGTTTTCGCTTTAGTCTGGCCGGTGAGATGGGGCGCGGCCACACTTAACCAGAAATACACCTTCTCCGGCTCAGCCTTGAGCATCATGGCGTAATTGAACTGCGCGGCTACGTGGCCCTGTTCTGCCGATCTTCGAAGCCACTTTCTGGCAATATCGTCGTCTTGCCCTAGACCTTCCTCCCCTTGGTAATAGGCCATCCCTATCTGGAATTGCGCATCTGCCGACCCAGCCTCGGCGGCCTGACGTACGAAAGCGAAGGACCGGACCTCGTCCTTGGGGACGCCCTGGCCATTGTGATAAAGATACGCCAGGTTCAGCATGGCATCGGTGTTATTCTGTTTCGCCGCCTTCCCGTACCACGCGAGGGCTTGTCCAAAGTCTTGCGGAACTCCTTTGCCGTGGACGTAACAGAGTCCGAGCGAGAACTGCGCAGGCGCGAACCCCTGCTCGGCCGCCTTGCGATACCATTGTGCAGCCGTCTTGGGATCTTCCGGAACGCCGTTGCCCGACTCGTACAGAACTCCCAGGCTGTGTTCGGCCTCCGCGAAGCCCTTGTCGGCAGCTTTGCGGTACCATGTTGCGGCCTGGGCCGGGTCCTTGGTTACATGGGCGCCTAGCTCATATTGCGTTCCGATGCGAAACTGCGCTGAGGGATTGCCGGCGTTCGCCTTTGCCATTAAGACTGGGTCAATCCCGCTGGGCTTGGCCGGACCTTGGCCACTGCAATTGGTCGCGATCGTGGAAACGAGAGCTAGTGCCGTGCTGAATCTCCAAACGCTGTTCATGAAAACCCTCCCGATTCACAGAGCAAGATATCAGAAGGCGCTGCTGGTGATCCTTGATCTAGGTCATTCCTGGCGACGATAGAGCTCTCGGAAAACTGTGGACCGAGACCAAAACCTCAAGCTGGCGCAGCCCCGAGGGAGTTGCAGTCTTTGATGACAAAATACAGCGCAGGCTGTTTCCGTAAACGCCCCATGAAGCGGTGATTGGCCCTTCTCAACGAGATTGACGGTCCGTTACCCAAGGTCATTAGCATGTCGAGAAACTGCTCGTGCACTCATCGAGCGTGAAGCTGGGCTCCGGACGGTCGCCGGTCCATCCGGAAGCTGCGCCAAGGAGTGCATGTCGCTCTTTCCTGATGGTCATGCGGCTTTGCCTCAAAGAAGCAAAAGCCGCATGGACTGGAGGGTCAAGGGGAGGCTACTCAGTCACGCTAAAAGAAGTCGAAGGGCGGCGTCAGGCCATTGAAGTCGCCGATCTGCTTTGCGTCGTAAGGACCGTTGAGCTGGTTGAAGCCATCGCCGCCGACATTCGTCTCGCCTTGCTGGAAAACGATCTCGCCCTCGCGATTGACCTCGATGACGCGGTTGTTGAACTGATCGCTGATCAACGTGTCGCCGTTGAGCAGGCGAATGCCGCGCGTGGGCTGCGGGTTCGGATTGCTGTCGGGTTCCGTGTTGGTGACGTACTGCCAGACCACGTTGTCGTTGCGGTCGACCTCGACGATGCGATTGTTGAGCGAGTCGGAGATGAGAGTGTCTCCGTTGGGCAGGCGGCTGGCGAAGGCCGCGCCGCTCACAGTCCCGCCGGCTGTGAAGGTCTTCACGATCTTGCCTGCGGGCGTGATTTCGATGACCCGATTGTTGCTCTCGTCGGCGATGAGGATGTGGCCATTCTCAAGAACCTCGCCACTATTGGGATTGTTGAGCTGGTTGGGCCCGTCGCCGGCGACTCCGGTTGTGCCGTACTGCCAGACGATCTTTCCTGAGAGGTTCACCACGATGATGCGTTGGTTCCCCTGGTCGGTGATCAACACATAGAAGCCCGGACGCCCCATGAATTCCGCGAGGATAGCAGATTGCACAGGCGTGTTGAGCTCGTTGGCATCCGAGCCGGTAACGCCGGCCTGGCCGTACTGCCACAGGATCGAGCCATGCGTATCGACCACGAAGACGCGGTTGTCGGGGCAGCCGTTCACCGGGTCGGAACAGCCGGGGAGCGGCGGACTGCTGGGCGGAATGCCCGTGCCGGAGATGAGGGTGAAGGGGCCGAACCGCTCCGCGTCGTTGACGCCGACTACACTGTGAGGGCCGGGCGTATCGGAGCCGTCGCCGAAGCTCCAAACCACTTTGTGGGTCGTGCGGTCTACTTCTACCACGCGATTGTTGAATTGATCGGAGATGAGCACGTGTCCCTTGTCAACTCCGGCAGTAGCTCCCTGCGCAGCCGCCCTCGCCGGCGACCACGCTGCCGCAAGGATCAGGACTGCCAGAGTGCTTGAAACGAGGGGCAGGGATGAGGCCCCTCTCGACAGGTTGTTTGGCATAAAAACCTCCTGGTGCGTTGCCGAAGGTGGGTTTGGGAAGGCTTCCGGCACTGCTACCGATTTCAAAGTATAGCCATGGAGGATTGGCGTTTGAGGTGATCGGCAATGAAGTGACAACCTGCTGACAATTGCCCGACAAACAAGGTGCGCAGCGCTCTCTTCTTGTCTCTCGATAGTTGTGACAACTCTATTTTGGCGGTTCCATGTTGTAGAGGAAATAGGCTCGTAGTTCGAGGTAAGGGCCGTGAAAATCTCTGGGCAGGGGAGGGTAATTCGAACCGGTGAGCGCTCCCCAGGCCGCGCGGTCCAGCGCCACATCGCCTGAGCGGCCTTCTAGCACCATACTGCCATCCATGAGCCGGCCGTTGGGCAAGACCTTGAAGCGAATCGCCACCATGCCCGCTTTGAGAATCGGCGGGTTGACCTCGTCTGGGATCAGCGGATCCCAGGTCCGCTCGGTCTCGCGATGCCAGCGCTGTAGCCAACTATTGAAGTCCACTCCCTGGGTGTCGGAAAGAACCTCAACGCCGCCTGTGCCCGCGCCCGGATGCATTGTCAGGCCGCCGCCGGAGGGCTGAGAGCCTGTGCCCACGCCGGGGCTCCGCGAAGCGCCCTTCATGGCCTCGCGTAATTGGTCGGCGGGGTTTTGCGAGCCCATGGCAAAGTTGGGCCGGGCGGGAACCGCCGCTGGACGAGGTATCTCGATTTGCGACTGCTGGCTGGGCGGAGGTGGAGGCAGCGGAGCAGCCGGTGTGGGAGCAGGTGCGGCTGTCGGCGGCTCTGGCTGTGGCGATGGCTTTGGCGGCGCGTTCCGCTTCATCTCCTCCATCGTCTGCTTGTCGATCATGGGATGCTGCAAGGGAACCGGCTTGGGGGCAGGCTTGGCAGGCAAACTGAAGGGCGTGTCAAGATAAGTGAAATCCTTGTGCTGCTTGATCGCCTCGGTCGAATCGACGACCTGGGGCACCTTGAAGACGTACTTCGGTATCCATGTGATCGCGGAGAGCAGGATCAGGTGGATGAGAATAGCCAGCCAGATGCCCTCGCGCAAGCGGGCCCAGCGCCGCTCGTCCTCGAGCTCGCCGATCATCTGGAGCAGTTCGTGCGTATCGTAGTCTACCCAGCGCGAGCCTCGAACCACGGGGGAGATGGCGTTCGGCTCTTGACTCGAAGCCGGAGCGCCCGAATCCGGATTGCGCGGACTGGGAGCGGATTCTGTCGGCCCTTTGGGCTCGTTCACCTCGGTTGGCGCCTGGTCGGTGGGCATTCGTTCCTGCACAGCATCGCGGGACGCACAAGGCGCCCGCCGCTTGTTTCTTGTCTATTCTCTCATCTTGAGCAAATCTCTGCCCGCAGTCCCGGCTCGTACAATGGTTGCTGACTGGTAGACGGATTTGCGGGCGGAAGGGGACCCTGCTTGAAGCGGCTTTTTATTGTTTTGAAGGCTAAATGGGCGTTGATCACCCTGTTTCTGGCCAAGTTCGGCATTTGGGGCGTGGGCGCGGCCGCCCTGCTTGACTCATCTACCATCCCCATTCCGATGGACGCGATCCTGGCCGTCTATGTCTGGAACGACAAGGGCCACTTCTGGCTCTACTGCCTGCTGGCCGCCGCGGGCTCGGCGGTGGGAGGCCTGCTGCCCTACGGGCTAGGCCGCGCCGGCGGCGAGCTCTTCCTGCTCAAGCACGTGAACCGAATTCACTACGAGCGCATACGCGCCCGTTTTGAGCGCCAGGAGTTCCTGGCCATGATGATCCCTTCCATGCTGCCACCGCCCACGCCCTGGAAGGCCTGTGTCTTTGCCGCCGGCGTCTGCGAGATGCGGGTCGCGCCCTTCATGCTTTCGGTTTTCTGCGGCAGGATGGTTCGCTGGCTGATCCTTTCTCTTCTGGTGTTCAAGCTGGGTCCGGGCGCTGTCGATCTGGTTGCCCACCACGGACTTGCCCTGCTGGCCATCGTCGGCATCCTGGCTGTAGCGGGCTTTTCCTTCTGGTGGATGCGGAAGAAGCGCGCCGGCAAGCTGGAAGATTGAGTGTGGTCCCAAACTGAGGCACTGAATCACCGATCCCGGCTGAAGAAAGAATCCGCAAGTACGGGGCACGGAATAACGATTGCTGAGAAAAAGTGTTGTAACTGACAGTTGGATGCATTACGTTGCGATCCGGTATCGGAGGAAGATGCCTCAGCGCTCTTAACCGCAACCTCACCAAAAACAACAGGAGGAAGACAATGAAGACAATTCTTATTGCCATACTGCTCATGCTGCCCGCACTTGCCAGCGCAGAGAAAAAGGCCACGTCGGACTCGGCGGAATATACCGTTACCGTTCATGTGCAGTCTTCGCACGTTCTTGACACCTACATGAAGTCCTCTACGGTGCAGCATCTGGATGTCCTCATAGACGGGAAGAAGTACGAGTTGGAATGCGCGGGCGGTCTTGTGGTTCCAGTGGGCGACTACAAGGCAAAAATATCCCAAGAAAAAATCTCCCCAAACCATGAGTATTCGCGGGGATATCAGCTTCTGTTTTCGGATGGGAGTACGCGCAAATATGGCGTCGTAGGCGAATCGGAGTAATCGCTGTTCCGAAGGCTGGACAGGGCAGCCGAGGCTGCTCCTGTCCTAGCTTGGCCTCATCAGACTGACAGGGATGCGGAGTTGAGCGCGGCCTCGGCCCAGACCACTGCATCCACATAACACTTCAGAATCTGCTCCGGATCGTAGCAGTTGCACTGGAAGATCTCGTCACAGCCGCTCCAGTCTCCTCGCTCATGACACTCCAGCCAGCTCAGCAGGCTTCTTTCGCGATTTGCCGTCCCGGTGAGCGCAAGCCGAATCTCTTCACGCAGCGGCAAGGAGGGGGCCAGGTCCGCCATCGAGATACGCAGCATCGCCGGGAACATGCTGACCAGTCCAAGCAGGAACTGCTCGGAGGGCGCCAGCTTGCAGTGGCGGGCGGCCAGCTCGCAGAAGCGGGCGCGCACAAAGGCCACGCGCAGAATCTCAGCCGTGTGTCCGGAGTTAAGCTCGCTGGCGATCGCCACCGTGGCGATGCGGCGAAAGGTCTCCTCCCCCACAACAACCAGCGCCAGCTCGATGGAGTTGACCTCCTGGCGAAGCGCATAAATTGGCGAATTGACCACGCGCAGCAACCGGTGGGTCAGTGAAGGCTCTCGCTTCACCAGCTCTCCCAATTGCGCCAGATTGAGAGTCTCCTGGCGCATCATCTTCAAAAGCTGAAGGTGAGAGAGATAGTTGGCGGGGATTTTTCGATTTTTGATCAGTTCCGGGCGGCAAAAATAGTAGCCCTGGAAGAGCGTAAAGCCTTCCTTGCAGGCCCGCTTGAAGTCTTCCTGCGTTTCAACCTTTTCGGCGATCAGGCAGATAGGGGCGCCATGCAGGTGCTGGAGCAGTTGCATGCGCTCGGCCGCGTCGCTCTTGATGAAGTCGACCTTAATGTAGTCGGCCAGCTTGACGAGCGGCTCCAGCTCCGGCTTCCATACGAAGTCGTCGAGTGCTATCCGAAAGCCCTTGGATTTCAGTTCGCGGCAGGAGTCAATCAGGGCGGGGGTAGGTTCGAGATCCTCCAGCACCTCGAGGACCGTGATGCTGGGCGGCAGGATTTGCACGAGCTGCCGGGTTAAGGACTCCATGGTGCAATTGACAAAGGCCGGCAAGCTGCTTGTCAGCTTTTCCAGCCCAAACAACACCGCGTTGTCGATCATGGAACGGGTGGCATGGTCGCCATCGCCGCGAAAGGCAGTTTCAGGTCCCATGCGGAAGAGCAGTTCGTAGCCGTAAAGCCTGCCTCGTTGGTCGAGAATCGGTTGTCGTGCAACATAGCGAACGCCCTCTGTAGGCTCCGCGGGACAGGCAAGGCCCCGCACTGCCGTTAGTGTTTGCATAACGGATGATCCCTTTCAGTAGTATTTATCGGCAATTGACCGTGGAAAGGTGATGGAACACCCACACGAAGGACCGTCTCGCCGGGGTGCCATCGGAGCGGGTTCCAGAAGCCTGCGCCTCAGCCTGTTGGGGAAAGCTCAACAACTGCCATTGAATCAACAGCGAAATGGTACTCACAGGGCAAATGGCCTTGCCCCGAGGGGTGTCTGAAACGAACTTGGATCGATGTTCGAGCCTACTTGCTCACTGGCGCAGCCTGCGCTTCAGGTGCGCTCATCCGCCGCACCAGCACCGGAACACCGAAGGCCAATCCGCAAACGACCGCCGTCGAAAGCAGGTCGTTGCGATAGAAGGGCACTGCGGCAGCGAAGCATGTGGCCAGCCCAGCCAGCGTTCGCGGATACATTGAGCCGCTTGCCCAAACTCCATAGTTCGAGAGAACGAAGAACGAGGTCGGACCGAGCAATGTGGCAGCCGCCACGCGGACGAAAGACGTCTTCGCATGAAGCAGAATCAGGCCCAGCGCCATGGCCATCAGATACCAGGCCCACGAAGCGATGTAGCCCTGCCAGCGGAAGGCATAGTGGTAGCTATAAACAGTGAGGAAGTAATCGGTGGCCATCAGCGCCGCCAGGGGAGCCAGCATCTCCCGCCACGGCCGTCGCGCGCCAAAGTAAAGCAAAGCGCCGCCCACCGCAGTGAAGTTCAGCCAGCCGGGGTGCGGCAGGAGACGGGTCAAAACGGCGACGACCAGCAAGAGATAAGCAGGCATGGACACCTCGGCTTTAAAGATTCTGACGACTTCCACGGGGAAGAATGCAGTCAGGCAACACTCGTGCGCTCATTTCATTCTGCGGGCCGCGGGCGAATGGGTCAACCGAATTGTTTCACAGGATGAACAGTTCTTTCATGTTGGCAGTCAGGGCCTTATTGCTGGACCCGACCGTTCATCGCTTCGCCGGCGTCGTCGCGGCCGTCAACGATGTAGACCCAGCCGGCCAGAGGCGGCGGCGATTTGGAACCTCCGGCTGTGCCACGGCTCTGTCCAAAGATGGACGTTCCAAAACGCAAGTCGCTGAACTCGACGGTCGTCCATTGACGGCCGGGAGGTAACTGGGGGGGATCGAGGCCCCGCACCAGGCCCGGAATGGGCTCGGGCCCGAGATCGCGCACTACGGCCCAAGTACCCCAGTCGAAATAGACCTGGCCGAGAAATGTGTGCTTGGCGGCTTCGACTGACGGAGTCACGGGAGGCTTGAAGATGATGTCCTGCAACGGGTCGCTCACGATCTCCCCGGTGAGCGTATTCACCTCGGCGGTCTGATAGGTGGCGTCGGTCTCCAGAATCGCGTGCCAGCGGAAGAGGTTGAAGGGATAAGGCTCCAGCGCCATGCGCTTCACCGGAGCCGATGCAACCTGCGTGTTCTCGACGAGCATCCGCGCGCGGCCCTGCTCCGCCCAGCGCCATCCCCACAGCAGGACCATCCCAGTCAGCGCAAAGATCGCCCATCCCCGCCCGCGAAAGGGCTTGCGACGAACGCCGATCTCGCCGCCAATCAGCCCCAGCAGCGCTGGAGCCACCAGCGCCGACCCCAGCAGTAGCCACAGGACCGGCTCGGCGATGAAAACGAAGCTGCCCGCGTACCAGCGCGGGTTAAAGGGATAAAAGGGACGCAGACCGTAGTTGTTTGTCCAGTCGAGCAGCAGGTGGCTGAGCGCAGAGAGCAGCGCCGTGAGATAGAGCCAGCCCCAATGGACCGGCTGGTGCCGCGGAGGCGCTTTTGCATCTTGGTTGGGAGCTTGGGCTCTTCGAAGCCGACGCGCCGTCAGCCAGCGGTCAAAGAGCCAAACCAGCCCCACGGTGGCCGCCGCGACCACCGGTGCGCCGATGAACGTATGCGTGATTCCGCGATGATGCTTGAGTTCCTCGACCGGGCCGCCAAATCCCCAAAGCACGTCGATGTCGGCGGCCTCGGCGGTGAGCACGGCAACGAGCGTGGCGTAGGCTGTCTTTCGGTTGAGCCCCGCGCGGCCAATGCAGGCTCCGGTAAGAAGGTGTGTGACAGGTTCCATTGCGCTCTGCCAACCATACTACCCTGCACTACCATGGCCTCGTGCCTCCTATAATTCTCCCCATGGGCGAACAATGCAACCCAGGGCCATCTCCGGCAGAGCGCGCCGACCAATTGCGTGCCGAACTGCGACGCCACGAGCATCTTTATCACGTCCTCGATGCGCCGGAGATCAGCGACGCCGCCTACGACGCGCTGATGAACGAGCTCAAGGCCATAGAAGCCGCACATCCCGAACTTGTTACGCCCGACTCGCCCACGCAGCGTGTGGGCGGCAAGCCCGCCGAGGGCTTCCGCAAGGTAGCGCACTCGCGGCCGATGCTCTCGCTGGACAACGCATACTCGACTGAAGAGCTGGCCGCCTGGGATGCGCGCGTGCATGAGCTTGCCGGCCGGCTTCCGGTCGAGTATGTAGCCGAGTACAAGATGGACGGCTTGAGCGTGGCATTGCGTTACGAACCGACTGTTGACGGCGGTTCGAGGTTGACAACCGGCATCACCCGCGGCGACGGCCAGACCGGCGAGGATGTCACCTCGAATATCCGCACCATCCGCAGCGTGCCGCTCACCGTTTCCGCTGCAAAGCTCAATGAGCTGAGCCTTCCGCAGGCCTTTGAGGTGCGCGGCGAGGCGGTGATGCCCGAGGCTGCTTTTCTGCGCCTGAATGAAGAGCGCGAGCAGCAGGGGCTGGCTCCGGCCGTCAATCCGCGCAACGCCGCCGCCGGAACGTTGCGGACCCTTGAACCGAGCATCGTCGCCAATCGCCGCCTGGACCTTTATGCATATTTTCTTCTGGTGGAAGGCGAGTACTGGCCGCAAGGGCAGCGGGCGACTCTCGAGGCGCTGGCTGCGCTTGGCTTCCGCGTCAATCCCAATCGCAAGCTCGTCTCTACGGTTGAGGAGATGACCCGCTTCATCGACGCCGCCGAGGCCGCTCGCGCCGCGCTGGGTTATGAGATCGACGGCGTTGTGCTGAAGGTGGACTCTCACGCGACGCAGCAGCGCCTGGGCTACACGGGCCGCGCGCCGCGCTGGGCGATCGCTTACAAATTCACCGCGCGCTCGGGCGTCACGCAGGTCAATGCCATCACCGTACAGGTGGGCCGCACGGGCAAGCTGACCCCGGTGGCTGAGTTGACCCCGGTCTTCATCGGAGGCACCACGGTGAGCCGCGCCACGTTGCACAACGCCGATTTTATCGAGCGCTTGGGCCTTAAGCTCGGCGACTGGGTCAAAGTCGAGCGCGGCGGCGACGTGATTCCCAAGGTCGTCGAAGTCATTGAAGACGCCGAACATAGACGCGGGGAACTTACCTTTGTTTTTCCGTCAGTCTGTCCCGAGTGCCAGAGCGCAGTCGTCCGCGCCGAAGGCGAGGTGGACTATCGCTGCGTGAATGCGGATTGCCCGGCCAAGCTGCGCGAGAGCCTGCTCCATTTCGCATCGCGCACAGTGATGAATATCGAAGGCCTCGGCGAGGCGGTGGTGCAGCAGTTGCTCGACCGCAAGATGATCAAGAGTGTGGCCGATCTCTACAACCTGAAGAAAGAGGATCTGGTTGCGCTCGACCGTTTTGCCGATAAATCCGCCGAGTCGCTGCTCGAAGAGATCGACCGATCGAGAAATGCAGGGCTGGCGCGCGTGCTGATGGGCTTAGGCATCCGCTTTGTGGGCGAGCGCACCGCCGTGCTGCTGGCTGAGGAACTCGGCTCGATCGAAGCGCTGCGGGCGGCTAGCGCAGACGATCTGGAGCGCGTCGAGGAGGTTGGCCCGCGCATCTCGCAGGCGATTCTGGAGTTTTTTGCGCAGCCGGCGAATCTGGCGCTGATCGAGAGCCTGAAGGAGGCCGGCGTCGCGATGACGGCCGAGAAGCGAAAGCGCTCGGCTCAGTTGGCGGGGTTGACCTTTGTGCTGACCGGCACGTTACCCACGCTCACCCGAGACGAGGCCAAGGCGAAGATCGAGGCCGCGGGCGGAAAGACCGCGGCCTCCGTGAGCAAGAAGACCAGCTATGTAGTGGCCGGCGAAGAGGCCGGCTCGAAGCTCGACAAGGCGCGCGAACTCAAGGTTCCGGTGCTGGATGAGGCGGGACTGCTGGTACTGCTCGCAGCTGCGCCCGCCAGCGGGGGGCGCGCGACTCAATGAGCCGCACTCGATCTTTGCGCAAAGGAGTGGGTCCATTTTTTCGCGAGTGAAACGTCGTGCAATGCATCAAAGGAATAACAGCCAGAAGAATCAACAACAAATCAAACCACACGGTGGCCTCTCATCCAAGTTTTAGTCGTGATTAGCTGAAGCGGCGGCGCGCCGTGCTTGGGCGCCGCTCACCGGCGCGCATTTCGCGTTCGCGCTCGCGTTCCCAGGCCTCGGCGCGCCAGTTGCGCGAGGCAAAGCGGGGCGGTTCGACGGCGGGGGAAGCGAGCTCCTCGAGACGCGGCCTCGACGGCACAACGATCAATTCCATAGGCCCTCGGAGCGGAGGCCGCGCCATCGGCGTAGGTGCCTCGATGGATTTGGGCGGCAAGGTCAGTTTGGGGGTCGAGATCGGTTTGGGCGTGGCGATCAGCTGCGCGGAGGAGTCGATCTCACCGGCGCCGGCCGCCGGGGTCAAGCTTGTCTCAGTTTTTGCGGCCTGTTTGATGATCTCGTCCTGGGATTCCTCTTCAACAGCCTTTGACGGACGCGCCGTCGCGGCCTTGGCCATGAAGTCGTCCAAGAGCTTGTGCAGGCAGGTATGTCCGCAGAGATGCTTCGACCCTGGGCGCAGCCGGTTGCGCGAGTTCCATCCGCTCACCCGCAACTCCCCGCCCTGGTCGTAGGCCACGAACCAGTGGTTTGTCTGCTTCTTCTCCGTTCCGCAGATGTCGCACGATATGGCCTGCCGGATCACCCTGTTTTCCCCTCTCCACGCAGTCTTTCCGCGGCCTGGACAATTCTCGCCATTCTCTGTCTTCCGCCGCGGCAGAGTGGCTTTGACGGCCACAAATCCACGCGGCCGAGACCATTGGAACAGGCTCGGAATCGCCCTCTTCTATTTCATCGCGCGCCCAGGGGAATCAGTGAGAGTTGGCCGGAAAGAATGCAGGAGTGGAGCAAATGGGAACAGTGAGAGGCGGGTACGTCCTGAAGCGGAACGCACCTTGAGATTCAGCAGTAAAGAGCAGGATTCGATTGAGGCTCGACACAAGTTTAGGGTTAAACCGAGTCAACCATCGTCTGGCAGCTCCCCCACAAATCGAAGAGGCGCGGCTTTAACCGCGCCTCTTCGAAGTTCGGAGTGATTGTTTTTCGGCCGTGGACGGCACTCAGCGATTAGTTCTGCGGCTTTGGCGCGAAGTAGCCCTTCTTGGCACGCACCGTGTAATGCCGGTCGTTGCAGAAAAGATAGATGGGACGAAACGCCCCATTTTCTTTGAAATCTGCCGGAGTGTAGGTCAAAGCGTACTGGCTGCGCAACTCCTGTTCGATGGAGTGAAAGCTCTCAGACATCTTCTCGACGGAGGCCGGAAAGAAGGCTTGCCCTCCGGTCTCCGCGGCCATCTGGCTCAGCACCTCGTCGCCCCTTCCGCGGCTGGGGGTCCAGTTGGTGCTGATGGCGTAGATGATGGTTTCGGCGCGCTGGCACTCTTTGATGGCTTCGTCTTTGTAGACCCGGCTCTGGTTGTCGTCGCCGTCCGAGATGAGCACCATCGCCTTGCGCACCGGTTCCTGGCCGCGCGACACATCCAGCAACTTGTCGCGGCAGGCCGTGTAGACGGCATCGAAGAGCGCCGTCCCGCCGCCGGGGCGCAGCCGGTTCACGCCCGCCTGCAACTTGTCGATATCGTTGGTCCAGTCCTGGGTCACATTGGGGGTTACGTCGAAGCCGATCACGAAGCCTTTGTCGCTCTTAGCCTTGAGAATCTGCAGCAAAAAGTCGGTGGCGGATTCCTGCTCGAACTCGAAGCGCTGGCGAATCGAGGTGCTGGCGTCGATGACGATGCCCACGCGAATGGGAAGATTGATCTGCTGGTGGAATGAGGTCACCTTGGCCGGCGCCTTATTGTCATCGAGCAGCGCAAAATCGCTTTGCCGCAAGTCAGGCTTGTACTTGCCTTGCTTGTCGGTGACGGTGAAGATGAGATTGACCTCGTTGACGGTTGTCTTGATTGTGGGAGCGCCCACATCTGTCGTCTGGTCGGCTGGCTGTGCCACAGGTTGCTTTGCGGCCGGTGTTTGGGTGGGTTGAGCTGCGGGCGGGGGCGCCGGCGCGGGCTGCTGCGCGCTCAAAACGGCTGCCGAAAAGACCAAGGCTAATACGAGACCTGAGATCCTGCTATTCATAACTCCCTCATTTTATCAACGAGCCCTCACATAGGCGTCAAGGCTTTGACGACGATGCTCCTGAACTGGTTGGCTCGCCGTCGAGCCGGGTCAGGAAGGACTCCAACTCCTCGGGCAGCGGGGCCTCAAGTTGCAGCAGTTTGCCCGTCTTGGGGTGCGGAAACTCAAGACGCGCGGCGTGGAGAAAGTTGCGGCCCAGTTTAAGTCTCTCCGGCTCCGATCTCCGCCGAGCCGCCTTCGAGGTAGCCGCCTGCGAGGCAACCTGGTCGGTTAACTGCCCGGCTCCGCCATAAAGCGAGTCGCCCACCACAGGGTGACCGATCGACGCCATGTGCACGCGGATCTGGTGCGTGCGGCCGGTCTCGATGCGGACTCTGATCAGAGTGAACTTGCCAAAGCGATTGGCGAGCCTTCGGACTACCTCGTAATGCGTGACTGCCGTGCGGGCATCGCCGAGAGGTTTTGCCGTCATGCGCGTGCGCCGCATGGGGTCGCGGCCGATGTTGGTGTTGATCGTTCCTTTGGCGCGCTCCAACGCGCCTTGCACCAAAGCGACATAGGTTTTTTTAATCTGGCGGCTGGAAAACATCTCTGCCAGAGCCGCATGCGCGCGGTCGTTCTTGGCCACAACAATCAGCCCGCTAGTGTCCTTGTCGAGCCGGTGCACGATGCCTGGGCGCAGGTCGCCGCCTGTAGCCGAGAGCGCCTTGAAGCGATAGAGCAACGCGTTGACCAGCGTGCCGCGGCTGCGCGCGTCGTCATTCTGGCCGGAACCGGCATGGACCATCATCCCCGCCGGCTTGTTAATCACCGCGAGATCCGCGTCTTCGTAGACCACGTCCAGTGGAATGTCTTCGGGTGCAGCTTTGAGCGGCGCCGGATGCGGCTCACCCGTGATGTCAATTCGCTCACCACCGCGCAGCTTGAGCGAGGCTTTTTCGACGAGGCCGTTGACTAGCACATCGCCTTGGTCGATCAATAGCTGCACGCGCGAACGGCTCACGCCCTCAAGCTGCGCGACAAGGAACTGATCGAGCCTCTGGCCCTTGGCCTCTGTCGTTGTTTCGATGGTGCGCAGTTCAGTCATTGGAGGCCTCTTCTTGGGCTTTAGATCCTTCTATGGCTGCGTGCCCCATCCATTCGCCTTCCTTCTGGCGAATGGGTGGGAGTTCACGACCTTCAACGGTGCTCTTGCGCTCCAGCAGCACTAATCCTCCGGCCACAACAAGCGCAACCGCCGCAGCTTGCGGACCGTTGAGCATTCCGCCGAGTATCGCCCCCCGACCCTCAGGATCTCGCCAGAATTCAGTGATGAAGACAGCCACTCCTCCACCAAGCAACATCAGCCCGAGCAGATCGCCTTGCTGGCGGCGGCGCGGCAACCAGAACAGCAAAAGAATCGAGAGAGCGAGAAAGGCCAACGCGGCGTAGGCCTGTACCGGATGCACCGGAATGCCCAGCGGAGCACCGCTCCAGCGCGCGGCGAGGATCTGAGAATAAGTCACGGCCCAATGCTCCGCAATGCCCCGAGCCTCGGTTCCATAGCCCGAGCCTGCGAGCAGTGCGCCGAGTTGCTCGAAGGCTAGCCCCAGAGCAACAGGCGCAGCCAGCGCATCGGCCGTGGTCCAAAACGGGAGCCGTTGCCAGCGGCCCAACAAGAAAGCAGTCCCGACGGCGCACAAAGCTCCGAAGGCTGACAGAAGCGGATGATGAATCATGGCCAGCCCAAGCATCCACATCGGATGCGAGCGCAAATCGGCAAAGTTCAGAGCCAGCAGCAGCAGTCGCGAACCAATAAGAGCCGCGAAGAGCGCCGCTACGCAGAGGTTCCACACTTTGCCCGCGTCGATGCCGACCATCCGCGCCGTGCGCTGCGCGAGAAACAACGACAGCAGCACGCCCACAGCCGCCGAAGCTCCGTAGGCCGGAACAAGGATCGAGCCGATATGAAAGAGGACTGGATGCACCTCAAGCCAGCATACGGCATTCGGGCATTAAGGGTGGAAGAGAGGGTGATGCAGAAAAATAGAATCCGGCCCACTGGGCCGTGGTTGATGCGCCGGTGAACCCGTCCTAAGACG
>CAZGHZ010000036.1:0-39977 GCA_964525655.1 uncultured Occallatibacter sp.
AGTTGTTCGAGTTGTTTCTTACGTGAGGTGACTGAGGCCTAGGGCATCGCGCCTTGGACCCCAAGTTCGCCCCGGCGGAACGAGCACTTGCCGCAGGGGATGCAACCGTATCTTCACTGTGAGATGGTTTCCTTGACCAGGTTTGAATCTTGGCATTTCTTTCAACTGTGCGACGAAGCCAGTCGCCGAAGGAGCCCGGCTTAACGGGTGTCGCCAATATGGAATCAGGGTTCGGGAGATCGAGTGAGGATGTCTGGGCCTTCGCTTGAGCGCGATGGCCTTAGTCCAATACCAACAGTTCACCGCGACGGCCTGGGCGAAGCGCCCAGGCCGCCGTTGCATTGCGGCAATCTCGAAGATCGTCAGATGCCCGATCGATCAGGGTTTGGATGCCACGTTCGGCGGGACTTGGCATGAGCGTCAAGGGCCGATCCCCGCTAAGCTGATGGCCAAATCGACTAAAGTCGAACGGAAGCATGCCGATGGAGAGGTTGAGCGGATGTAGGCCGCATGAACTTGCCGTTATGAACAGTCTAGGAGACTCATCGTGGACTTGAACATGGCAATCCAGAAACACGCCGAGTGGAAGTTCAAATTCCGCACGGCCATGACGACGCATGAAACCTTGGATGTGGCAACCATCTCGAAAGACAATTGCTGCGAAATCGGAAAGTGGCTTCATGGCGCAGCAAAGGCCGAGCATGGCCACCTAAAAAGTTATGCGAGTTGCGTCTCCGCACATGCGGCGTTTCACATTGAGGCGGGAAAGATCGCCGCTCTGATCAACTCCCAGAAGCAGGATGAGGCCGAACGGATGCTTTCCCCCGGAAAGTCGTACCATGAAGCATCCAAAAGAGTCGGAGTTGCAATTATCGAATTGAAAAACGAGATCGACAGCTAGACTCTGCCGGCAGCTGGCTGCACCTTTTCCGGCGCACCGCGTTCCGTCTGGAATTGGGCCGGCTCGCCGGGTTCCGAATCGCGCCACGAGGTTCCGCACTCCCTGGGTTGCACCTGGGGGCGGCTGCGTATCAACGCGTGTGTGTGCTCCAGAGCCTGTGCACGTGGCGGCGCGGCTGGGTTACACTCAGGCCAATGCGTGTCTTCGGCATCGATTGCGGAACGGAAACGACAGGGTATGGCGTCGTCGAGTCGGACGACTCGGGGCGGCGGCCCCGATTGGTGTTGAAAGCGATGGGGGCCATCCGGCTGTCAAAGACCAAGCAGCTGCCGGTGCGTCTGGAACAGGTCTTTCGCGAGTTAAGCGCTGAGTTGCAACGCTGGACGCCGGATGCGGTTGCGATCGAGGAGGTCTTTTACTCAGTAAACGCCAAATCGGCTCTGAAGCTGGGGCAGGTGCGGGGAGTGGCGTTGCTGGCGGCGGCTACTCTGGGGCTGCCGGTGGCCGAATACGCTCCTCTTACGATCAAGTCGAGCGTCGTGGGCTACGGGCTGGCCAAAAAGGAGCAAGTCCAGTTCATGGTGGCGCGCCTTCTGGAACTGACCGAAGTGCCGCAACAGGCCGACGCCGCCGATGCTCTGGCGATCGCGATCTGCCACATCCACACTGCGCAGACGCTCGCGCTGCAAGGGGGAGCGCGATGAGGGCCATGAGGCTTGTGCAGACCACCACGGCGCTTGCTTTTGCCGTCCTCGCACTGCCCTCGCTTGGGCAGCCTGGTCCGGTTGTTCAGGTGGATTTTTCAAATCCCGGACTTAGCCCGTCGCACTGGACGCTCGTCCTTCACCCGGATGGCAGCGGGCATTTTCGCTCAGAGCGCGGCAAAACGTCCGCCGCAACTCCTCAGACCGCCAAGTCATCCGGACTGGACGCTCCGGATCAGGATCTCGACGTGCATCTGAGCGCTCAGTTTACCGGACGCGTGTTCCAGGCGGCACGGAGCGGAAAGTGGTTCAAAGGAGATTGTGAGAGCCACAGAAAGGTGGCCTTCCAGGGATGGAAGAAGCTGGTCTACACCGGGCCCGAGGGTCAAGCCTCGTGCGAGTTCAACTACTCCGCGGACAAGGAGACTCAGCAACTGGGCGACTCGATCGTGGCCGTTGCCGACACCATCCTGGAAGGTGCGCGGCTGGAGATGCTGCTGCAGCACGACCGTTTGGGACTGGACAAAGAGATGGAGTACGTCGCGGAAGCCCAGGCCGATGGCCGCTTACAGGAGATTGGCGCCATCCGCGGCGTTCTCGCGCGGCTGGCCGACGATCCAGCAGTGATGGAGAGAGTGCGGAAAAGGGCACGGGCGTTGCTGGAAAAAACCGAACAATAATTCGTCTCCAAATTGCGATCCGGCGCGACTTTTTGCCTATTGCAGGTGTCACAAGAATGTTGGAGACCCATCAGGGCCAGGAGCGGTGGGAAGGCAGGAACCATGAATCGCGAAGAATTGGTTAGACAGCGGACATGCGTCTGGGTTTTGGGTCTGGCAGTGCTTGCGCTGGGAACGGTTCTGTTGGCGCCAGCCTTGCGTGCCGACGATGCCAAGCCGCGCGCGGCACGCTTGAGCTACGTCGATGGAAAGGTGCAGATCGCTCAAGGCGGCCAATTGCTGGCCGATCCGGCTCTGGCGAACACGCCGCTTTTTGAGGGCACGCAGGTGTTGACCTCCGAGGAGGGACGAGCTGAGCTCGAGTTCGATGACGGCAGCGTGGTGAGGCTCACGCCGGACAGTTCGATGATAGTCAATGTTTTGCGCGGCGAGGGTGGCTCCGGCGAAGCGGAGATCGAACTGGCAAGCGGCTTGGGATACTTCGAGCTACAGGGCGGCAGCGCCGGAAGCCAGACCAAGGTCCGCTTCGGCGACACCGTGGTCACGGCCAGCGGTTTCACCGTTCTGCGCGCTAATCTGGACAACCCGCCGGGTGAGCTTGCAATCCTTTCCGGCAATGCCCACCTGGAGCGAGGCCGCGCCAACGCCCTTGACCTCCACGGCGGCGAAAGCGTGACCTTGAATTCCGCCGACCTTGCCCAGAACACAGTGGCAGAGTCGATTGAGCCGGACTCCTGGGATACGTGGAACTCTGACCGTGACCAGGCGCTGACAGCATTGGCCGCCGATCGAACCGGGGCATCCAACAGCCTCCCGGAGAGCAGCAACCCTGCGTGGAACGATTTGGACGCAAGCGGCAACTGGTACAACGTGCCAGGTACGGGCTCAGTCTGGTCGCCCTTCGAAGCCTCGAATCCTGGATGGGATCCTTACGGCAACGGCTATTGGATGTGGACGCCGCGCTTTGGCTACATCTGGGTTTCAGGCAACGCCTGGGGCTATATGCCCTTCCAATGCGGAGCTTGGGATTTCTTTAGCGATTTTGGCTGGGGCTGGGCGCCGGGAACGTGCTCGCCCTGGTGGGGTGGAGGCGGCTGGTTCGCGAATATTGGCAACGCGCCGATCCACTATCGTCCCCCATTGCGACCACGACCGCTGCCGCCTCACAGTCCTATCGGCAGACCGCTCAAGGGGAGATTTGCAGCCCTGCAAGCCAACGCGGTGGTGCCTGTGAACCGCAGCGCTCCTAGCGGCACAGGGGGGCTGCCGACGCGGGACAGGAACACCATCGTGACAATTGGCGGGCACCTGGTGGAGCCGATGCATCCCTTATCGCCGCGCCCGCAGTATGATGGTCGGTTGACCGGACAAACGGGGTCTCCCAGGCCTGCTTACGCTGGAACTGCGGCGCCGGCCGGACAGCACCAGGCGAATAACCATCCGGTTTCATCATCGACATCCAAGCCTCCTGCGACAAATCGGAATGCCTCTTCGCCCAGACCAACGTCTTCGGGTGGAAGTGCACCGTCGAGCCATCCCTCGAATGGCGGCGGCGGAAGCTCGCACACAAGCAGCGGAGGCGGAGGCGGCAGCAGCGGCGGGAGCGGACACCACTAGATTCAGATGCATCTCGAAGGGGCGGCTTCTCTGGGCGAAGCCGCCCCTCTCATTTCCAAACAGCGCCACAGCGACGCGAGAGTCTCGATTGGCAAGGCCTCTGCACGAGCCTTTGGGTCGATTGCGGCCCGATAAAGGGCGGTGCAGATCGATTCAGTTGAAACGCCCGCCGAGCGCAAGTTGTTGGCCAGAGTCTTGCGTTTCTGCGCGAAGCAGCAACGTACGAACCGCAAAAAACCCTCCTCTTCGACGCCAAGCTCGGCAAAACGCGGTGCGAAGCGCCAGCGGAAGACCGTCGAATGCACCTCGGGCGGCGGATTGAAAGACTCTGGCGGGAGTGTGAAAAGCTGCTGCACCGGCCCGTACATCTGTACCGTCACCGAAAGCAATCCATAATCGCGCGAGCCTGGCTGGGCAACCACGCGGTCGGCCACCTCGCGCTGGACCATGAGCACGGCGCGGTCGATGGCTGCGTGGCTGGCGGCCAGCTTGAGCAGGATCTGGGAAGTGATTCCATACGGCAGGTTTCCTACGACCAACAGGCGTTCGCCCGCAGTCGTCGAGGCGGCGGCGAAGTCGAAGTTCAGCACGTCCTGCTCGATGACCGTAACCCGATGCAGCGGAAAGTGGACTTGAAGGTTGATCGCAAGTTCATGGTCCAGTTCAACGGCCACGAGATGGCCGGCGCGGGCGGCCAGCGCTCCGGTAATAGATCCGCGGCCAGGGCCGATCTCGACGACCGTGCGGCCGGCGGTCTCGCCGATGGAGTCCGCGATGCGCTCGATGGCGCTCGAATCGATGAGGAAGTTCTGGCCGAGCTTGGGTTTGGCAGGCATTTGCTAACTCGATGGTAGACGAAGGCGGCGGTTGACCTCAAAATTGCCGCTCCTGTCCTCAAGTAGCCCGGATCGCGAGGATCTCACCATAAATTGACCGCGCAAGTTTCTCAGGGTGCTACGCTGGTTTGGACACGCTCTGCCTGTCAGATCGGGCCCCAAACTCTAGGCTGAATCGGGTTGTAAAAACAAACAGCGAAAGGAGAGGACCATGTCATTCGAAAAAGCAAACTGCCCGTTCTCGAGCGGCGCTCTGAAACACACATCGGCTGGAAGCCCAACGAACGCAAACTGGTGGCCCGATCAACTGAACCTGAAGATCCTGCACCAGCACTCGCAATTGTCCAATCCCATGGGCGAGGCATTCAATTATGCCGAGGAGTTCAAAAGCCTCGACCTGGACTCCGTAATCAAAGACCTCCATGCCTTGATGACCGATTCGCAGGACTGGTGGCCTGCGGACTACGGCCACTATGGACCGTTCTTTGTTCGCATGGCATGGCACAGCGCAGGCACCTATCGCATCGCCGATGGCCGCGGCGGCGGGGGCCATGGAGCGCAGAGATTTGCCCCCCTGAACAGTTGGCCCGACAACGTGAGCCTCGACAAGGCGCGTCGGCTGCTCTGGCCCATCAAGCAGAAGTACGGCCGCAAGCTCTCCTTGGCCGATCTGATCATTCTCGCCGGGAACGTGGCGCTGGATTCGATGGGACTGAAGACCTTCGGTTTCGGCGGCGGGCGCGAGGACATCTGGGAGCCCGAGGAAGACATTTACTGGGGTCCCGAGGGCAAGTGGCTGGCCGACGAACGCTATAGCGGCGACCGCCAGCTTGAGAATCCGCTTGGCGCCGTTCAAATGGGCCTGATCTATGTGAATCCCGAAGGACCGAATGGCAGGCCGGATCCCATCGCCGCCGCCGTAGATATTCGTGAGACCTTCGCTCGCATGGGGATGAATGACGAGGAGACCGTTGCCCTCATCGCCGGCGGACATACCTTCGGCAAGGCGCATGGAGCCGCCGATCCAGGCAAATATGTCGGTCCCGAACCCGAAGCCGCCGGCATCGAGGAACAAGGCCTGGGCTGGAAGAACAGCTTTGGCAGCGGCAAGGGTGTCGATACGATCAGCAGTGGCCTCGAAGGTGCTTGGACCAGCAACCCGGCGAAGTGGGACAACGACTACCTCGAAAACCTCTTCGAGCATGAATGGGAGCTCACCAAGAGCCCCGCGGGCGCGCAGCAGTGGGTGCCGAAAGAGGTGTCTCCGGAGGACATGGTGCCGGATGCTCACGATCCCAAGAAGAAGCACGTGCCCATCATGTTCACCACCGACCTGTCGCTGCGCATGGACCCGGTCTACGAGAAGATCTCAAGGCGCTACCTCGCGAATCCGCAGGAACTCGCAGACGCCTTCTCGAAGGCCTGGTTCAAGCTGACGCACCGCGATATGGGGCCTGTGTCGCGGTATCTCGGCCCGCTGGTTCCGAAGGAGCACTTGCTCTGGCAGGACCCCGTTCCTGCCGTGGATCATCAGTTGATCGGCGAGCAGGAGATTGCCGCTCTCAAGGCGAAGACCCTCGCTTCCGGCCTCTCCATCTCCCAACTGGTAACGACGGCCTGGGCCTCGGCGGTTACCTTCCGCGGCACCGACAAGCGCGGCGGGGCCAACGGAGCGCGCATTCGCCTCGCGCCGCAAAAAGATTGGGAGGTCAATCAGCCTGCCGAGCTGGCCAAGGTCCTTCAGAAGCTGGAAACGATTCAGAAGGAGTTCAACGGCGCCCAGTCGGGCGGGAAGAAGGTCTCGCTGGCTGACCTGATCGTTCTTGGAGGCTGCGCAGCTGTCGAGGAGGCTGCCAAGAAGGCAGGCCACGACGTTAAGGTTCCCTTCTCGCCGGGCCGCACGGATGCCTCGCAGGAGCAAACCGACGTGCACTCGTTTGCCGTATTGGAGCCGATCGCAGACGGCTTCCGCAATTACGTCCGCAAGGGGCTCGAGGCTTCAGCGGCCGAGTTGCTGGTGGATAAGGCGAGCCTGCTCACGCTCACCGCTCCCGAGATGACTGTTCTTATTGGCGGCATGCGCGCGCTCAACGCAAACTTCGGACACTCCCATCATGGCGTCTTCACCAAGCGGCCAGAGACTCTGACGAATGACTTCTTCGTCAATCTCCTCGATATGAAAACGAAATGGGAGAAGTCCACTACCTCTGAAGGCGCACTGGAGGGGCGCGATCGAGCGACCGGCGAGTTCAAGTGGGCCGGCACCGTCGTCGATCTCGTCTTCGGTTCCAACGCACAGCTCCGAGCCCTTGCCGAAGTCTATGCATGCGTCGACGGACAGCAAGCCTTTGTGCACGACTTTGTAGCGGCCTGGAACAAGGTGATGGACCTCGATCGCTTCGACCTCGCCTGATCTCAGAGAAGTCGTCGCAAGGCTTCAGTAATCGTGTCGACGAAAGAGCTTCCACTTGCAGCTAGACCAAGAAAGCGCCCGAATCTGGGCGCTTTCTTGTGAGCTGGCGCTTTTGGTGCGTCCGGCGAATTCGCTACTCGGCTAAGATCCCGCCGAGAGCGGCCAGAATGGCGATCAACGTGGCCGGCGACGCCTCCGGTGCGCTTGACCAGGCGGGTCTTGTCATGGGAACAATGATGGCGGTGTGCAGATGGTCGTGCATCTCCGGCGATGGGATCACCACACAGAGTCCTTACGGTGCAGCCGTCATTTGAGTCCAGCTTCCCACTTCACCCGTATTTTCCGGAGTGTCATTGGGGTTATCGTAGGTGCGGTAGTTGCCGAAGCCGTCCGTGAAGTGATACTGGCCCAGGTTGGAGAGCTGTTTCGTACCGCCAGTGCTGGGATCGTTGAGGGTGTCGACGCCGCGGATCAAATCGCTAAAATGGTCGGAAGCGCTGCGGGCTCCGCCATCCCGCAGATAACTGTCGTCAACACCGCCGCTGGAGCGCATGGCTTCTTCCTGCTTGTCGAAGTTCGCCTGGAAAGAGGCCTCCTGCTTCATCGTCTGTTCCATGATGGCTTGCGCCGCGCGGAGTTGGTCATAGCCTTGCTTCAGCTTCTGGTCGAAGTCGGCCGCCATCTTGTCGTTGATCGCCTTGGAGAGCCGGGCCCATTCCGGGTTTACATAGAAAGACTTGGCAATGAAACAAAACATCGGCATGCGCTTGTCGAGAGTGCCGGCGGGCGCGCGAAAGCTTTGCAGGGCCTGAAATCCCCAGTTGGTCTGCTTGACCATGCCTGCGCCCACTCCCGCGTTAGCCGTATGCGCGATGTAGTAAACGCCAAAAAAGGCCTCTTCGACGGGCTGGCCGTTCAGGTCGTAGCCGATCTTGATGGCCACGCCGTGCTGGTTGGGCCAGGGGTCCAATTTCAGGGCCTTTGCCAGGTCCGGCAGGTCCTGCTGCCCAAGCCATTTCAGATTGGAGACATTGGGGCGAACCTTCTGAATGAACATCGCCATCGCCTGCATCGGAGGTTGCGGGGGGGAGTAAAGCGCACCAGTGGGCAGACGCGAACCGGGCGGAAGTTTGGGGCTCTTGTCGTATTGCCTGAGTTGAGGCGCAACTTCGGTGGACTCCAACCGTAAGAGCGGGTATTGGAAATAAGCCTCAGCGTCGTCTGGATTCTCCGCGTGAGAGGAAAAGGTAAGGGGGTACTCGATCCAGTTATAGTGCCACTCAAGCTTGCTCTCGAAGTGCCATTTCTCAGGCAAATGGATGGTTGCGGCGCGCATCCCGCCATGTTCAGTATCCGGGACGATGCGCTCCACGAACTTCACTCCGGCGACTGAAACCGGGGGGCCAGCAGAGGAGTGGGGTGACGCAGCCGTGGCATGGGCGGCGGCTCCAGACGTGCCGGACGTTGCCGCAGGGGTACTGTCCGCGTCGCTGAAGATATTGGTTCCGGAAATGGGCGCTGCGCTGGAAGCGCCAGACGCAGGACTGCTGCTGGGATTAACCGGCAGCCCCGCGGCCTGCTTGCACCGATCGGACAGCGAGTCTTTATGCTCCTTGAGACAGGCCACGATTCGGCCCCCGCCCGGTTGCACTCCTGCGCACAGTCTCTGTGCGTCGTCCCCGCAGGCCTCGCGAAGCGCAGCAAGTGTCGCCTGACCATTGGCCAGCGCGGATTGCGCGGCTATTGCTGCGCAGGCAACGAGCAGTACCCTCAAACTTTTCATAGCAAACCCCGCCTCAAGGCATCGATCACACAATCGCGTTCGGCATAAGCCAAGTTGCAAAATACTGTATCAGGTATGTCATTGATGTCGCCTTGCTTGACCGCAAGCTTCTCTGCCTCGAAGGACAATATCCAGCCGGTGCGCAAGCCGCGCTCGCGAATCCATCGCATCTCTACACCAATCTCAAAACGAAAATTAGCGGAGCTGGGGCTAGGAATTGCGTAGACCGAAAATTTGCAGGTCTCCAATCCATTCCGCAGAAAAACGCGGAATGGATGGGGCACGGAAGTCAACAGTAAATCCGAAAATGCTTCAGTGTGCGCGGGGATGGGTGCGGTCGTAGACTACCGTCAATTGCGCGGTGGTGAGCTGGGTGTAGCGCTGGGTGGTGGAGAGGCGCTCGTGGCCCAATAACTCCTGAATCGCGCGGAGGTCGGCGCCCTCTTCCAGCAGATGTGTCCCGAAGGCGTGGCGCAGCGTGTGGGGATGGACGTCGGCGGAGAGTCCGCGCAGGATGGCGATGCGCTTGACGATGCGGGCGACGCTGCGCGTGGTGAGGCGGGCCTGGCCGGATGGTTGACCTGCCTGTTGACCGGCTTTCGGGCTGGCGGGCTTGCCGAGGCCGCGGAGTTGGAGATTCACAAACAACGCAGGTGTCGCGAGGCCCTGGCCCTCTGAGGCGGCGGCGAGGCGGGCGGCGCGCTCGGCGAGATAGGCGCGCAGGGCCTGGGCGGCTGCGTCGCCGAGTGGGACGTAGCGCTGCTTCTGGCCTTTGCCGCGAATCAGGATGGCTTCGTTGGCCCAGTGAATGTCGTCGAGGTTGAGGCCGGTGAGTTCGGCGTTGCGGATGCCGCAGTCGTAGAGGAGTTCAAGAATGGCGGTGTCGCGCGTGGGCCAACTGGCGGCGTCGGAGCGGACAGAATCAACAACCCGATTGAGCTGTTCGATGGAGGGGACGCGGGGCAGGTGACGGGGCAGCTTGGGCGTGGCGACGAGCGAAGCGGCGTTCTGCTCGAGATGGCCGGCACGGGCGAGCCACTTGAACCAACTGCGAATGGCGGCCAGGGCGCGAGCGGCGGAGGCTTTGGAGAGGCCGCGGTCGTAGAGCGTGCCGAGGTAGGCGCGGATGTGGGTGTGTTCGATGCTCTCTGGGGTTTGGCCGGGGCCGTATTGAACGGCGATAAAGGCGGCGAAGGAGTCGAGTTCGCGGCGGTAGGCGCGGAGTGTGTGGGCGGATGCACCGCGCTCGTTGGTTAGCACGCGCAGGTAGGCGGAGATCAGGGATTCGAGCAAAGTGGGCGGGACGGAGACAGCGGTGGTACTCATGCCGTCTCCTTGCCGACGCAGGCGTCCGGCAAGGCCTTCGTAACGAGATGCAGCCCACGGCGCGGTGTTGGCGGGGAGGCTAAGACCGCCTCGGACTCGGCCACCTGGCGTTTGCCACGCGGGTGGTGCTGGCGATGAACGTCTTTGAGGCGGTTGAGGGCCAGGTACGTGTAAACCTGCGTGGTGGAGATGTCGGCGTGGCCAAGCAGAAGCTGGACGCTGCGCAGGTCGGCGCCGTGTTCGACCATGTGGGTGGCGCAACTATGGCGCAACTGGTGCGGGCTGGCCGAGGAGCCGGCCATTTTGACAACATGCCAGACCCATTGCCGGGTGAGAGGCATTCCGCGCAAAGAAAGAAAGAGGCGGGTGGCGGCCTGGCGGGCGGTTTCCTGACGCGCGGCGCCGGGCTTTTTGCGCTTTGAGTTGGCTGAGCTGATGCGAGCCAGATGCGGCCGGCCGTGCAGGAGGTACTCTTCCAGGGCTTTCAGCGCGACATGGCCCAGGGGAACGATGCGTTCTTTATCACCCTTGCCGCGGACTTGGACGCGGCCCAGGTCGAGGGCCAGATCGCCGGTAGAGAGGTCGGTGACCTCTGAGACGCGCAAGCCGCCGGCGTAGAGCACTTCGAGAATGGCACGGTCGCGCAGAGCCGTGGCGCGGGCCTGGGGATGTTCGGCGGCCATGTTGGCGCGCTCGAGCATTTCGGCGACCTCGGGCTCGGCGAGGGATTTGGGCAGCACCTTCCAGGCCTTGGGAGACTCGATGTTGACGGTGGGGTCGTGATGGATGCGGCGGTCAAGCAGCAGCCATTTGTAAAAGCCGCGAAGACAGCTCAGCTTGCGGGCTGTCGAACGCTGGTCGATACCGTGGTCGCGCAGATGCTCGAGGAAGGCCGAGAGATCCTGCTGAGTCGCCGTCAACAGCACGCCGTGGCGGGTTTCGATGAATTCGGCAAAGGTCTTCAGGTCGCCGTCGTAGGCCTCGCAGGTGAGCGGGCGCAGACCTTTTTCCACACGCAGATAGGCTTGGTAATCGTTCAAAAGCGATAGATTGCGCGCGGTCTCCACAGATTTGATTATCTGCGCCGAAAGAGTGTTTATGTGGCTGGAGAGGTTTCGCCGAACCTCGTTCATCACGGACTCAAATGGGTCAACAGATGTTTTTATCGGAAACAAGTTGAGCGCTCTTGGCGGGATTTGCCGCGGGCGATGGCACGGCTGAAGCCGGACAGAGTATAACGCTGGAATGGGAGCCTTGGCGGCTGTTGAGATCGATGCGTGGCTGCGCGACGGCGGCATGGTGGTCACGGCCAGTGAACGCGCGGCTCGCGCCGTCGCGGCGGCCTTTCATCGGGCGCGGCAAGCTGAGGGGCTGAGCGCATGGCCCTCGCCGAGCGTTCTTGATTGGACGAGCTTTGCGCGCGGCGAATGGGAGCGCAGGAGCAACGATGCGCGGCTGCTACTGAATCCCGCTCAGGAAAGTAAACTCTGGGTTGAGATCGCCGGCAATGAGCCCTCGCTGGCCACAGCGCTTGAGGGACCGCGCCATCGGCTAGCGTCCCTGGCCGTGGAGGCACACGAACTGATTTGCTGGTACGCGCCGCGCTACTTGAGGGATGGCGCGCGAATTGGCTGGCAGCAGGATGCGGCGGTCTTTAGTGGCTGGCTTGCGGCGTTCGATGAAGTTTGCCAATTGGAGAATCTGCTCAGTCCGGCCCGTCTACCGCTTGAGCTGATTCCGCTGATGAAGGCGGATTCGGCCAAACGGACGCCGCTGCTCCTGGCGGGATTTGACCGCATTCTGCCTTTGCAGCGCAGCCTTTTCGATGCGTGGGGCGAGTGGGCAGAGGTCGGTTCGGGCACAATTGCTCAAGATCTTCATTTTTATGCCGCTGCCGAAGTGCAGGCTGAAATCGAGGCGTGCGCGATCTGGTGCGGCCGGCAACTGAAGTCCGATCCGAAGGCGCGGTTGCTGGTTGTGGCGCAGAACGCAAGTACCATGCGAGGAGAGATTGAGAGGGCGTTTCTACGATATGCCGGGCCGGAGTTTGAGTTTTCACTGGGAGTTCCGCTCAGGCAGGTTGCGTTGGCGCGAGCGGCGTGTCTCATGTTGCGCTGGCTCGATGGCGCATTGAACGAACAGGAGCTCGACTGGCTTCTTTCGACGGGTCATGCCGGGGCTACTGCGGACGAGACCGCGGCGCTGCAAGCGGCGATGCGCGCACTGCGCCGTCGTGGGTTGGAACGGACGCAGTGGACGCTGACGGCCTTCATTGGCCAGCGAGGTGCCCCGGCGTTGCAGCCAGCGCTTTGGGTGGATCGTATGAGGCAGGCCCAACTCCGCCTTGCCGATGCTGCGCGACGTCCCCGGGGCCCGATCGAATGGGCGGAGCTCATTCCGCCCCTGCTTGACGGGCTTCACTTCGGCGATGCGCGTCCGCTCACCAGCGCCGAGTATCAGGCGCTACGCCGCTGGCAACAGGCTTTGGAGAGTTGCGGCTCGCTGGGCTTCGATGGGCGGCGAATTGGCTGGAAGGATTTTCTTTCGCAGTTGAACCGCACACTCGAAGAGACGCTCTTCGCTCCCGAATCGCGTGACGCGCCTATCCAGATCGCAGGACCCGCGGAGTCGGCTGGACTCACCGCCGGCGCTGTGTGGTTCCTCGGAGCGACTGAAAATGCATGGCCTGCGAGTGGCTCGACGCACCCGCTGCTACCGGTCGAGGTTCAGCGCTTGGCTGGAATGCCGCATGCGACTCCGCAATCCGATTGGGAGCTGGCGAGCTCGATGACCAGGCGGCTGCTGGCTTCGGCTCGTCAGGTTCACTTCAGCTATGCGCGGCAGAGCGAGGCCGCCGAGGCGCGGCCTTCTCGGCTGATCGCGCAGTTAGCCGGAGCAGCGCGGGAGTTGCCCGCGGAGTTGTTTGCTCCCATCAACGGTGCGCCGAACACGGTCTGGTTTGAGGATCACGGGCGAGTTCCCTTTCCGCCGGGCAAAGTCGATGGCGGGGCTGCTGTCTTGACTGCGCAATCGCAGTGTCCCTTCAAGGCCTTTGCAACCGCGCGGCTTGGAGCGCAGGACTGGCAGGCAGCAGAGGCTGGGCTGACTCCGGCGCAACGCGGAAGCCTGCTCCACAAGGCACTTCACGCCATCTGGGCAGGGGCGCCCGATGGCATTCGCAGCCACACAGAGCTAGGACAACTGAATGACCGAGAGGGTTTTGTTGCGGAGCATGTGCGGCGCGTCTTTGCGAGCGATCTGAGACCGCATCTTCGCGAACTCATGCCGCGCCGCTATCTGGAACTCGAAGGGCAGCGACTGACGAGGCTGCTGATCGAGTGGCTGGAGTTCGAGACGACGAGGGTTGCATTCGAGGTGGCCGAGACCGAGGCGGAGCGCACGGTTCACATTGCCGGACTCACGCTTGATCTGCGCCTGGACCGGATTGACCGCCTCAACGACGGTTCGCTACTGGTGATCGACTACAAGACCGGTGATGTATCTCCCAGATCGTGGGAGCTGCCGCGTCCCGACGATGTGCAACTTCCGCTCTATGCGAGCTTCGCGATCGACCGCGAGAAAGAAGTGCTCGGCGGGCTGGTCTTTGCCAAGGTGCGGCCGGGGAATCTGGCATTTGCCGGGCACCTAGGCGATGCCGCAGGGACTTTCTTCACCGGGCTCGGCCGCACGAGCGCCCTGATGAGAACTCCTTTCTCTGCCGAGCAGCTTCTCGACTGGCGCGATTGCATCGAGCGACTTGCCAGAGACTTCGTCGACGGAAAAGCCGAAGTGGATCCCAGCGAGTACCCGAAGACTTGCGAGCGCTGCGGCCTACAGACTCTCTGCCGCATTCAGGAACATCGGGAACTGCTTGAGGCTGAAGGCGCAGTGGAGGGCGAGGATGAGTAAGGCACAAGCCAGTTCCCTGCCCTCCGATCAGATGGAGCGTGTGCGCGCACTCGACCCAGGCCGGTCTGTTCTGGTGCAGGCTCCTGCGGGCTCGGGTAAGACCGATCTGCTGACACGGCGTTTTCTGCGGCTTTTGGGTGAGGTCGACGAGCCGGGACAAGTGGTGGCAATCACCTTTACCAATGCGGCGGCAGCCGAGATGCGGCGCCGAATTCTGGTAGAACTGGAAAAAGCTTCAGAAGAAACGCGGAATGTTGAGGAGAAGTTCCCACAGGTGTTAAAGCCCAGTCGTCCACGAGGAGCATCGGACGGCACGGCTGAAGCCATGCCCTTTCAAAGCACGGCACCCGATGATTCCAAGTCATCTGCCGTAACCTTCCCGGATGAATTCTCAGTGGAGGCGTTGGCGCATCGCGCGTTGGCGCATTCGGAGGCGCGCGCCTGGAAGCTGCTGGATCTGCCCTCGCAGCTTCGCGTGCGAACCATCGATTCCTTTTGCCGCGAGCTGGCGCTGCAACAGCCGCTGCTCTCAGGTTTTGGCGGCGGGTTGGAGATTGCCGAACAGCCCGAGGAACTCTATCGCCGCGCCGCCCGCGAGACGCTGAGAAGGATGGATGAGTCGAGTTCAGCGCTTGGCTCAGCCATCGAGAAGCTGCTGTTGTGGCGCGATAACGGCTGGCAGGAGGTGGAAGATCTGCTGGTCGAGATGCTCCGAAGCCGCGACCGCTGGATGCACGGCTTCGTTCTGGAACACGAGCCGGATTGGGAGGCGCTGAGGGAACGACTGGAGCGACCCTTTGGAAATGCCGTGCGCGAAGCGCTGGCCGAGTTGAGTCGGCTTCTCGATCAGGTTCCCGGTGCGAGGGAAGAGGCATTGGAGTTGGCGCGATTTGCATGCGAGCAAAGTGGAGTGCTGCTCCACCGGGAACTCGCCGAGTTGGCAGAGTTATCCCCTGTTTCATTCACCGGCAGCGCCGATTTCGAAGAGGCTCGGCGGGCTCATTTGAGTCTTGCTGCGCTGCTTCTTACCGACGCGGGCTCCTTCCGCAGACAAGTGGACAAAAGACTTGGCTTCCCTGCTAACCGAAAACTCGAGAAGGGACGCATCCTCGACCTGATCGGAGCGTTGGCAGCGGTTCCGGATCTTGAGACCGCGTTGTCCAACATCCGCGCACTGCCGCAGGCGCGTTACAACGAGGAGGAGTGGGAGATTGTGCGGTCCTGCTTTGTGCTGCTGCGCCATGCTGCGGGTGAGTTGAAAATCGTCTTTGCCGAGGTGGGCCGGGTAGATTACACCGAAGTCGCGCAGATTGCGCAGAGGGTTCTAAAAGGCGAAGACGGCCTGCCCTCCGATGCCGCGCTGGCCGTCTCGGACGGGATCCGCCATCTGCTGGTCGATGAGTTTCAGGACACCAGCCGACGCCAACATCAGTTGCTCTCCAGTCTCATTGCTGCATGGCCCGAGCGCGAGGGGCGCTCCTGCTTTGTTGTCGGCGATCCAATGCAGTCGATTTACTTCTTTCGCGATGCCGACGCCGAACTTTTTTCAAGGGTCAAGACTGCGGGGCTGGAGATTGTGCAAGACGCGCCGCTGCTCTTCGACTTTGAGTCACTCAGGGCCAATTTCCGGACTGAGCCCAAGTTGGTCGAGCGGCTCAATCAGGATTTCGAAAAGGTCTTCGAGGCCGATGATGGCAGCGGTGTGAGGTTTTCCGCGGCGCAGCCGGCCCGGGCTGAGAGCGCAGGCGGCGGGACGCGCTTTGCTCTGCACCTGGACTTCGCGCCCCAAGCTGGGCGCGGAAGAAAAGCGACTGCTCCCGGCGAAGAAGAAGGGGGTCCTAAAGAGCAAAGCACTGAGATCGTCGATCTGATTCGCAGTCATCAGGGTTCGATAGTACAGGCGCGCGCGCGTGGAGCAAAGTTCCGCATCGCTGTTCTTGGCCGTGCAAAGGCACACCTCGCGCCGATTGCCGCGGCTTTGCGCGAGGTGCAAATCCCTTTTCGAGCCGTGGAGCTTGAGCGGCTGGCAGCGCGGCCGGAGGTGCTCGACGCGCTGGCGCTGGCACGTGCGCTCTTCAATCCTGAGGACCGCGTGGCTTGGCTGGGCGTCTTGCGCGCGCCGTGGTGTGGCTTCTCGCTCGAAGACCTGAACACCGTGGCCGGTGGTCCGGAATCGCTCAAGCTTCCTGTGCCGGAGTTGCTGGCTGAGCGGCTTCCGCACTTGAGTGAGATGGGCCAGGCCGCTGCTGCGCGTTTGTTGGAGGCAATCGTTGCTGCGAGCGCACTTCGCTCCGCGCAGCCGACCGCATCGCTTGGAACGTGGCTCGAAGAGGTTTGGCTGCGACTGGGCGGCGCGGGTTGTGTGGACTCGACCGCACAAGCCAACCTGAAGCTGCTTTGGAGCTGCCTGGACAATCTGCCCGGCGGTGAATCGGATCTGCTCGGCCGCGCGTTAAGCGTGGCGCTGGACAAGCTGACTGCTCTGCCCGATGCAGAAGCCAGCGGCGATTGCGGCGTGCAGTTGATGACGATTCACAAATCCAAGGGGCTTGAATTTGAAGTGGTGATCGTGCCGGAGCTGCAGGCTGCAAGCAAGCGCGGCAAACGTGAGATGCTCTCCTGGCTCGAGCGCGGCCTGGCTGAGCCGGATCAATCGGGAGAGATTACCGAGTTTCTGATCGCGCCGCTACAGCGTAAGGGCAACGATAAGGGTGAGGCAAAGGCCTGGGTCGATCGCGTCTACCGCGAGCGCGAGCGGCAGGAGGACCGGCGCATTCTCTACGTGGCCGCGACTCGCGCGCGCGACGAACTTCATCTCTTTGCGCGTCTGTCCTGCAAAGAGGAAGACGGGGAGTTCACGCTGGCTCAACCCGCGGAGAGCCTGCTGCGCACAGCGTGGCCAGCGCTTGAGGAAGAGGTTCGGGGGCGGTTTGACGAGTGGAAAGCGCAGACCACAACTTCGGCGGCACGGGAGGAGGGAGAAATCGCATCCGTCGCGGCATCGGGCGAGAGCAATCTGCTGTTGATGCCTTCGCCGACAGGGCCAACAATGCTGCGGCGTCTGCCTGCGAATTATCTAGCGGCATTATCCACGAGCTCTGAAGCGAGATTCGGGGCAGCCTCGATGGGGGCAGAGGTTGCCGGAATCGGAAGCGGTATCGCACCGCTATACGCGCGCCACGAGGGCGGACCGTTGTCTCGGGCTTTGGGTACGGCGGTGCACACGCTGCTCGAAGAGCTGGCCCGGCTGCGCACGAAACTCGATTGGGAGGCTGCCCGCTCTGCATTGCGGGGATTTGAGGCCCGCGTGGCCGCTGAGATCCGCGCTTTTGGCGTCGATCGATCAGAGGCTGCGCGGATCGCAACTGAGGCGCTTCAAATCGCGTTCAAAGTCTCTAACGATCGCATGGGCTCGTGGATTCTCTCACCGCATCCTGGCGCGCTGAGCGAGGTGGGTTGGGCCGGAGTGGTGAACGGCCGCCTGCGCTCGGTGCGCGTGGATCGCGTCATTCGGGCCGGCGCTGCGCCAGGAAGCGAAGGTGACAATTGCTGGTGGGTGATCGACTACAAGTCTGCCCAAGCCGAGAATATCGACCCCGCACAAACTCTGCCAGGGTTGCGCGCACTCTTTGCACCTCAGGTTGAGGCATACGGTCAATTGCTTCGGAACCTGCACGGAGCTGAGGCTGCAATCTTCGCCGGCCTCTATTATCCGCGGATACCGGCGCTGGATTGGTGGAAATTATAAGAAGATCTAGCCACCGCCGACTCCCGATAAATGGATTTTGAAGGTTTTACGCAAGAAGAGCCACGGGATTCATTGACCGTGGCCAAAAACGGACCGAATCACCGAAGAGCCCGCCTCCCTGCCGTTAGTTTTTTAAAATCAGAAGATTCCTTGTAGGAAAAAGACAGTTTGGGCTGTACAATCTCCACGAGGAGAAACATGGCCGGAGATATTCAACTTACGTGCAGCGATTGCGGGCAGGACTTCACCTTCACCGCTGCTGATCAGACGTTCTTTCAGGAACGTGGTTATTCGACCCCAAAACGTTGCAAGAGTTGCCGTCAGGCAAAGAAGAACGACCAGGGGGGCTCCGGCTACCGTTCGGCTCCGGCACAGGGAACACCTGTGATTTGTTCGGGTTGCGGCCAGCCTACAACAGTGCCTTTTGAACCGCGGGGCGATCGCCCGGTCTTTTGCCGGGATTGCTACCAGGCTCGCAAGGGCAGCGGCGGCGGCGGAAGTTCGCGCGGCCGCGGCAGGTAGCAGACTTCAACGGGTTCGGTGGGCAATCAGAATATCGGACCCGGCTTCATCTAAGCAGGCTAGGCGAAGATTCAGGGTGACCGCTGATTCGGCTGCGGTTGCGTTCTGGGGACTTTGGTCGCTGAAGCTTTGTCTGAAATGCGATTAAGGAGCTTTGCTTCACAACCCTCAACAACCGATCATTTTCCTTCCTGAGACGGTCATCTTTTTCTCTTCCCGGAAGCAAGGCGGTTCAAAGAGGAAATCGCCGTAAATCGATGCAAACACGAACCTGAATCGCTCGCGCCACCCGCTCGCGGGATCGCTGCGTTCTGCAGTGACCGATTCTGGAATAGACAGGGAGATTAATGATCTATAGACTAGCAATCACGTAATCCCTGGTCACTCCATGATCCTGCTTTTTGTCATTCCTGGGTTGGCTGCTGTAATGGTGGCGGCGGGCTTCCTATATCAATGTGTCGGCTCGCGTCGTGACCGGCGGCGCTTCACCGGAGAAGGCCGATGGATCGATATAGGTGGCCGGCGCAAACTCTATCTGCTGGAGCGAGGATCAAGCGGACCGACCGTTCTATTTGAAGCGGGAATAGCGGCCACCAATCTGAATTGGTTTCACATTCAGAGAGAGGTCTCGGAGTTTGCTTCGACGGCTTCATACGATCGGAGCGGACTGGGCTGGAGTAGCAAATGCCGCACGGCGCGGACGCCGGCAAACATTGCTCTGGAGCTGCATCAACTGCTGTATAAGGCCGGTATCAAGCCGCCGTACATTCTGGTCGGACATTCTTTTGGCGGACTGGTGATGCGGCGCTTTGCGCTCGACTATCCGGACGAGGTAGCCAGTGTGGTCTTGGTGGACCCGATGCGCTGCGAGGAATGGCCGCCGATGAACCCCGGCAAGCAAGCTGAGATCGATCGCGGAAAGAAGCTCTCGCGCTTTGCGATTCCAATTGCGCACATCGGGCTCGCCCGGCTGGCTGTGACATCGCTCTTCTGCCGCTCGGGTCGCGTGGCTGAGCAATTGGCCGGCGCTGCGGGAGATGGCGGAAAACATGTTCTTGCGCGCATCAAGAACGAGGTCGGCAAGATGCCGCAAGAGGTGTGGCCTGTTGTTGCCGCCCACTGGTCCAGGCCTGGCTACTACGCGGGCATGCGCAGCCATGTTGCGGCCGTTCCCGACACCGTCAGAGAGATGAAAGACGCCGGACCGATCCGCGACATTCCTGTGCTCGTGCTGACGCCTGGCAAGTCGACGCCGCTCTCCGAGGAACATCTTTGCCGCATCGGCAATAGCGTTAAGCAGGTGATTGCCGCGAAGAGCGCGCATTGGATCCATCTAGACCAGCCTGAGCTGGTGATCGATTCGATCCGCCGGATGGCAGCAGCCGCAATTGCCGAGCCTGCCGTAGCCGCCGGCTGACGCCGCGTGAGAATTCAAGAGACAACTTGTTTGTCCTTGCCGGCGGCAAACTTAGAGGCATTCAGAAGCCTTTTATGCCCTCGACTTTCAGAGCATGATCAATCCTAAATTTTTCCTAGCTCTCCTTCACTAGCTCCGGAGCCTGCGCAATGAGTATCGGTTCTTGGGGCGGCGCCTTCATCTCGGGCTCGATAACTTGCCGATCGGCTGCCAGCCTTGTAGGGGAAGCTTTCCTGGCCGGCCTGGGAGTCGTGGCAATCACAGCTTTTTTCTTCACAGGCGGGGCCTTGCGAACCGCGGTCTTCACTTGCGGCTTTGCCGCCGCCTTGACTGGTTTCTTTGCTGGTGACTTGACAGCAGGCTTCTGAGTTGCCTTGCCCGCCAACTTCGCGGGATGCTTGGCCGCAGGTTTTACTGAGGCCTTGACCGGCTGCTTCGCGGAGGACTTCATTGCGGGTCTACCAGCAGGCTTAATGGGCTGCTTGGACGAAGTCTTTGCCGCGGGCTTGACCAGCTTTTTCGCGGCGTGGGCTTTTGCCTGAGCCTTTTTCGGAGCAGGTTTGCCCTTGTGGGCAGGCTTTTTTGCCGGTGCAGTGACAATATCTGCGGATGCGGCTCGCGACCCGGCGTTGAGCCGGGTTGCACTGGCAATCGGGGTAGACGCAGGCAATGGGATGACTTTCGTCTCATGGTGCGTGGCTTTTGCCTCAGAAACCTGCAGGTGCCACTGGCCATCCTCACCTTTTACGTAGGTCGCGCCACGATAGATTCGCGTCTTCGGCTCCTCCTGCCGGCCGGGAGTTCCCATTGCATGCATGGCCTGATGAGGCGCGCTTGCATCGTGGGGGCGCTGTGAGGATTCCGCTGGTGCGAACGGTGCCCGCTCAGCTGGAGTGAAAAGCGCCGCATCAGGATGCGAGTAGATGGGTCTCTCTGTCGGCCTCACCATGGTGTCTGGCCCGGGCGCGGCCAGCGGAGCGCCCCCGTCGTCCGGATTGGCCGCCAACCCCAGCCGAGTCATCGATGGCACCCTCTCGGGAGTGGCGAGCTTGGACCAAATGCTCCGGCCAAAGCCTTTCAGGCTAAATCCGGTCTTCTTTTCCGGCTTGTCAGATCTTGCCTGTTCTTCGCCATCCGGCTGAGCCTTCTGTTCTCTCAGACCAGACGCAGCAGACGACTCCTCGGCGGTTTCCGAGGAGTGAGGCTCAAACCGGTTGATCACGAAACCGGGCTTGGGGCCCCTGGCGGAAAAAAGTTGTGATACCAGCCTGCTTGAGTTGACTAAGCCAGCGCTGCCAGGCTGCATGACGAGATAGATCGTAGTGCCGTCTTCCAGGACAGCTGAACCCATCAGATCGAGGCCAGGACCGATATCGATGGGCACCTTGGGAGCTCCGCCCACCTTGACTAATGCATTCGACGCTGTCTCGTCTGAGTCTGAAGGTGGAGCCTGGGCCGGGAGTTTCGCCGCCAATTTGACATGAGGTCTTGCCGTCACATTTCTCACAGAATCTTCGGCAACCTTGACACGCGTCTTTGCTGGTTCCTTAGTCTCAGGCTCTTCAGCAATTTTGACATGTGCTCTGGCCGGGGTCTTCACAACAGGCTTTGCTGTAGCCCTGGCTGCCGGCTTGACTGGAACTCTTGGAGCGACCTTGATGGGGGGCTCCGGTTTTGACTGAAAAGCAGCAGCGCCGGCTGGAACAGATGCAGCTTGGGCCGCCGCAGATTCCGACTCGACATTGAATTGAGTCGTAGCAGACCCTTTGCCAAAGGTGATCGGATCGGAAGCCGCCCACGAGAAGACCGGAGTCGACCTGGTGACTGTAATCGGCACGCTGGCCTGCACCGCGGTATAGTCCAATGTATCCTCTGGCATGAACGTCACCTGCAGCGTATGCGTTCCCGCCGGGAGCACCTCGTCCTGACCGGGTGTGTAAATCAGCGTTCCGGAAACCAGCGCCGTGGCATTGAGCTGAGCGGCGTTCAGTGCTGTGCCTTGGGAGATCGCAGCGGGCGCCGGCCAAATGATGATTGGCGTTGCCTTGTTTACGACCAGCGCATTGGCCGCCTTCGCTGTACGGTAGCCGGTGGTGTCGTTCGGCGTGAAAGCGACTGAGAGGGTATGCTCCCCCGCCGGCAGCACCTCGCCTGCTGGGGGTTCATAGACGAAGTTCCCCTGGACCGTTGCAGTAGCGTTAAGCTGAGCAGCGCCCAATGCAGTACCGTAGGCGATAGGAGCAGGAGATGGCCAGCTGATCGCAGGCGTTGCGAAGGCGACAGTGAGTGACACGGAAGCGTGCGCCGGGGTGTAGTTGGCATCATCCTCCGGCAAGAACTCGACGGAGAGCGTCTGAACTCCGGGCTTGAGCACATCGCCGGCCCCAGGCCGATATTTGAATTCTCCCGGGATCGATGCCATGGCATTGAGCTGAGCGGAGCTGAGCGGCGTGCCGTAGGCAATCTGAGCGGGCGTTGACCAGGCGATGATCGGCGTGGCCTGGTTGACGGTGATCTCGACGGTCAACTCTGCCGAGGCGTAAGCTGCAGTGTCCTCAGGGGTGAAGGTTGCCGAGAGCGTATGCGCTCCCGCCGAGAGGGCTTCCCCTGCTGCGGGAGTATAGGAGAACTGCCCCGCAACGTGCGCCACTGCATTGAGCTGCTCGTTGCCGAGCGTGACGCCATAGACGATCGGATCTGGAGTGGACCACTCTATGACCGGTGTTTCCTTCTTGACGGCTTCGGCCGAGGGCGCCTCCTCTTCGGGTTCAGCGGCTTGAGCATCGTGCAGATGCCATCTTCCATCCTCGCCTCTTACATAGATCGCCCCCATGTAAGTGCGCGTCTCCGGTTCGGTTTGCTTTTCAGGGGCGGCGGCGATTTGAGCCGACTCTTCACCGGCATTTTCTGCATCAGCCGAGTTCGCATCGGCACCAGCGGTCAATTGCGGCTGGGTGTCAGGCTTAGGCTCTGGTTCGGGCTCGACCGACGAAGTGTCGGCAGGTTTTGTGAGTGTCATCGCCGGCGGCTCGGGCTGAGCCGACGGAGGCGCAGGGGTGCTGACGCTCTCACGATTGGTGGACAAGTCCAACTGCGTGAATGCAGGAGTCTCCTCGGGGGCGGAAATCTTCGAGGTGATACTGCGGCTGATCTTCTTGAGGCTGAAGCCGGAGGATTTCTCCTGCGCCGGAGGCAGATTGCAGGCAGACCGGGCCATCTGCCGGATGAGGCGAGAGATAGGCGAATCTTCCATCGCCAGTGGAACTGCAGTATGCTGCATGCGCCGCACGGCGGCATAATCGTTGGGGATCTTCCACTGAGCCGGCCGGGTAAGGGCTTTCGTAATTTGATCCTCCGCGACACCCAGGGAGCGTGACTGAAACCGGTTGAGCACGATTTCCAGCTTGGGTACATCGGTGCTGAAATACTGCGAGATCAATCGATTGGAATTGCGCAGTCCGGCGATGCCGGCCTGGATTACCAGATAGACTGTGGATCCCTCTTTAAAGATCCCCGTTGCCATCAGGTCGAGCCGGGAGCCCATGTCGATGACCACGTTTTCGAATTCCTGTCGCGCAACTGTGATCAGCTTGTCGATCGACTCGTTCGGGGCATCGAACTGGGGAAACTTGCCGGGAGCCGCGAGCACCGAGACTCCGGTGGTGTGCTTGACCAGCAGCTTTGAGAGAAATGCGGAGTCCAGGCGACTGGCATTCTGAAGCGCATTGATAGTGGAGTATTCGGCAACTACTCCAAGGTTCAGGGCGGCGTCGCCCAACGGAAGATCGAGATCGATCAACAGGGTGCTTTGACCCGATTCCTGAGCCAGTGAGACGGCAAAATTGCAGGCCAGCGTCGTAACTCCGTCGCCGCCCTTAGCGCCGAGAAAGGCTAGCAGACGCCCACTCGCTTTTTTCTGGGGGCGTATGGCCGGACGGCGAGCCGAGGCCCGAACGAGAGCCTCAGCCACGGTGTTCTCCACGAATGGCAGAGTGAGGAACTCGCGAGCTCCAGCCCTCATGCAGCGAACCAGCAGCTCGGAATCGGCCTTCGCCGAATAAACCATCACCGTCGCTGAACCTTTTGAAGAGCAAATACTCTCTACCAGCTCGAGAGCGAATTCCGGGCGGCTGTCGAGGTCAATGATGATGACGCCGTAATTCTGATCCAGCATCCGTGGCAGGTCGTCCAGGCTAGCTGGATAGGAGAAATACTCACGTACCTCGCCACCCTGACAATCAGCTATTACGCTGGCCAACGCCTGACGGCTTTCGTCGTCCGGACCAACCAGCGCAATCGAGAGATCTGAATTGAGAGAGTCCGCGTTCGGATCATCGAGAAATAGAGAAGAGTCTGAATTCACGGAATTGCTGCCCCCCGGCATTACACAACATTCCTTGCGAGTTAACAGTGATACCAAAAATCAAGTGTGAGTTGGACACAATTCTACTCCAATTCGCACCGGGTGCGAAAACGAAATCAGCGTTGTGATGGCAATGGCCGGAGCGTAAGGCGTGCTGCGCTTTGGGGGTGCGAGAGCCAATTCCAGACCGCGGATCATCCCGCGCTGCTTCGAGCCATTATTGCAACGATGTAACTGAGATTGCAATAACTTTTAGCGCTTTTTCACCGGCTTTGCTGTGGACTTCTTGCCGCTCACTTTCGATGACTTGGCGCCTATGGAACTCATCGCACGATCTGGCTTCTTTTTTGCTGCTGCCAAACGAGGAGCAGAAGCCTTGGGAGGGAGTTTGGCAGGAGACTTGACAAGCGGCTTTGCTGCGCTCTTGGCGGGCGCCTTCGGAGCAGGCTTGCCGGGAGCTCCCGAAGGAGCAGTTCTAAGCGCAGCCTTTCCGTTCTTCGGGGAGGGTTTCTTGGCTTTAGCGGAGTCTGGTTTGATCGATGCAGGCAGAGACTTCGGAGCGGCTGACGCCGGGGCGGTTCTTGCCGGAGGCGTGGCCTTGGTCTCTGGCTTGGGTTCAATCCTGTGTCTCGGAGGCCCTCCAGGCTTCTCCGACGTCTCCGGCGGTTTAGGCACAACCGGGAGAGTCGTTGCTTTCTTTTTATCTACCGGCGCGGCAACAAGATCGGACGCCCGCTTGGGTTGAGCCGGCTGCTTGGAAGACCGCCTCGCCGGCGCGGGTTCGGTGGCGGGTTTCGGAGTCATCTCTTCATCCTCAATCTCGTCGTCGTCATCCACAAGACCAGCTTCGGAATCGTCGACAAGCTCGACATCGAGCTCAACCTTGGGTAGATGTAGGCCGAGGTCAAGCTCATCGTCATCGCCGCCGATGTCATCAAGATCCTCATCGTCATCGAGCGCGTCCTCAGACTCCTCCTCGTCGTCGAAGGACTGCTCCTTTAACTTGGCCTCAGCACCGCGTTTGGCGCGCGGGCGCTTGATGGTGACCTGCGGCGGAGGGGCAGGCGGGGAATGGGGTTCGAGGTAGGCGCGGGCTTCCTCGGGCGTGGCGAGCTTTCCATCGAGCAGTTCGAGGAAGACAGACTCAATAATCTCCCGATAGGCTGGCAGTTCGGCTGTGATGCGCATTTCCTGCATCAAGGCATGGGGGATGCGTTGACGAACCTCCGGCCAAGTCTTGAGGAAGAGGTTGAAGCGTTCCTTGACAGCCGCATCCTTACTCGTAAATCCAAGCCAAAGAATCGCTTCTGGATCATAGTTCATAAAGAGCTTGTAACATGCCGAGGGAACCGTGTTTTCCTTGGCGAGAAGTTTCTTGGCAAATCCTGCGGCCATGGTGTCGAGGCTGTCCCACTCCTCGACGAAGCCGGGACGCAGCATGAGCTTCTTCAGCGCCGTCAACTCCTTTGGAGTCAGCTTGGCCGTCAGCAAGCGCATCTGGGCCGCCGACATATCGGGATGAACTCCCTGCGTCAACAGCTCAACTGCCAAGTCGTGGAGGGCCGTCAACTTCTCTTCGTCGGCCTTGGCGGGAGTCCAAGCGGGATAGAGGATCTTCATCCAGCCTTCGGCATCCAGAGCTCTTAGGACCTTCAGTCCCTCTTCCTCGTGACCGATCTGCTCCAGTTCCCGGCTCCGAGCCTGCGCGGAGAGGTGTTCGATCACGCTCGCTTCCTTGGCGTTCTCGCATCGGGTCCGTGTCTTTAGGTCCATCTCCCATCCCAGGCGGGCGATGTAACGGGTGGCACGAATCAGCAGGGATGGTTCTTCAAGGAAGCCGTAGTTTGAAACCAGCCGCAAGGTCCGGAACTCGATATCCGCCGCTCCATTCATCGGGTCCATAAGCAACCCAAAGGAGCCCTCGTTGAGGGAGATGGCCATTGCGTTAGCAGTAAAGTCGCGGCAGCGAAGATACTCCTGGATGGTGGCGGGGTGATGGACGGGCGCACCGGGTTTCGGATATTCGACGCGGTAGGTACTGACGAGATCGACGCGAACCGTGCCTGGGAAACAGAGGTAGAGGGCGCGGGAAGTCTCATCTTCTCCCCACACAATGCCGCCGACTTTTTCTATTGGTTTCTTAAGCTTGAGAGCATTTCCATGCACTGCAACTTCAAGTTCTCTTACAGCGTGCCCGCTGGTAAGATCGCGTACGGCATCGCCGGTGAGGAAGAGGATCGTGCCTGCATCACGCGCAACATCTCGCAGGTGGCGCAGAGCGTTCTGTTGGTCGGCAGAAAGCCGGTTTTCAAGAAGATAGACGTAATCGGGCATTCCGTTTCCTGCTTCCGCACTCCGATTTCCCAGCCAAATGGCTCATGCGGTTGCTGTTACAGCGTGGCATGGCAATGGTTGCAAACCAGTACCTTAACACATGCCGGCTCAGTTGGAAAGGCCCATATGCACAAGAGATTATGCTTTTTCTCTTTCCGGCTCGCTTAGGTCCCGTGCGACAATTCAGAACAATGGCCTCACAACGCAAACCGGTGATCGTACGCAAGTTTTCACGGGACTGGTGCTCGGGCTATGCTGGGGCCGGATTTGGGCAGATGGGCGCAGAACTGGAGATTCTGGACCTGACCGGCAAAGTGCTACGTATCGGCTGGGAGCAGGTGAAGTGGGTCTGTTATGTGCGCGATTTCCCTGCCGGTGAAACCGCCAACCCGGAGAGGCTGCTGCATAAGCGCTTTGCCATCCGGCCCCGGACGCCCGGCCTTTGGCTGCGACTGACGCTGAGCGACGGTGAAGAACTGGAGGGGCTGGCAGCGAATGACCTCTCGCTGGTCGAGGGTGCCGGACTGCTTCTGACTCCGCCAGACACGCGATCCAATACCCAAAGGATCTATGTGCCGCGGCAGGCGATCCAGACGCTGGAAGTTGTGAGCCTGATTGGGGCTGCGGGACGAAAGCGTGCGGAAACCACGGGCCGAGCGTCGGAGCAGCCGGAACTGTTTCCCCCCGAGGGTTAGAGTAGTGGACTCATCTCTTGGCGCTTATCTTCCTGCTGTTGCACAGCCCGCACTGCTTCGGTTCCGGTACAATTCCATTCGATGAAACTTGGCGAGCTGGCAATGCGGCTGGGAGCGGAGCTTCGCGGAGATGCGGAGCTGGAAGTGACAGGTGTGAAAGGGATTGAGGAGGCCGGACCGACGGAGGTAACCTTCGTGGCCAATCCCAAGTACGGAGGGCTGGCGCGCAGGACCAAGGCCGCCGCCGTGCTGGTCGAGCCGGAGTTTCCGGAGATTGAAGCGGCGACCCTGCGGATCAAGAACCCTTATCTGGCCTTTTCCCGCACGCTTGGCTTCTTCTATCAACCGCCGGTCTACCCACCGGGGATTCATCCGACGGCGGTGATCGACCCGACGGCGGTGGTTGGCGAAGAAGCGCACATCGGAGCTTATGTCGTGCTCGGGCCTAGGGTTAGGCTGGGCGATCACGCGACGCTGCTGCCGCATGTGGTGCTCTATCCGGGTGTCCAGGCCGGGAGCCACTTTTTTGCTCACGCCCATGCGGTGGTGCGGGAAGATTGCGTTCTCGGCGACCACGTGACTCTCGAAAACGGCGTCGTGATCGGAGCGGATGGCTTCGGATTCGCCAAGAACGAGGCCGGCCACTGGGAGAAGATTCCGCAGTCGGGGCCGGTGCGGGTAGGCAACCATGTGGATGTACAAGCCAACGCCTGCATCGACCGGGCGACTGTGGGCGAGACGCGCGTGGGTGACGGCACCAAGATCGACAATCTTGTGCAGGTGGGCCACGCATCGCATATCGGCGAAAACACGCTGCTCTGTGGACAGGTGGGGCTGGCTGGTTCGTCGGAGGTGGGCAACAACGTGATCCTGGCCGGACAGTCGGCTGTGGCCGGGCACTGCGCCGTGGGTGACGGTGTGATTCTGACGGCGCAGAGCGGAGTCTCGCACGATGTTCCTGCCGGTAAGATGATCTCAGGCTCACCAGCCTTCGACAATCGCACGTGGCTGCGAGCTGTGACGATTTTTCAGCGCCTACCGGAGCTGATGAAGCGTTTGGACCGGCTGGAAAAGAATCTGGCGGCTCGGGATAAGACTGAAAGCGTAGTGAAAGAGAACGGGAGTTCGAATTGAGAGCCTTGATGAGCCTATGTCGAGTGATCCTGGCGGCGTTCTTGCCGTTGCTGTTGATTTGGGCAGCCGGATGCCACTCGCACCACGTCGATATGACTGTGGAGAACCGGACGGGTGAGGCGATTCAACTGCTTGAGGTGGATTATCCGAGCGCCAGTTTTGGGGCCAATAGCCTGACGGCTGGCGCCGACTACCACTATCGCATCCAGTTGCGCGGCAATGGACCGCTCAAAGTGCAATACTCTGGCAGCGACGGGCATCAGGTCTTGATTGAGGGACCCCTCCTGGCTGAGCCGCAAGAGGGTAGGATGGCGATCGTTCTGCTGCCGGAAGGCAAGGCAGAGTTTCATCCTGAATTGCCAGACGCAATGCATCGGACCACGCCGGATCAGTAATCGACCCACCGCTTCTGGATAGGCGGGTTTCGAACCGACCCTACGGGACGGGGCTTTTGTGGAACTCCAACCCAGGACTGCGCATCGCTTGTCCTGGGCTATTATCGGTTCTCTCTCCGGGAGAAAATGCTAGGGCTGTTTCATTTCTTCGCGGGTCGGCGAAGCCGGTAGACGACCGATAAAACGCAGGTCGAGATGGCACTGGTCAGACACTACCTAATCAATTCCTCTTGAATACTAAAAGGCAGAGCGATTCCGAGATGGAATCGCTCTGCCCTCAATTCAAAAAATGCGGACTGGAATCAGCTCAGTGCATCACACTCGTGAAGAGCGGCGATTGCAGCAGGCTGCTGAACTCCGAATCGCTGGTGGAAAAGTGGATCGTCATGCGCCCGGAATCGGAGGAGAAGGAGGTGGCAGTTAATGCCTGTTTCTCAGTTTCGGTGCCGCTCATCTTGCGCATCGATACCGCAGCCGACAGCAGCGAGGAGAGCGTTGCCGAGGCGAATTGGTCACCGGTGGCGATGGTCAGGTCGAACTTGACGCCGTGCTGAAAGTTCATCGAGTACCAGGAAGCCTGCAAGCGCTTGCGAACTGAATCGAAGTCGGCCACCGATCCGGCCTCGCTCATGATCTGGCCCATCATGGTCTGGGTGCCCTTCTTGTCGAGAATGCTCCATAACGGCTCGGAGTCGACAGACCTCATTGCATCCATCATGGCGGCGTTATTGAGCAGGCTGGGAGTGACGCCGTCGCGGGCATCGAGGGCCTTTCCGACCGCGTCGGGGTCGCCGAAGACCATAGTCGAGGGGTCGACGAAGCAGATCACCATGCCGGTTTTGGCCATTGGGTAGAGTTTGTTGGTGCGCACCAGCGTGGCCTTCACCTTTTGCTTCTTGAAGTTGGCGAGAATGTCGGAGACGGAAAACTGACCCTGCGCGACGCCGACAGTATCCAGCTTGTCTTCACCCTCCTTGGGACGGAAGAGAGCAAAGGCCAACTGCTCGACATCGTGATTTTCATTCAGGCCGGATTTTTCCAGCGCCTCCTCAAATCTCTTCAGCTCTGGCGGCATGACCCGGTTGCGCAGATCCATAGCAGCGGTCGAGTTCTCCATCGTGTGATAATCGATAGCCACCAATTGCTGCACATCATGCGGGATGGCATTGCGTGCATCGGTTGACAACTGGGCCGCCGGCGCAGAAACCGCCGCGACGAACAACAAAGCCGGAATTGAGAATCTCAGCAAAGCCTTCAACGAATTTACCCTCCACAGTTGCTGCGGTTGCTGGATCGAGGGGCGGAGACCGGTGTTGAAGATTGTTAACTTCTCCAGCATCCAGAAACCATCCAGAAACACCGCGTCTGTTTGACTTCCATTTTACCTGTTGGTCTCGGAACCGGCGCGCATATCAAGCCACCGGCGGCGCACCTGAGTCTCCCGGCCAAGCCAAAGGAGCCTCAAGACGGCGCTCGAGGATCTTGGTTTGCTCATCGAATCCACTCAATTGACGCATCCACTCACTCTCCCGCTCACAGGCTGCCTCGGGTAGCAGGCCGATGATCTCGCCTTCGACAGGCACGGCCTTGTGGCGCAGAGCCAACTCCGAGGCAGCGCGAAAGACCTGAGAGATAGGCGTGACCTGGAAATCGGTGATGTTCATCGTGAGCTGGGCACGCCCCCGTGCGAGCACACCCAAGGCCTTGACGCCCTTGAGCCCGCTTGAGGAGGCGCGAAGCTCGCGGGCGATAGCGCGCACCATGGTGACGTCGCCCGTGTCGAAATAAAGATTATAGGCCACCAGAAACTTGCGCGCGCCGACGGCGCAGGCTCCGGCTGTGGGATGGAGGGCGGGACCGCCGATGTCAGGGCGGCGTGATGCATCCTTGCCCGCAGCCTCACGCAACTCCTCGAATTGGCCGCGTCGGACCTCATCGAGATTGGCGCGATCGGGCCGGGCCGCCGCGGCCTCGTAAAAGAAGACCGGTATGTTGAATCGGCGCCAGATCTCAAGGCCTGTCTGACGGGCAAGCAGGGCACACTGCTCGAGCTTGATGCCAGAGATGGGCACGAAGGGAATGACGTCGGCCGCGCCAATGCGGGGGTGGGCACCCTGCTGGCGGGTCAGGTCGATCAGCTCGGCAGCCTTGCCGGCGCCGCGCACCGCGGATTCGACAACCGCCGCGGGATCGCCCGCGATGGTCACCACCGACCGATTGTGATCAGGGTCCAAGGACAAGTCGAGCAGCGACACTCCCTCAACGCGCATCGCGGCAACGATGGCCTCGATCCGCCGGGCATCTCTGCCCTCGGAGAAGTTCGGTACGCACTCGACCAGGGGTCCGTTCATCGTTCCCTTCGCTTAGTCATTACAGGAGATGAGAATACGCCTCTCTTCGGGATCGAGCTGCCCAGGTCACTTCCAGATGGTATAGCCGGCCTGGATCTGGATGCTTGCGTTGACTCCGGGGTTGCGGTCGCCCAACGAGGCCGAAGAGATGTGGACGCCATTCACTTCAAGATCGATAGACCGCTTGGCACGAATGAAATAGTGAACACCCAAGCCGCCCTGCGGCGCGAAGTTCCACACACTGGTTCCACCGTCGATCCCTGGAACGCCATTGACCGTGGGCGTACTCATGAAGTTCGGCGGAAACTTGTGAGTTGTATAGATGAGACCGCCCGCCCCCTGAAACCATGGCTGAAAACGCTGCGACTGAGTGAGAAAGTTCCAGCGCAGGATGACCGGGGTAAGGCTGACGCCGCGAAAAGTGCCTCCGCCAAAGGGAAGTGTGCAGCTCTCAACTTGCCCGCCTGGCCCCAAGCAAGGAACGGCCTGCAGATGCGGCGCCGGCGTGTAGCTCTGCCAGAGGGGATTGACCTCTCCTCCAAACTCGAATTGACCAGAAAAGATGCCGGCATGAACGACCGGGCTCAGAGGCTTCGAGAGATGAAAGCCGGCCCAGAGGAACTTGTATGCCGATCGGTCGCCAACGCCGACGCCGAAGTTGACAAACGGCCCGTAGTTCCAACTTCTGTTATCGCGAACATGGGCAACGGGATTGTCAGCCGCTGGTTCAGCGGCGGTTGGCGAAACGCCTGGAGTTTCGGCAGCGACGATACCCGATCCCGCCATAAGGGCCCCAGTCACCAAGACAAACGCGAAAAACTCTCCGATTCGTGTCAACGTTCTTTCCTTCCCGCAAATGAGTTTTGAACTTCCATAAAAAGGCCGCCACAATCGGGCGGCCTTTCGAGCGCCTTCTGTAACTTGCTCTAACCGGCGGCCGCTTCCATCTGCTCGGCGTCCATATCGAAGTTCGAATAGACGTTTTGCGTGTCGTCCAAGTCTTCCAGCACCTCGAGCAAGCGCATCATCTGGCTGGCGGTATTGCCCTCGAGCTTGGTGTAAGTGGATGCGACCATGGTCACCTCGCTCATCACCGTGGGGATGCCGGCAGCCTTGATTGCGGCGGCAACTTTCTCGTGCGCGGAGGGCTCGGTCACAATCTCCCAGGTGTCGCCCTCGTCGTTCAGGTCTTCGCCGCCATGTTCGAGCACGATATCCATCAACTGCTCTTCGGTGGCCGCGCCCTTCTCGACGGCAATCAGCCCTTTCTTTGAGAACATGAAGCGGACGGAGCCGGACTCGCCCAGGTTGCCGCCGTTCTTCGCAAAGGCATGGCGGATCTCGCTCACAGCGCGGTTGCGATTGTCGGTGAGCACATCGACGATGATGGCTACGCCGCCGGGGCCGTAGCCCTCAAAGGAGATCTCTTCGTAGCTGACGCCTTCGAGTTCGCCGGTGCCGCGCAGGATCGCGCGCTTGATGTTGTCCTGCGGCATATTTTCGGCTTTGGCCGCCAGAACCGCAGTGCGCAGCCGTGCGTTGGTGTCGGGGTTGCCGCCCCCTTTGGCAGCGACAGCGATTTCCTTGAGCAGGCGGGTGAAGATCTTGCCGCGCTTGGCATCCAGCGCGCCCTTCTTGTGCTTGATTGTGGCCCATTTTGAATGGCCGGACATGGGAACCTCAGTGACAGTGAGAGATGGGCGCGGGCACGCGCCTGACCTTGTGAGTATAGCACCGGGGCTGGTCGTCAAGGGGCGGGCTCTCCGGAGATGCTTTGTACGAATTACGCCGGTCGATTGGGCCGCAGAACCACCTTGGGCTCCTGGGCCGTCACCGGGGTGCAAATCGCTTGAAGCGCGGGAATCGTCATCTGTCGAAAGACGCGGTCGATCTCTTCTGCGGAGAGCTTGACGTTGCGATCCAGCCACCAGGTCACGATGGCCAGGATTGCTCCGGTGATGTACTGCGCCGCCAGATCAACCTCAACTCCCGTCAGAGCAGAGCCTGCTTGGGACCGAAGATCCTCCCGAATCAGGTCGGCAAGAAGGCGGCGCATTTGCCTCTCGACAATGACTCCGCTCTCGCGTCCCACGACGGCCCGGTAGAGCTTCCGGTGGCTGTCGACGTGCTGGAAGAATATGAGGCTGAATGAAAGCGGAAGCGACTCCCTGGCACGGTTTGCCTGCGTCCGATGCCAACCCTCTTCCAGATGCCCCCGCAGCAGTTCGAAAGAGCCGCGAAGAAGATCCTCTTTGCTGCGAAAATGCAGATAAAATGTTGCCCGTCCCACGCCCGCGCGGTCCAGAATCTGCTGGACGCTGAGCCGTTCATAACCGAACTCCACCATCAGTTCCAGCAAAGCGGCTTGCAGAGCCTGCCCGGTTCGGGTCACTCGCTTGTCTGTCTTTGTCTCTGTCATGTTGAGCCGAACAACCGGCGCGGTTTTGTTCGAAAACGAACAACTCCGCCGGGTTTGTTCTTCCTTTCTGCGTTTCCGAACACTATGTTCAATAGCGGATGGCGGTGCTGTCAAACTGCCCAACCCGATTCACAGGAGATCGTGATGAAATCCGATGCGAAATTTGAACACGCCCACAGGCACATGTGGCTCGTGGGCGTAACTGGAGTCGCGGCGGGCGCGGCTCTGATGATCTATGTTCCCTCACTCAAGGCGGTCTCCAGCGCGCTTCTGCTCTTTGCGGGATTTCATCTCATTGGTGCCGTCGTGCTGCTGGCCTCGTTGTACCTGATGGCCGGGCGCAGCTTGCGACGGTGGCTTCGGCCGCGGGCCGCTCTTGAAAGAGCCGGATTCGATTTCGGCTGGGCTCCGGCATGGACGTACGGACCGTGGACTGCGGCCTTGGTCCTGGCCGCCGTCGCTGTCGTGGTTCAGGTTGCTGCGCCTGTCTGGTGGCCGGTGGCGATGGGATTGACGCTGCTTGCAGCCGGCGAGTTCGCCGGCGGCCTCGCCACTCAGGCAGCCGGACGCTACGAAGATGCGCTTCTTCCGGCGGTCGATCTTCTCTCCTCCGACGACAACCTCGTGCTGGATGCGGGCTGCGGCGCTGGCAGAACGACGATTGCGCTCGGGCGAGCCTACAAGAAGAGCCGCATCGTTGCGCTCGACCGCTTCGATTCCGATTACATCGAGGGCGGCGGACTCAAATTGATCGAGCGAAACCTGAGCCTCGCGGGCATGACCAACCGCGTCCGGATCGAGCGCGGCGATCTGACAGCACTGCCCTTCGAGGGCCGGAGCTTCGACGCCGTTGTGAGTGCCCATGCCATCGATCATCTGGGTCGGCAGAAGGAGCAAGGATTGCGCGAGGCGATGAGAGTGCTGAAGCCGGGGGGACGCCTGCTTCTCGTCGTGTGGACGCCGGGCTGGAGCATGTTCGCCGTGGCTAACTTGCTCTCATTCACTCTCTCGTCGAAACAAGCGTGGCGGCGGATGGCGGCGAACGTGGGCTTTGAAATGAGCGACGAGGGCAACTTCAACGGCGTCTGGTTCGCCCTGCTGAAGAAGCAGGAGGCGGAATGAACCAGGGTCCGCAATTGCTGCTGATCGGCGCGGTGGCCGTGGTGGGCGTGCTGCACACCATCGTGCCGGACCACTGGCTTCCGATCGTCCTGATGGCCCGCCAGCGAGCCTGGTCAAAGGCCGAAACCGCCCGTGTCGCGCTTCAAGCGGGTTCCGGGCATGTTCTTTCGACGCTGGTGATTGCCTTTCTGGTTTGGATGGCCGGAGTGGCGGCCGCTAGACGTACCGGAGCAGCCATCGACACCGCTTCCAGCCTCGCGCTGATCGGATTCGGGATTTGGGTTGCGGTTTCGGGGTGGCGCGAACAACACCACCATCACGGCCACTCGCATGGCGATAGGGCCGAAAAAGCGCAAGATGGGAACGCTGCGAAAGGAAAGAGAAGAAGCCGCACCGCTTTGCTGCTCATCGTCGGTTCATCGCCAATGGTGGAGGGAATTCCTGTTTTCTTTGCTGCGGGCAGATACGGCATTGGGTTGATTGCCGTGATGGCCGCGTTTTTTGCGGCGAGCACGATTGCGACGTATGTCCTGGTTTGTGTGGCCTCTGCGGGGCGGTTGCAGAACTTCAGTCTTGGCGCGTTCGAACGATATGGAGAGGTGTTAAGCGGTGCGGCTATCGCTCTGGTCGGGATGGCCTTTTGGGTCTGGCCCTTCAGCAGATGAGCCGCCTCTCCTTTGAGAGGTTCTCCATTCCAGCGCCCTATGACCAGCCCTCGGAAGCTGATACCCTAGAAGCATGAAATTTGGGGTTCTTGTCTTTCCTGGCTCCAATTGCGACCACGACACCTACAATGTGATCGCCGAAGTGGCTCATCAGCCGGTCACCTTTCTCTGGCACGATTCAGAGGATTTGCAGGGCGTCGATGCGGTGCTGGTTCCGGGCGGTTTTGCCTATGGCGATTATTTGCGCACCGGAGCGATTGCGCGCTTTTCGCCGGTTATGCAAGCGGTCAAGCGCTTTGCCGACGGTGGCGGCCTGGTGGCGGGCATCTGCAACGGATTCCAGATTTTGACTGAGTCCGGCCTGCTGCCCGGCGCGCTGATGCGCAATGCCGGATTGAAGTACATCTGCAAACAGGTTCATCTCCGCGTCGAAACCACCAATAGTCCCTTTACGAACCAGTTGGTCAAGGGCGAGGTGCTGCAACTCCCGATCGGCCATATGGAGGGCAACTACTTCTGTGAGCCTGAGCAGTTGCACGAACTTGAAGCCGAGGACCGAATCGCCTTCCGATACGCCTCCCCAAAAGGGGAGATTACACAGGAGGCAAACCCGAACGGCTCATTGAGCAATATTGCGGGCATTCTAAATGCAAAAAGGAATGTCCTGGGAATGATGCCCCATCCGGACCGGTCGAGCGAACTGATTCTGGGATCGGAAGACGGCTGGAAGATCTTCTCCTCGATGATTGAGGCGCTGGCGACCCATTGAGATCCGTGTGGCGAAGCTGGGAGCTGGCCAACCATGATTGACATTCACAACCATCTCATCTACGGCGTTGACGACGGGTCGCCCGACCTGGACACCTCTCTCGCCATGGTGCGGGCGGCCGCAGCCGACGGCATCACCCATATTGTGTGTACACCCCACGCCAGCGAGCGCTATCCCTTTGAGGTCTCGCTCATCAAAGAGCGCTACCAGGAGCTGCGCGAACACGTGGACGGGGAGATGGGGTTGAGCCTGGCTTGCGACTTCCACATGACGGCGGAAAATGTCTACGATGCGGTGGCCAACCCCCTAAACTACTCGATCGACGGCAAGGGGTACCTGCTGATCGAATTCGACAACTCGGCGATTCCGCCGCAGATCAACGACGCAATGCTGATGCTGCAATCGGCCGGATACACTCTGATCGTCACCCATCCGGAACGGTACCCGGCTGTGCTGATCCAGCCGGAGATCCTGGCCGAATGGGTGCGCAGAGGAAGCCTGATCCAGGTGACGGCTGGATCGCTCTACGGGCGATTCGGCAAGATGGCCGAGGCTTTTTCCAACGAACTGCTCGATCGCAACTGGATTCACTTTCTCGCCACGGATGCACACAACACGCAATGGCGGGCTCCGCATTTGAAAAAGGCCTATAACCACGTGGCCAAGCGGGCTGGCGAGGAGACGGCGCGGCGGCTGTGCGTCACCAACCCGCGCGCCGCCGTAGACGGAGCGCCTTGGCCGGTGCAGCCGGAGCCAATGGGGCTTTGGGAGCACGTCCCGCTACGCTTCCACGCCAAGCGGTTTGCCGCACCCCGGAAGAAAGACGACACCGGGCCCGGCGACGACCCTTCCAAGGCGGCAAAGCCTGGCTTCTTGAAGCGGCTCTTCGCGCGATAGAGCTACGGCGATTTGCGGCAGGAAAGCCTGCATCCAGATCATTCTCGGGAATTGCGTAGACCGGAATTTTGTAGGTATCCCACCCATTCCGCAGAAAAGCGCGGAATGAATGGGGCACGGAAGTCAACAGTAAATCCGAAAACTCTCTATAGTCCCAGCCCGCCATCGACGGTCAAAATCTGGCCTGTGATGAAGTGCGGTCCGGTGGCGAAGAAGAGGACGGCTTGAGCTACGTCGTCCACAGTACCGTTGCGCTGCATGGGGGTCTTGAGCGCAAAATGGGCGGCTTGCCGAGCGTCGCTCTCTTCAATCTCAATCCAGCCGGGGGCGACGCAGTTGACGCTGACCTCTGGCGCAAATGCCTTCGCCATGGCATTCGTCAGCATGCGCACAGCGGCCTTGGATGCGCAATAGTGGGCGTGGGTTACCCAGGCCTTGATCCCTCCCAGCGAGCCGATGTTGACGATGCGGCCGTGAGCTGCGTGCAGATGTGGGAGGGCCTCGCGGGCCACCAGAAAAGGCCCGCGCGCATTGGTCTCGAAGACTGTATCCCACTGGTCGAGGGTGAGGGATTCGAGCGGGGCCGACTGAAAGACAGCGGCGTTGTTGACCAGGAGATCGAGCCGGCCGAAATGGCCAATGGTGGCGACGACGGCATCGCGCACCGAGGCCTCGGAACGCACGTCGCACTCGACGGCGAGAACGCGGCAGCCAAGATTCTCGATCTCGCGGGTGGTTTCAACGGCTTCTGTGCGGGAGTTGCGGAAGGTAATGGCCACATCCGCGCCAGTCTCTGCAAGGGCCAGCGCAATGCCGCGTCCGACGCGCCGCGCGCCGCCGGTGACCAGTGCAGTTTTGCCGAGGAGTGGTTGGTGGTTCATCGTCCTGCCTTGGAAGGGCGCCGATCTACTTTGGCGGCTGAGATTGGCCGGACTGCGGGTTGGGTTGGGCGGCGGGCTTGTCTTTCGACGTTGGAGTAGGGGTGGTGTCGGAGGCAGGTCCCGAAGCCTTCCCATCATCCTTCGGCGATCCAGCAGAAGGAGTGGCTGGCTTATCGCCATGCGGATTCTGGCCAGCGTCAGTCGACTGGCCGTGATCCTTATAGATTGAATACTGCTCGCCTGGGCGCTTCATCCGGATTTCGAGGGCCATCTCGGGTTTTTCGATCTTGAAGTCCTCGCCGTAAGTCTGGAAACCCTTGGCGATAATCTGCAAGCGCACCACGTCACCGATCGGGAGCACGTCGATGATTGTTTCGCCGTCCTCGTTGGTCTTGAGCTCCATGTTGCTCCTGTCCTTCCCGCCTTGCATGGAGTGAAAGATGACAGCGGCATTCTCGATGGGCTTGCCATTGACGTCGCGCAGAACCGTGACCTCGATTCGAGCGGAGGGCGGAAGCGGCTTGTACTTCCGGCCGCGACTCGAAGGTTGGTCCTGGGCGCCGGAGGCGAGCGTGCAGAGGACCAGCAGGAGCGAGGTTGCGAGCAAACAGGGGCGAAGGTAGACGCGGCGAAGCATGAAATCTATTCTATAGTGCCACGCTCAGCGTCCGCGAGTGGAGATCGCGTGGCCAGAGACTGCCTGCGGATTCGGAATGGCTAGGCCGTTTCTTCTGAGTCCCGAAGCAAGACTACCGGTCAATTGGCAGATTTTTATTAGTGCGTTACGCTCAAGAATTAATGAACTACCCCTTGACAAATTGCATCGGGCTTGCCTATCGTTAGCAATTGGAAGGCGAGAGTGCTAGCGCATGGCTGGCACAAGTGCTCAACCGGGTTTCCCGCCGGCGATTTTGGAGCCGGAACCCGCGATTCCGAGGCGTTTTTTCCTCAAATAACCACTCAAATCCCGCGGCGAGGCAGCCCCTTGTCCGCGCGTTAAGGAGAAGCAAAGAAATGGCATCGACATCAGTAGCGACGACGTTTACCCCGCTTCACGACCGTATTCTTGTTCGCCGTCTCGAAGAAGGCGAAACCGTCCGCGGGGGCATCATCATCCCCGACAGCGCCAAAGAGAAGCCGCAGGAAGGCGAAGTGATCGCAGTAGGCAAGGGCAAGTCCAACGACGAGGGCAAGGTTTTCCCCTTGGATGTCAAGGCGGGCGACAAGATCCTCTTCGGAAAATACTCCGGCACGGAGATCAAGATCGACGGCGAGGAGTTCCTTATCATGCGCGAGGAAGAGGTCCTCGGCATCGTTAAGAAGTAGCTGACAGCTAACAGCTCACAGCCGACAGTCAAAGACTGAACGCTGCGAATGATCACAACAACTGTTAGCTGACTGCTGTCAGCTGACCACTGGATGAGGAGAGAAACAAAAATGGCAAAGCAGATATTGCACGGTGAAGATTCCCGTCAGGCGATCCTGCGCGGCGTCAACACGCTGGCGGATGCAGTGAAGGCAACGCTCGGACCCAAGGGCCGGAACGTGGTCATCGAGAAGAAGTTCGGCTCCCCGACCATCACCAAGGACGGCGTGACGGTAGCCAAGGAAATCGAGCTGAAGGATCCAATGGAAAACGTGGGTGCGCAGCTTGTCCGCGAGGTGGCCTCAAAGACCAGCGACGTTGCCGGCGACGGGACGACCACAGCGACCGTGTTGGCGCAGTCGATCTTCCGCGAAGGCGTGAAGACCGTGGCAGCCGGGGCAAACCCGACGGCCCTCAAGCGCGGCATTGACAAGGCCGTAACAACAATCATCGGCACCCGCGACAAGGACGGCAAGTGGACCACGGGCGGAGCCCTGGGTGAACTTTCCAAGCCTGTCGACCCGAGTTCCGTGGCCCAGGTGGGCGCGATCTCGGCCAACGGCGACCTGGAAATCGGCGACATCATCGCCGAGGCAGTGAAGGTTGTGGGCAAGGATGGCGTCATTACCATCGAAGAGTCGAAGACCATGCACACGGGCCTGGAGACGGTCGACGGAATGCAGTTTGACCGCGGCTACCTGAGCCCCTACTTCGTCACCGACGCCGAGCG